>CAZVZZ010000018.1:0-19011 GCA_964631505.1 uncultured Cytophagia bacterium
CACCGGGGCGCGGCCCCAAAGCGCGAAGTCCGACGTTTCGCGGCGTGATAACGCGGTTAAGGGCAAGCGTTCGACGAATGACGCGAGGCTGTCGACATTGCCGTACGCGCCGCCGGTGGCTTGTGCCATTTGACGCAGCAGCGGCTCGTTCAAACGCGTGTTGAGAAATTCCAAGCTGAACGGCTCCACGGAAAAGCGGCCGCTGTCTTCGCCGAGCGGCTGGCCGCTCTGTTCGGCGAGGCCGCGAAATTGGTATTCGCCGCCGCCGAGCACTTGCAAGCGCGCGCGATACAGGCCGTCGCCGACGTCCTGCAAAATCACTTCCTGCGAAAAATTCGGGCCGGTGAGCTGCGCGCGCACGTTCGCGCCTTCGCGCGGCCGATAATCCGGATGATAAATCTGCGCCGACAATTCAATCGCCTCGCCGCCGCGGTAAATTTCTTTGTTGCTGGTGAGACGCACCAGCTTCGCATCTTCGCGCGTGACCATCCAGCGCACGGCGTTATGAATTAAATTTTCATACGCCGCGGGCGTTTTGCCGACGCCCTGCATCAGCAAATGCCAGCGCCACAAACCGTGTGCAAAAACCGTGACGGTTTTGCGCTCGGCGGATTTTAACGCGAGCAACACCGGCATGCCGCTGCGGCCCGATTCGCTGATCGCGGCGAGAACCTGGCTGCCGGCCAGCGGTTGCACATTGAACAAATGACAAAACACCGGCGGCAACTCGCTCCACAAACGCCGATTTTCCTCCGGCGTTTCCGCGAAGCGCGTGACCGCGTGCGCAAGCCCGGCCAGCTCCGGTTGCAGCGCTACCAAACGCTCGCCGGTGACGGATGGCGGCGCCGCCAGCGGCAACACTTGCCGAAACTGCCACAGCGCCGCGAAATCAACGCCGGGGCCGCTGAGAAAAAAAAGCGGCGTTTGCTTTTTGGTGAAGTGCTGCGCCAGCGCCGCGAGCAACGCGCGGTCGGAATCGCGGCGCGGAAAGTCGATCATAATCACGCCGTCGAGCGGATTGCCTTCGGTGCGATTGAGATTGGCCGCGAGATTCGCCGCGGCAACGTTGTTGTAAAAACTCCCATCCGGGCGCTGCACGAAAGCTTGCGTTTGAAAATTGGAATCGGCCGCCAGCGTGCGCTGCAGAAAACTGTAATCCGGCGAGGGCGAACCGGCGAGTATCCACAATTTCAATTTGCTTTTTAACACGCGCACGTAAAAAGTCCGGCGATTATTTTCGCGCGTCAGCTCGCCGGCGAGCGTGTCGATCTGCGCGATATATCGATTCAGCCCGACCCGATGCGGGGTGAGATTGAAGCGCGCGGTCAGCTCCGTGTTGTCCGCCGGCAAGGTCACTTCCTGCTCTAATGAAATTCTTCGTGAGCCGGAATCCCCCTCGGCGGCGCGGGTTTCCTCAAAAATGCGCACGCGGGCGCGGCGGCCGCTGTAGCCGAGATTGGAGAGGCTGATTTCCACCGGCAACCGCGCTTCGGCATACGCGATTTCGTTGGTCACCACGTCGCTCAAAAAAACGTCGCGGGTGCCGCGCGCCGCGCCGATGCCGATGGCGATAATCGGCACGCCGAATTGCTCGGCCACGCGCGCCGGGTTTTCGCCCATGTTCTGCGCGCCGTCGGTCAGCATAATCGCGCCGGCGAAATTTTGATTGGCCAACAACTTTTTTGCCGTCAACAACGCGCCGCCGGGGTCGCTGCCGTCACCGGTGAAACGCATTTGCGCCAGCGTGTCGAGATCCATGCGGCGCAGGCTGTCGCTGAAAGAAAAACTCGCGACCTCCGCGCGCTTTTTGAGTGCCGCCAGCCACGGTTGCGCCAAAGCTTGCCGCACCAATTCGGCGCGCTGCCGCGTCGAATCGGCGAGATTCATGCTCGCCGAACGATCCACCAGCAGCGCAACGGTGGGTTTCTGCGCGCGTTGCAAGCCGAACGTGAACACCGGCTCGAACAACAACAACAGCGCCAGCGCCAGCGCGAACGTGCGCAGCACCGCGAGACTCCGGCGCAGCCAGTTCGTTACCCGCGGGGTGGTGTCGCGATAGATAAAGAAGGTAAATGCGAGGGCGAACAGGATTAACAGCAGAGGATATAGGAAGGAAGCGGAAAATTTAAAATCGAAGTTCATAATCAATTACCAAAAGCAAAAGCTTTGAACACGGATAACGCGGATCACACGGATTTACGCTGATATCGACTTCGGATATTTGACCTCGGACTTCGGACCGCCTCACGCCAACACCAACCCCGGGTCGGGCGCCAGCGTGAGCGGCGAGCGTTTGCCGTTGGCGAGATGAAATTGCGCGGCGCGGGCGATCATCGCGGCATTGTCGGTGCAATAGATCGGCTCGGGAAAATGCAATTGCAAATTTCGTCCGGCGCAAAATTGCGCAAAAGCGTGCCGCAACGTTTTATTGCAGGCAACGCCGCCGGCCAACGCCACGTCGCGCACCGGGAATTGCGTGTGCGCGAGCGCCACCCTTTCCACCAGCGCGGTGATCAGCGCGAATTGAAAAGACGCGGCGATATCGGCTTTTTGTTTTTCCAATTCCGCCGCCGTCAATTTGCGCGCGTAATAAAGCACCGCGGTTTTCAAGCCGCTGAAGCTGAACGCCAAACGCTCGCCCGTATTTTTCAAACGCGCTTGCGGAAATTGAATCGCTTCCGCATTGCCGCTCGCCGCGAGCTTTTCGACCGCCGGGCCGCCGGGATAACCGAGGCCGAGAATTTTGGCGACTTTATCAAACGCCTCGCCGGCCGCATCATCCTGCGTTTGCCCGAGGATATCATATTGTCCCCAGGCTCGCACATACGTCAAAATCGTATGGCCGCCGGAAATGATCAACGATAAAAACGGCGGCTCCGGGCCGGCGTGTTTGAGGTTCGTCGAGAAAAGATGGCCTTCCATGTGATTGACGCCGAGCAGCGGCACGCCCAATTGCAGCGCCAGGGCTTTGGCGAAACTGACGCCCACCAGCAACGAGCCGATGAGTCCGGGGCCGTAGGTGACGGCGACGGCTTCCAGATCTGCCGGCGAGAGCTGCGCTTGCGCCAGCGTGTGTTGCACGACCGGCACGAGCCGCTGCACGTGGGCGCGCGAGGCCAGCTCCGGCACGACGCCGCCGTAAAGCTGATGAATCTCCTGCGTCGCAATGGTGTTGGCGAGCAACGACGGACCGTGCATCACCGCAGCGGCGGTTTCATCGCACGAAGTTTCAATCGCGAGCAGACGCATGATTGGTGTTCTCGATGATCAATTTAAACAGGGCCGGTTTGGCATCGCGATACCTGAGGCCTGCCGGCGTGCGAATATAAGCCGGGTAACCGGCGGCATTAGTCTCGCGAATGCGCGCATAATCGATGTAAGCGACGATGTCTTCTCTTTTCAGATCGAGCAAAAGTTTTTCTCCGCCCTCGACGGTGAGGGACAGCGTTGACGGCACGGTGGTAATGCGCAAAGACGCCGGCACATTGTGCACTTGCACGGGAATTTCCTGCAGGGTCACTTCGATGAGCTTTTGCACGTCGGCCGTCATTTCAACCGCGGCAGGTGAAAAACGCAGGCGCGGCGCCGGGAGCAATTGCAAATGCGCCGAAACCCGTTGCTGAATGTTGACAAATTCTTTCCGCTCGGTGACAACGGAGTCGACGGCGCGAACAAGTTCTTCCGGTCCGGAAATCAAAATCGAGTCCGGCAAAAAAAGCAACGGCCCCACCACGGTGTAGCCGGGCATGGTGGCGATTTTGACCGCGCCGGCCACCCGCACCGCTTTTTCCATCAAATTGGTCAGTCGCACGCGAACAGTATCCGGATACAAAATTTTCAGCGGCGTCAGGGCGGCGCCGCTGCGGCGGGTATTCACCAATTGGGGCTGCAGCTCGAAGGTGTGGCGCCGCCGCATATTGGAAATATCCAGCTCGACGCGCGCCTCGCGATTGAACAGCAAATTTAATAACGCGCGGCCTTTGCCTTCAAAACGAACGCGCGCGGTTTTCGGCAGCTCGGCGGCCAGCGTTTTGCCGTCCGGCATGTTCATCGCTACGATCGGAATGTCGACCTCGTACACATACACATTTTCCGTGACCACGGCAAACCAAAACAACGTCGCCAGCGCGCCCACGACCAATTTCACCCGGAGATTTTCAAACACTGCACTTTTAATGGCCATCGTCACCTCCGGCAAAAAAAAGGGTATGCAATCCTACGGTGGCGCCGCTGCAAGACAAACGTCGCCTCCTCCGGAGGAGTTGGCAAATATTTTCGCCACGCCCTCCGGCCGCTACCGCTTGATTGATACCCGCGCTGTTGCTTTCCAACAACCGATTTACTTTTGCGAATGTCCGATCGCTTTGCCGAGGCTCACCTCCCCGTTGTCGATGCGCAAGCTGAAGCCGCATTGGGGGTTGATGCAAACCCAGGCTTTGAAGATAATGGCGGCGCCGTCGCGGCCATAATCCGACAGCGGCACCAAAACGCCGGAATGGCATTTCTGGCAAACCGGGTAGATTTTTTCCATGATGCGTTCCTCCCTCACCAGGAGTGAGATGTTGTTGTTTGTGCAAAGATGAATTAACCAATCTCTCGAAGCTGCATGGTTCGACGCCGCTCACCATGACTAAAAACCAGGACATCACTTCGCGCCGGCGGCTCGATATGAGCATCACCCTGAGCGCAGTCGAAGGTTACCAGCTTTTCCAATCGTCGACGTAATCGGAGAGCATCATCCGGCGCTTGAAGCCGTCATCGGTCTCGTACAGAACCATTTCGCGAAAGGGATAATGATGCTCCATTAAAAACCGGATCGTAAGCGCCGTGGCGCGCTGCGGGTTCCGGCCGCGCGTTTGTTGTATCAGTTGCGCCATCTCACGATCACTCAAACTTCGAAACGCTTCCCGCCAGACTTCCGCTTGTGCCTCGTCCAACTCGCCGCGCAATATGCCTAAAATGAGCCGGCGCTCAATGTTCGCTCGCGTTGCCGCATACGGACTTCTCATCGCGACTCCTAAAGGTTCGAATTGTACTGGGGATTGAAAAGCTGCAGTCGTGCCTGGGCTGCAGCGCTGCGCTCGCGCTTAAATTGTCGACGCTAAAATGTAAGAGTATTTCGGCAAAAAGTCAACATCTACTTTCAAGTTAATCGCAGCAACAGATACAAATACACCAACGGCGCGGTCAGCATCTCGCTGTCGAAGCGATCCAACACGCCGCCATGGCCGGGAATGAGGCTGGAGGAGTCTTTCACGCCCGCATCGCGTTTGAACAGCGATTCGGCGAGGTCGCTCATCTGGCCGATCGTGCCGACGATAAAACCGATGACGATCGCATCCCACCACTGCAAATCCCGAACGAACCAATAATGCGCGGCCAGCGCCATCAGAATTGCGAAAATCAAACCGCCGATGGCGCCTTCCCAGGTTTTCTTGGGGCTGACGCGCTCGAAGAGCTTATGCCGGCCAAATGCCAGCCCGCAAAAATAAGCCGCCGTATCGCAAACCCAAATCGTGGCCAGCAGCATCACGATCCACGTGCCGGCGCTGGCGTAATCGCTGTTGATCGCGCGCGGCAATTCGCGCAGCAGCAGCATGAAACTCCACAAGCCCGCCACATACGCAAAGCCCAGCAGCGTCGCGCCCGTGTTGTGCAGCGCGCTGCCCTTGTTGCGAAACAACTCGGTCAGCACCAGCAGCACCACCAAAAACATTTCCGTCAGCCAGATTTCCTGGTTGCCGCGAAAATAAATTTGCGCGCCCAAAATCAAGCCGGCGACGACGCCCAACGGCTGATTCGGCTGCATGCCTTTGGCTTGCGCAAATTTGTAGAATTCCAGCATGCCCAGCGCGATAATGATTTCAATGAACACAAAAAATGCCACGCCGCCGTTCCACGCCGCCCACAGAATCAACGGCGCCGCGACCACGGCCACGCCGGCGCGTTTGCTCAGGTTTTTCCAATCCATCTTCCTCTCTCCTCGGCTGGTCTCAGCTTATGTTCCCTGCAATCGGGCTATCGTTGCTTTCAGTAAATTTTTCGTTTCACTGATCTCCGTGTCATTTTTATATGGCTGGCGCGGCCAGAAAAATCCTTTGAGGCCGTCGTGCTTCCGGCGCGGCACAATATGAACGTGCAGATGCGGCACGCTCTGGCTGATGCGATTGTTCATGGCCACAAATGAGCCTTCGGCTTGCAATCCCATTTCAACCGCGCGCGCCAAAAGCTGCGCAGTGGCAAAAAGCGGCGCCAGCAAATTCACCGGCAAATCCGCCAGCGTCTCATAATGCGTTTTCGGCACCAACAAACAATGTCCCGGAAAAAGCGGGCGGTGATCTAAAAATGCCAGCGCGTGGTCGTCTTCAAAAACAATCGCGCCGGACAATTCGCCACGGATGATTTTGCAGAAGATGCAATTTTTGTTTGAGCTTGACATGACTAATAGACGTCGCCTCGGTTGTCGATTGCGGCAATACGAATGGCACGGCTATTCTGATCAACCGAATAAACGATGCGAATTTTGCCAATACGGTATCGCCATTGTCCTTTATATTTGCCTTTTAATTCCTTGATGGTGGTGGGGTTGGTGTGATGAAATGGAGAGGTGTTGCAAAGATAGTGAATAGCTTCAGCGACGGCTTCCTGTTGATTGCGAGGCCAACGCCCCAAGTAATTGGCAGCGCGCGGTGCGATACGTTCAACAACATACGGCGTCGCTCCGGTCACAGCCCCAATTCTCCGCGCAATTCGTCCCAGCTCTTGCCCTGGCCTTGAGCCAATTCCAGCAAACCCTGATCAACTTCATTTGTGACCGTTGCGTCGGCTTTGACATTCGCCGTTGCTTTCCAGGCTTCTATGACTTCAGTAACTGCGGCCCAGTTACCGGCGAATTGGCTGCGGGTCAGTGCTTCCAACAATTCGGCAAAAAATTCGGCGATTTCCGCGGCACTAAAATGCTTGAGCCAGGCAAAGCTCTGGGGTGGCGCGAAACTGGAGAGCTGGCCGTTTGCTTCCGGCAGAGACATTTTTCCAACAATAACTTGCTCAGTAGCTGCTGCAGCCATGTGTTGCCTATTTCAGTGTTAAAACGATTGCGACTCGGCTATGTTTTGAATGTAACAATAATTTCGGTGCATGTCAAGGCAAGTTTAAAGCAAAGATGAGATGCGGTTTCAATATCCCGTTTTTATCTGCCCAACTAACCCACCAATACTTTCCAATTGCCGCGCGGCGAGATAATTTCGCAGGCCCTCCGCCACAAAAACCCCGGTGCGCGGCTCGACGAAATTGGCCGAGCCGATTTGCACCGCAGTGGCGCCGGCAAGAAAAAATTCCACCGCATCCTGCCAGTTCGTGATACCGCCGATGCCGATCACCGGAATTTTGACGGCGCGCGCCGTTTCATAAACTTTCGCCAATGCCACCGGTTTAATCGCCGGCCCGGAATAACCGCCGATCACGGTGTTGAGGCGCGGTCGCCAGGTTTCGATATCAATCGCCATGCCGGTAAGCGTATTAATGAGAGCAACCGCATCCGCGCCGCCCGCTTCGGCGGCTTGCGCGATCTCGCTCACCCGCGTCACGTTCGGCGTCAATTTGGGAATGACCAGCCGTTGCGTCACCTCGCGAACCGCGCGTGTTGCCCGCTCCGTAATTTCCGCTTTCTGGCTAAATTCGAGGCCGCCTTCCTTCACATTGGGGCAGGAAAAATTTAATTCATACCCGCCAATGCCTTCGTGCGCTTCAAGCCGGCGCGCCACCTCGAGATATTCTTCAAGGCTGCGCCCGGCGATGTTGACGATGATCGGCACCCCAAGCCCACGCAGAAACGGCAATTTTTCAACGATGAAATTTTGCACGCCGACATTTTGCAACCCGATGGAATTAAGCAGGCCGGCGGTGGTTTCAAAAAGTCGCGGCGCCGGATTGCCGAGGCGCGGCTGCGGCCCAATGGATTTGGTGATGATGGCGCCGAGGCCTTTGAGATTCACCAGATCAGCCGCCTCCTGCCCGTAGCCAAATGTTCCCGAGGCCACAAAGACCGGCGTCGGAAATTCGAGGCCGCGAATTTTAATTTTTAAATCAACCATAACCACGAAAATTTTTAAGGGCCGAATAATTTTGGGCAGAATGATTAAAAATTACTCTGCCGGAAAATTAGCGTTTGTTGATTGCGGCAGCGCCGCACTACGAAGTCTCTTACAAGTAAAATGTGCGCAAAAAAAGAAAAGCTTTTTTAACACGGAGAAAACAGAGTAAACAGAGTAAACAGAGCTTAAAAAACTAAAGAGATTTTCCCTATCATTGCCTTCTCTGTTTGCTCTGTTTTCTCCTGTTAATCTTTTTGGCTACGCCCGTTGAGTTGCAGCTCGCGTTAGGCGTTTAGTCATCAAATTGAATCGCCTTCGCCGCGAAGACCGGCCCATCGAGACACGCCAAATAATAACGTCCGTTTTTCTCCACGCCGGCGGCCGGCACAACGGGGCAGCCCATGCAAATACCGAAGCCGCAGCCCATCATCGTCTCAATAGCCACCTGCGCTGCGACGCGCGCTTCCAGGCAAAGTTTGGCAACGGCCTTCAACATCGGCATCGGCCCGCACGCAAAAACCTGCGCCCGTGAATTTTTATTTTCACGCAGCCACGCCGCCAGCAAATTGGTCACCAAACCCTTTTGGCCGTAGCTGCCGTCATCGGTGGCGATTTGCACGCGCCCGCCGAGCCGCGTCAACTCGCGCTCGCCCCACAATTCATCGACATGGCGCGCGCCCAACAAGGCTGTAAATGGCAGCCGGCGCGCGGTTAATTCCAGGGCGAGAATCGGCAGCGGCGCCACGCCGACGCCTCCTGCAACCAATGCCAATGGTCCCGCCGCATTGGACAGATCGAATCCATGTCCCAGCGGCCCAATCAAACTCAACAACACGCCGGGGCGATGTTGCGCCAGCCAGTTCGTTCCCGTGCCGACAATTTTCCAGAGCAGCGCAATCGTTCCGGCGCGGCGATCCACTTCACACACGCTGAAGGGGCGCCGCAAAAAAGGCGAGCAGACGCCAATTTTCTCCGTCGTGGTTTTGACGTTGACAAATTGCCCCGGCAAAACCCGCGCGGCGATTTCCGGCGCATGCAGGCGCATCAAAAAAATGCCCCGCGCCACTTCATCGTTGGTGAGCACGGGGCAGGAGTAAATTCCTTTCGACGACATAAAGGCGAAATCCTTGCAAGCGCAATGTTTAAAACTGTTCTCTGAAAACAACGCTACTCATTGGGGCCGCCGATAAAAATCTTCCATTCAACTCAACGCCATGTCCGGCAGCAGAGGCTTTGCTCTTCGCGCCAAAGCCGCCGGGGGCTCCGGCGGTTTGTCTTTGTCTTCTTTATTTTGACGCTCTTGTGCTTTCTCATCCTTCAACTCTTCCGGCGGCTCCGCCTCGTCATCATCTTTCCGCGGCGGTTGTCCCGTTTTCAAATCTTGCTGCTTTAACCGCAATGGCGTTTCATCCAGAATGACGGCAGCGGAATCCGTGGCAGCCGCCGTATCCGCAGTGGCCACAACTGGTGGCGGCGCGGCTGGGGGTTCCGATTTCGGTTTGGCCGGCTGTTCCACGGCCAGCACCTTGGAGCGAACGCGCCGCGCCATCGGCGATTCCGGATACGCTTCCAATAATTTCTTGTACGCCGTCAAGGCCCGCTTGTTATCCGCCAACTCATGCTCGTAAATCCAACCCACGGCATACAACGACTGCGCCGCGTATTTTGAATCAGGCTCGCGTTGCAAAAACTCCTCGTATAAATTCACCGCGCGTTTGGGATCTTTTTCTTTCACCAAGTGCATTTCGGCCTGCCGCAACAATTCCGGCAAGCCCCGCGTGAACGCCAGCGTATCAGCGCGCCCCAGCCGGCGCTTCGCGCCTTCGCCTTGCGGCGTTTTCGCATATTGGCCGGCGAGAACCTGCAAAATACTATCACGCATCACCTGAGTTGCCGGCGCATCGCCGAGAATATATGCGAGTGAATACATCGCCTGCGGCGCATATTCCGTCTGAGGAAAAAACTCAAACACGTCCAAATATTCGCGCATCGCCGAATCCGGCCGGCTGAAATTAAACAGAAACAACTCCGCCAGGAGAATTTTGCTTTTCGCCAATTCCGCGGCGATTTTCTGCGGATCTTTCGAAGTCAAGCTGCTCGCCAGCGCCTCCTGATCGATATTGCGCGCGCGGCGGGGAAAACGGCTGATCGGCTTTCGCGCCTCGCTCTCTTTTTTATCTTTGTCTTTATCCTTGCTCGCCGTTAACCGTGCGGACGCCGTTTGGTCGCCGGACAAAATCGCGCGCTGGCGTTCCAACGCGGCCACGGTTTCTTTTAATTTGATCAATGCGCTAATCGCCTTGCTGCGCCGTTCGGCTTCCGAAAGTTTTTCGGAGCGGCTGCTTTCGCGGCGAACGTTGTCGTAGTTTTCCTTGGCCTTGCCAAAATCCCCGCGCCGCTCATAAATCGCGCCGAGCGCAAAAAACGCCGCGGCCGCGGCGTCCGTGCGTTGATGGGTTTCGCAAATATCGAGATACTGCTTGATCGCCGATTCCGTTTTGCCCTGCCCGTCGGTGCATTCCGCAATTTCAATTTTTACCAGCGGCAAATCGCGATGCGTGCTGAATTCCTTTTGCATCGCGTTTAAAACGTCCAGCGCCGCGTTGAGTTTTTGCTCATTTTTCAACGCCACCGCATATTGCAAGCGCGCCTGGAATTGCAAATTGATATTGTTTTTAATGGTGCTACTGGCGCGCCGAAAAGCGGCGGCGGCACGGCCATATTCCTTTAGCTCCATGCAACTTGCGCCCAACCGCAGCAAGGCTTCGCCGCGGATTTTGGCGTCATCCAGCTTGTTCGCCGCCGTTTCGTATTCTTGCGCCGCCGGCCCATATTGTTTTTGCCGAAAGTAAATTTCGCCGAGCCAATGATGCGCTTGATCCACCGCCGCGCCTTTCTTTTCGCGGCTTTCCAGCTCGCGCAAAACTTTTTCGGCGCCGGCATAGTCGTTTAATTCGATGCTGGTTTTGGCCTGCCACAATTGCGCGCGGGGCACGAGGCCGCTTTTCGGAAACAGCGTGATCAACTCTTCAAATTTGCGCTGCGCTTTCAGATATTCCTGTTTATGAAAAAAACATTCGCCGATCAACAGCAGCGCGTCATCCACATAGCGCGACTTCGGGTACAATTGCAACAGCTTGGACGCTTTCTCAATCGCCTTGTCATACTTTTGAATCTCGCCGGAGCCGGGCCGATTGTCGTTCACCGGGCGGCGTTTTTGCTCTTCCAGCGCTTCTTTATAAACTTTTTTGGTGTTGTAAAACGTATTGTAATATCCGCCGCAACTTTGCAGAAGCAGCGCGGTGACGGCAACGGCGGCAAGGGCGGAAACTTTTTTCGATAACGCGAAAACGAACAACTTCATGCTAATCCCTGTTGAAGACGATTAACCAGCGCCGGCAAAATCTCGCCGGAGCGGCCTTGCAAAAATTCATCGACGCGCGCGGTGAGCGGCGTTTCTGCCGGGTTGATCTCCACGACATACGCCCCATGCTCGGCGGCGATTTGCGGCAAAGCCGCTGCCGGATAAACAACGGCCGAAGTTCCAATCGAAAAGAAAAGCTGACACGTTTCCGCGGCGCGGAAAGCATACTGCAGCGTCAACGGCGACAGATTCTCGCCGAACCATACCACATCCGGACGATAAAGGGCGCCGCAAGCGCAATAAGGCAACGCCGCGCGCCAATTTTCTTCACCGGCCGCGCATACGTGGCCGCAATGGCTGCACCGGCTTTTCATTATGTTGCCGTGCAATTCATAAACGTTACGGCTGCCGGCAAGGCGATGATAGCCATCGACATTCTGCGTGATGAGAGTAAAATTGCCGAACAAGTTCTCCATCTGCGCAAGCGCCCAATGCCCGGGGTTCGGCGCCTGTTCCCGCACCTTGTCACGGCGAAAATTGTACCACTCCCACACCAGTTGCGGATCGCGCTGAAAGGCTGCAGGCGTCGCCAAATTTTCCGGGCGATAATTTTTCCACAAACCGCCCGGTCCGCGAAAAGTCGCCAGGCCGCTTTCCGCTGAAATGCCGGCGCCGGTGAGCACGGCAATGGCGGCGTCCGGCTTCAAGCGAGCGAACAATTCGGCACGAAAGTCAATCATGGCATTCCGGAAACGTCACAGGAAACGCGCGATCAAATTGCGCTAAAATATCGCGGCGCGAAAAATGCGGGCTGTGCCGTATCAGCAGAAACTCGCGCCGCTCGCGAATTTCCTTTTCCACCATCGCCGCGTGCAGGCGTTGCACCGTGTCTTCGATTTGTCCGGCAATTTCATTTAAGCGTTCGCGTAACCATCGCCGTTCGGCTTGATAGGTCTGGCCAAGGTGATTCAAGCGCTGGTGCAACGTTCGGGGTGGCACTCTTTTCCCACGCTGCCGATACGCGTTTTGTTCCCGCTTTTTCAAGGGCCAGAACCCTGGCGCTTGCGGCAACGACGCTTGGCTGCGTTTTTGTAACAAATTTAATTGCCGCCCAACTTCCAAATGTTTTTCGAGACGTTCGCGGCAACGCGCCTGAAATTGCTCCAATTCTTGCAAAGCCGTCTCGAATTCTTTGCGCAATTGCAAATACTCCGGCAAAAAACCGCTGTTCTTTAAAACGATATAAGCAAGCCGGTCTTCCGGACGGATGCCGGGCGGTTCTTCCAGCTTGAGCGGTTGGCCTTTGCCGGGCAAATGCGCAAACTCCCCGGCGGCAATGGCCTCGCGAATTTTTTCTTCAGCCAGTCGTTCGAAAGCGAGCATAACGCAAAAACATTTTCGTCAGCGCGATTATTGACTCTTTCGTCAAAAACTTTTCGTATAGATACGCACCATGATGGTATAGAAAAAACTACGCATCTTTTTCCGAAAAGTCAAGCTTGGTTTGCAGCGAGAATTTTTGCCGATTGCGCGATCGCGAAGATATCCTCATCCCGCAGCGTCCGCGCATCGAGCCAGAAATATTCCTCGCGCAAATAGCCGAGAATCGGAATCGTTGCGCGGCGGAAGGTTTTGGCCAATTCGGCAGCGGAATAAATTGGGCTGCGCAGGCCAACCGCGAAGCTTGGAATTTTTTCAATCGGCAAGGCACCGCTGCCGGCTTCGGCGTCGGAAGGGCGGACACTCGTCTCCAATGCTGTGCCGCAATGCTCAGCAATCGCTTGCTGCAATTGCACGGCGCGGGCATGCACGACGCTCTTCTTTTCCGTGAGCATACGCCATACCGGATGCGTTTCGACAAGTTGTTGCGGTTGCAAAAAAAGCCGCAGCGTGCTTTCCAAAAGCGCCAGCGTGACTTTGTCGCAGCGCAGCGCGCGCATCAGCGGATTTTTTTTGATTTTTGCCACCCAGCTTTTCTCGCCGGCGATCAAGCCGCATTGCGGGCCGCCCAAAACTTTGTCGCCGCTGAAAGTGACGACACTGGCGCCGGCGCGAATGCTTTCACGCACCACCGGCTCATACGGCAAGCCGAACTTTCGCAAATCAATCAGTACGCCGCCGCCGAGATCGTGAACCACGGGTAAATTATTTTTGCGGCCCAATTTCACCAGCGCATCAAGATGCACCTCTTGCGTGAAACCGACAACGCGATAATTGCTCGTGTGTACCGCCAGCAGCGCCGCGGTTTTGGGCGTGATCGCTTCGGCATAATCGGAAATTTTCGTTTTGTTCGTCGTGCCGATTTCCACCATCTTCGCGCCGCTTTTGTGAATCACCTCCGGCATGCGAAACGCGCCGCCGATCTCGACAAGTTGGCCGCGCGAGATAATGACGTGCTTTGCGAACGCCATCGTGTTCAGCGCGAGCAAAACCGCGGCCGCGTTGTTGTTCACCACGCAGGCCGCTTCCGCGCCGGTCAATTCACACAAAATTTTTTCAACGTGCAAATTGCGGTCGCCGCGCTCGCCGGTTTCCAGATCGATTTCGAGATTGCAATAGCCCGCAAGAATTTCCTGCGCGTGCCGCTGCGCCGCCGGTGATAAAACCGCGCGGCCCAAGCCCGTGTGCAAAATCACGCCGGTGCCATTGATGACCCGCTTCAGGCTCGCGTTTAAAAGTTGTTCCGCTTGCGCGAGCGTTAGTTGCACAACTTGCTGCAAAACATTTTCGGCGTCAACCTGTGCGGGCGGATTTTTTTTCCACTGTTCCCGTAAAATTGTTATTGCCCGTCGCACGCAGGCGGTGAGAATGGTGGAAGATAACCGGGTTTTTAGATTTTCAATTGTCGAGGCTTGCAAAACTTTTTCGACGGCAGGCAAATGGCGCAGGGCGAGATTGGGGGAATCATCTCGAGGCATGGCTTTAAAATTAAAAAATGAAATATTGAAACCGTCCGGACGCTGCGAGCGTCCAGACGGTAGACTACTTCCAGATATTCAAACACGCCGTGATCAGCAGCGCATTGGGAAAATCAATGAAGAACGCGGCAATCATCGGCACGATCAGAAAAGCGCGCGGGGCCGCGCCGTAGCGCTCCACCAGGGTTCGCATGTTGGCCATCGCGTTGGCGGTGATGCCGAGCATGAACCCGCAAAAACCGCCGGCAATCACCGCGGACTCGTAATCACGGCCCATCAGCCTAAAAAGCGGCCAAAAAGAAATGGCAACGATAACCGCGATTTGCGCCAGGAGAATCACCAGCAGCGGCAAAGCAAGTCCGGCCAACTCCCACAATTTGAGCGTCATCAGCGCCATCACGATTGCCAATGACAGCGCGGCATTGCCGACATCGTCGAGGACGCGCGAGGAGAGATTGATCGTCTTGGTTACGTCGTCAACATTTCTGATAATGGCCGCGATAATCATCGCACCGATGTAGGCGGGCAACGTGATGTGCCTGGCCGTAAGCCAACTGCTGAGCCATCCGCCAATCAACATGGCGATTAAAACGATGACCAGATTTTTGATAAAAATAAATGAAGAGCCGTCTTCGGACGCCGATTTATCCGTCGCGTGTGCCGTTGGCTCTGCGTTCATGGCAGTGCCTGTTGCAGCAGAATTGGTGCGTGCGACTGCCAAACGGTAACGTTCGATCAAAAACGTCGCGACGGGACCACCGACTAAACCGGCGACGATGATGCCGAGCATGGCCGAAGCCACGATGAGCGTCGTGGCGCCGGTGACGCCGGCCTGCTCGAATTGCGGCGCAAACGCGAGTCCGGTGGCCGGGCCGCCGGCAAGCGTGAGCGAGCCGACGATTACGCCAAAAAGCGGCGGCACGCCGAGCGGAACGGCGAGCGCGATGCCAACCAGGTTTTGCACGAGCGCGACGATTGAAACCAAAACAAAAAACAGAATCACCTGTGGCCCGCCGGCTTTCAGCCGCGCATAACTCGCCCCGAAACCAATCGACGTGAAGAAAGCAATCATCAACGGGCTTTGCAAGGCCGTGTCGAATTGAAATAACGTCACGTCATAACGCCGTGCGATGAGAATAATAATGGAAACAAGCAATCCCCCCACCACCGGCGCAGGAATGTTGTAGCGAGTTAAAATGGGAATAACACGGCGAAGACCATAACCGATAAATAGCACTATGCCGGCGAAGGCGACGGTTTGAATCAGGTCGAGTTTGAGCATGAAGTTTTTTCGATTTAGCGCGTAAACAGAAGTTGTCTTTTACATTTCAATCAGTGCGACGAATTGAAATCCATGAATTGGCTTTGGTCGCGAATTGAAAACTCCACATGTTAAAAATGCTACCAATTTGTTCAATGCGTATAACAAATTGACAGCATTTTTATTAAAAGGCAAGTTCCAATAAAAAAACGCCGGTGGACTCAATCATACCAAACCCATCCAGCAAACTACGAAAACATATTCTTCATCACAAACCACACGTTCGCCGGGCGCTCGGCGAGACGGCGGACGTACCATGGAAACCAGTAGCTGCCGTAGCTGATCAGCGTGCGCATGCGATAGCCTTCGTTGGCCAGCCGAAACTGTTCATCCGCTTGAATGCCGTAAAGCAGTTGAAACTCAAAATCGGTTTTGGCCAGCCCCATTTCCGCGGCGGCCTGTTGCGTTTGTTTGATCAGAACTTTATCGTGCGTGGCCACGCCGAGCGTCACGCCGTTCTTTTTAATATTCGCCAGCAACATTTTGGTCAGCGCCAAAAAGCTGGCGTCAACGTCGGCTTTTTTAGGATAGGCCACGTTGGCCGGCTCCATGTACGCGCCTTTCACCAAACGAATCGCCGGCGCATACGGGAGCAAATCTTCCAGATCCTTTTGGGTACGATAAAGATACGCCTGCACGCACAAACCGACGTGCGGATATTTTCGCTTGATATTTTTATAAAGCGTCAGCGTCCGGTCA
Organism: uncultured Cytophagia bacterium; assembly: GCA_964631505.1. GTDB lineage: Bacteria > Zhuqueibacterota > Zhuqueibacteria > Zhuqueibacterales > Zhuqueibacteraceae > Zhuqueibacter. Next base: position 16,396 of record CAZVZZ010000018.1, read on the forward strand.
ACATAACCGCTTTGCTCCATGTCAATCCAGATCCAATTCTTTAACGATTGCGCGCGTTCGACAATGGCGGACAGATTTTTCAAGCACAGCGCTTCATCAAAGTCCAAGCCAAGTTGCGTCGGCTTCACGGAAATATACGTGTCCAAATTTTTCTGCTGCAATTGCGGCAACGCGTTTAAATAATGCTCCGTCACCTCCTGCGTTTCCGCGACGGTCGAAACATTTTCGCCGAGACGGGTGGCGATGGTGTTGATCTTTTGGGCTTGCAATTGCTGCGCAGCCTGGATGGCGTCGGCCAACTCTTCGCCGGGCATAAAACGCGACACGGCGCGGCGAATAAATTTATAGCGCGGCAACGTTTGCCGGAGCTTGCGGTTTTCCGAAACCCAAAGCAATGCACTGCGGGCGAGATTCATTTTTTCCTTCCTCCGTTGCGATTAAGCAACAAATTTCCGTTGGGGATTTTTCTGTTCAGTTCAACAGCCATTTCAAATCTTTATTATTCTGCAAAAACCAATTTAACAGCGAATCCAGCGCCTGCTGCGTGGAGGTGTCAAGCTGCGCGCCGGGCGGGCGGATGCCGGGGTGCGTGATCGCGCCGCGGCGGCGCAGCATTTCTTTACGGATCGCCATGCCGATACCCTCCTGAAATTCGAATCGCATGAGCGCGACATTGCGATAAAAAATTTCCGCGGCTTTGGGCAATTCGCCGGCGTGAAAGAGCCGCACGACTTGCACCAAAATTTCGGGGACGGCAAATCCCGTCATCGCGCCGGTGGCGCCGGCCATCAACTCCTCGAGCAAATACGTGCCGCCCAGCCCGCCGAAAATCGCGAGCTTGAGATCGCCGGCCTGCTCGATCACCCGCGCGGTTTTGAATGGCGTCGGTGCGTCTTCCAATTTGATCGTGCGCGCCGTTGGAACTTCGCGCGCGATGCGCGCGAGCAACGACGCCTCCATCGTGAAACCCGAAACCGGCGGATAATCCTGCACGATGATGGGAATATCGACGGCCTCGGCCACCGTGCGAAAATGTTTGACCACGGCCTCGGAATTGAGTTTCGGCAAACGCGGCGGGCTGATCATCACCGCCGCGGCGCCGAGTGTTTTCGCTTTTTTCGATAATTCAATGCACGTGTGCAAACCTTCGGTGGTTGCGCCGATGACCACGGGCACGCGGTGATTCACATGCGCCATCACGGTTTCGAGCATGAACAGACGCTCGCTGTCACTGAGTCGCGCGGTTTCGCTGGTCACGCCCGAGGCCGTCAAGCCATCCACGCCGGCGCGAATGTACAAATCAATCACGCGCTTCAAGCTGGCGACGTCGATTTCGCCGCTCAAGCCGAACGGCGTGGGGAGAACGGAATAAACTCCTTTTAACATAAAATACCCTCAAAAACTGTTTTCTGAGTTTTGGTTCGAGCAATATATAGGTATAGTCATTTTCCCAAACGGCTTCATCTCACTTCAACGCCGATTTCTTGAGGCTTCGGTGAAGGGAGCGCCGCGCCTTTTCTACCGTCAAAAGCTGCGCTTCCAAGACCAGCGCTTCCAATTCTTGTTTTTCACTCAAAGAAATATCGCCCTCCTGATTTCGAAACAATAACGCCTCCATGCGTTTTTGTTTCGCCGCAGACATTCGCGTCGAAGATTTTAAAGATAAAGGTTTCACCATAAAAAGCAAAACTAAGTTTTCAAAATGCTCCGCCCGCGCATGCGTACGTGCTTGTAGCGGTCGAACAACACCGCGCCCAGCAGAATCAAGCCGCGCGCGACGTATTGATAAAACGGCGGCACGTTCAGCAGGTTCATCGCATTCTGCACCGTCCCTAAAATCAACACGCCGGCAACAACGTAGAACATCGAGCCGACGCCGCCGGTGAGCGAAACGCCGCCGAGCACGCAAGCGGAGATCACTTCCAGCTCGAAGCCCATAGACGTCATCGGCTGGCCGCTCGTCATGCGCGCGGCCAAAATAATTCCGGCCCAGCCCGCCATCAAGCCCTGCACGGTGAAGATGATGATTTTGATGCGATCCACGTTAACGCCCGCCAGCCGCGCGGCTTCGGCGTTGCCTCCGATTGCCAGCGTGTTGCGGCCATAGGGCGTGTGATGCAGCAAAAATCCAAAAAATAAAAAACACGCCAACGTCATCCACGCCGGCGCCGGAATGCCCAGCCAATTGGAATTGCCGAGCAAGAAAAATTTTTCCTGACTGATGCCAACCGCTTTGCCGTTGGAAACGATGTAACCCAATCCGCGCACGATTTGCATCGAGGCCAGCGTCGTGATCAGCGCGTTGATTTTAAATTTGGCAATCACCACGCCGTTGATTGCGCCCACCAAGCCACCGAGCAAAATGCCGGCGCCGATGCCCAGCATTACGCTGGCGGTGAGATTGATTACGACGGCAGCCATCACGCCGGCGCAGGCCACCACCGAGCCGATTGAAAGATCGAAATCGCCCGCGGCCAGACAGAACAGCATCGTACAAGCGACCATGCCGCTCATCGACACGGCCAACGCCAGCCCCTTCATGTTGATGAGCGAAAAAAAGTTTTCGACAAACAATGAACAGCCGGCAAAAAGCAGAATGAAAACCATCATCATGCC
>CAZVZZ010000018.1:19111-26571 GCA_964631505.1 uncultured Cytophagia bacterium
CATCGTCGCCGTGTCATAGCCATGCCGCTTGGGGCTGAGCAAAATCGAGGCCCAAAATCCGGTCGGCGCAGCCTTCTCGAATTCGGTATAACAATCGGTGCCGTTGATGCCGATGCCGATCACGTTGTCCGCGCTCAAGCCGCGTCCCTCGGTCGCGCGAATCGCGCCGAGCACGGCGTTGTCGTTCATGCCGATCACCAGCCAGCGTTTGATTTCGGGATGTTGCGTCAACAAAATATTCATCGCATCAAAGCTGCCGGGAATGTCGGTGGTTTTGTTCGGCGCTTTGAAAATTCTATCTTCGGGAAAACCGGCGGCGATCAACGCCTCCATCGCGCCGTCGGTGCGCTGCTTCGCCGTGTCCAATTCTTCAAAAGTGGAAGCGCACACCGCCGTGCCCTCCAGCGGCCAGCCGCGGCGCTGCATTTCTTCGTAAAGTTTTTTACCCGCCAATTCGCCGATCTTGCGCGGCGACAAGCCGAGATAATGCACGTCTTGCATGAACGCGCCGTCGGCGCCGACGAATTGATCGTCCACCGCCATGAATTTCATGCCGTAGCCGTCGGCTTTGGCTTTAATCGCCGGACCGAGACGAACGTCCGGCGTACAAATCACAAATCCTTTCGCGCCGTTTGCCGCGAGGTTATCAATCGCCGCCAGCGTTTTCTCGCCGTCCACCGCGCCGATTTTGATTAGCGCAAAACCGTGCTCGCTCGCCGCCTGCTCCGCGAATTTCCATTCGGTTTGAAACCACGGTTCTTCCGGCTGTTTGACGAGAAAGCCGATTTTGATTTTCGTTTTTTCATCGCCGGATTTGTCTTTGGCACAGGAAAAGAACGTGATGCCAATCAAGATGGCGGGCAGGAACAAAAAAGATAATTTTGTTTTTTCCATGACGTAGTCTTAAAAGAATGAAATTTTTCAGAAAAAAAATTATTATACCACCAAGGCACAAGGCTCACAAAGGCTACGCCCGCAGGGGTTTTTCTTTGTGCTCTTTGCGCCTTGGTGGTGAAGTATAGTTCCGGGTTGCGTGTTTACAATCCTTATTCACACTTCTCATTTTTTATTGCGGCTGCGCCACTTATGCCAAATCTCCGCGTCTGCGAGCATTTTGATAAAAACGCCGCCGACCACCGAGCGCGCCTGAAAGCCGACTTGCTTTGCGGTTTTCGTGTCATACCAATCCGTCAGCGGCACGCGGCTCTGCGATTGATGGGCAAAATCGTAAGCCCGCGCGATGATCGCCTCAAAATCTTTTTGCTGCTCGGCCAACGTCGCCGTCCACACCAGCCAATCCAGTTTGGTGTAATCGGCGCGGTTGTCCAGCGGCAGGCCGAATTGATTTTGCTTGAATTGGTAAAATTGAATTTCCCGACGCGCGATCTCGGGTGGAAATAGATTGAGATTGAGCAGACGATCCCACACTAAATTATATTTTTGACTCCACGTGCCGGGCTTGTCAAACGCGAGACGATAATGATCGCCATCCCATGCCATGCGTTCCCATTGTTTGGCAAATTGCTGCGCCGTGTTCCAATAAATTTTGGCATCGGCTTTTTTACTCAACAAGTTGCACAACTTTGAATACGCGCCGAGTGCAAGAATCGCCTTCAGCGAGAGATTGACATTATGCGCAAGATGGCCGGCGAAATCATCGGTGCAGAGTTGGTTTTCCGGATCGAGACCTTTGTCGCGGAGATAGCGCGCCCATTTTTCCAACGCCGGCCAATAGCGCGCGGCATATTCCGCGTTGCCCTCGGCATACGCAATCGCATAAACCAGCAGCAACATGTTGCCGCACTCTTCCACCGGCATTTGATTTTCTTCACTGATTTCGCTGCCGCCGTAAACTTGCCCATTCGCCAATGGATACGTGCCGAGATCGTGCGGCGCAAATGGAAAACGCCAGCGCGGCATCAGCGCGTATTGCAACACCGGCGTCACACTCGCTTTCAGCAACTCGACATTGAAGAGTAGAAAAATTGGCGCCGCCGGATAGATGACGTCCACAGTGGCGATGCAACCGTTACTGAAATTCTCTTTCGGAAAAAACAGCGGCGTGCCGTCAATATCCGCCACGAGCTTGTGCGCGGCAAAAGCCTGGCGATAAGCCAGCGCGCAAAGCTGCGCATATTTTTCGCCGCCGACTTGGCGCAGATCGGCCATCAACTCGTCGTCGAATTGCCGGCATTGCGTCGCGAGATTCGCATATTCCTGCGCGGCGCGCTGCAACAAACTCTCCGTGCTCATACCCTCATGCCGCCAATACGCCGGCAAGCGGCGCTGAAAATATTCGATGGAAAAAATATCGTCGTAGGCCAACACGAGAAAACGTTCGACGGACGCCGCGCCGACTTTCCCCAAATCGAACGCCATCGCGAGCACGGGCCAGTCATCGCGCGCCGGTCGCGGCATGCGCAAATCATCGTTGGTTGGAAGCACGCCGGCGTTGGCAAAAGTCTCGCGAGCTTTTTGGTGGCTCGTTATTACACTCTGCGGATTTTGCGATTGGGGGGAAACCAAATATAAATGCCCCCAATCGATGCGCAAATCATCGCCGGATTTTTGCAGCATCGGTTGCGCCTGCGAACCGATGCTCAACACTTCCAAGGGTTCGAGACGAAGGCGCGACCACGTCACGGCTTGATCCGGCGTATGCACCACCAATTCGGCGGAGTTATCGAAATAGATCGAAACCGCGTGCTCTTTGTTATCCGTTGCTTTGATTTGCCAAGAAACATACGTCGCGGGCCGCGCGACTAAATCCATATCGTGCGGCAACAGTGGCGTCATGAACGTGAGCGAGAGATCGACGCCGTTTTGCCCAAACTCGTAAATCGTTCGCGTCGGCAAAACTTTCGTTTCACGCAGCGAAAGGATTGGAACGTTTCGTGGCGACCGCCCCATCACACGATACGTTTCCCCATCGATGCGAATGAGCAGCGCCAACGCGTGATTTGCGCCGGTCCAATGCCGCGGCCAATCGTTGGCCGGATGATCCGCGAACGACCAAATGCTGAAATACGGATCAACCGCGATCAACGGCACGGCCGGCGGGCGAAACGAATTTGATTGCGCGAAAGATTGATACTGCAACATTACGCCGAGAATGAACGCACAGAGAAAAATGTATTTCATTGGTTTTTATTTTTCGTTTCTGCGAGCCGGCGCAGCATGTCACGAATATCGCCCGCGCCTTTGATGGAAACATAAATCGTGATCGTAGAATACCAAACCAAACAGGCAATCGTTAACAATCCCCAAAACCAGTGGTTTTGCAGCATATTGGTGATTTCGTCTATCATTTTTGATCTCCGAGTTTTAGTGAAGTTCGACTTGCGCAAAAGAGTTTTGCTAAATTAGAAAAATTGTCTAGCGCAAGTCGAACTTCATTTGCGCGTTGGCTTCAACAACGATCCCACCACCATCGCCAGCGCGACGATCACATACGTCGCGACGCCGCAGACGGTGTCATTCGCTTTGAACCATTCGGTGTACGGGCCAATTTTTTGCAGAATCAACGTTGACGCCGGAACCGCGGCGCCGAAGAAAATCGCGGCGGCCGCGCCCCAACTGTTGGCGGGCTTCCAGTAGCAACAGGCGATCAGCAGAATCGACATGCTCGAAAGATAAATCGAGCCAGTGATGCCGAGATACGTCCACAGGTCGCCTTCGAGTTTGTACCACAAGCCGTAAATCAGCAGAAACACGCCGATGATGGCAACGATGGTGCGATTCCAGAACAGACCTTTTTTCTCCGACCATTTGCCTTTGCGAAACGGCGCCATGATGTCGTTGTAAATCACGCTGCCCCACGTGAGCATGTACGACGAATCCGTGCTCATATCCGCGGCGAGCATCGCGGCAACGAGCAGCCCCATCAATCCGGCGGGCACGAGGACGCTGAGCATTTTCGGCATCGCCAGCAGCGAGTTGCCGCCGATTTGCTCCGGCGTGAGAATCGCCAGCGCCGCAATGCCCCAAATGCCGGGAATCAAAAAGCGCGCGACGAAAAAGAATGAGGTGCCGGTGTAAACTTTGCGTCCGGTCGTGGTGTCTTTCGCGGCGAGCACGCGCGCAATTTGCGTTTGCCACGTGAGCGCCGCCGCGGTGTTCAACAATGCGTTGAAGATCACATACGACCAGCCCATGGTGGGATTTTTCAACGGATTGAAACCGGCCTCCCCGTAGTTCGTTTCCACGGTGTTGACGAGCGTGCTCCATCCCACTTTATCGAGAATCAAAAACGTGACGACGATCAAGCCGGCGCTCATCACGATGAATTGCAAAAAGTCGGTGACGAGCACCGAAAGCATGCCCCCGAGAATCGTGTACACCGCGACGCCAACGAGCAGCAGCGTCATCATCTCTTCGAGATAATCCGGGTTCATGCCGCTGACGCTCACGAGAAAATCGCCGCCGGTGCGCAGAAACACGCCCATGTTGAGCAGGCCGCCGAGCACGATGACGACGCCGGAAGCCCAGCGAATGCGCGGGCCGAATTTTTTCTCGAACAGCTCCGGAATCGTCATCACGCCGGAATCGCGCAGCGGCTTGATGCAGAAACCGGTGTAGCCGATGAGAAACATGCCGAGAAACGTGAGCACGCCGGGAATGGCGCCGGCAAAACCTTTGGTGAAACCGTTTTGCGCGGTATACATGCACGTGACGATGCCGAACTCCGTGGCGGCGAGCGAGGCGATGCCGAGATACACGTTCATCTCGCGCCCGGCCACAAGAAAGTCTTCCACTTTGCCGACGTATTTGCGAACCATCACGCCAGCAACCATCGTCACCAGCAGATAAAGGCCGACGATGCTGCCGTCGAGGAGAGAAAAATTCATGCGCTTCCTTTCCGGTTGATGAGCGGCTGCGGGAATCAACGCCTGAAAACAGACTCTTATTTAACTAAGATTTTTTGGGAGGAAGTCAAGGATGATTTTGCAACGAAAAAAACTCCAACTCGGCTCGTGCGTCCTGCATAATTTGCGCGAGACGCGCAACGGCGTCCGGATTTTCCGCGGCGAGATTTTTCTCCACTCCGAGGTCGGCGACCAGATTGTACAACTCAAATTTTTGATCTGGCGCTGAGCGCAGCGCCTTCCATTTGCCGAAACGCACGGCATGCTTGCCATTAAATTCCCGGCAAAGATATTCGTGTTGCCGCTGCTTTTTTCCTAATTGAAATTTGAAAGTTCTATGGTGTTTTGCGCGGCTTCACTTCCGTCGTGTCGGATGGCAGCGTCGGCACCCAATAATCGCCCATTTCAATACGCGTGTTGGGAAAAATTTTTCGCAACTGCGCCAATCCAGCGGAATCAATCGGTGTTTGATACAAATACAATCGCCGCAAGTCCTGCAAACCTTTAAGTGCGACGAAACTTTGGGCGTTGATGTTCGTGCCCATAAGGTTGAGAGATTGCAGTCGCGTGAGCGTTTGCAACTGACTCAAGCCGGCGCCGGTGATGCCGGTGTTTTGCAAATGCAGTCTGCGGAGTTGCGTCAACGTTGATAACGTTGCAGCAGCAGAGTCGGTGATCGCTGCGCCATTGAGATTTAACCGAACAAGTTGTTTTGCCAAAGGCGCCAGCAATTTCACCGTTTGGTCGTTGACACTATCGGCATTGATAAAATTGGCTTCGAGATAATGGTTATCTTTGGCCAGCGGCAAAACCAGCACGCCGCTATTCGTTAATTTTTGTATCGCCGCCGTATTGGCCGGCTCGACTTCTTCCGCGGGAAATTCAGGCAGGGGCGATGCAGGAGCATCCTGTTTTTGCAACGTTGCCAGCGCTGATTTTATTTCGCCGCTTCGCGGCAGGTCTTTTACTTTTTTATCGAAACGCGCACCGGTGGCAATCCACCAATGCAACAGCGCAATTTCATGCTCGGCCAATTGCGGCTTACCTTCCGGCGGCATGTGATCGGGGTCGCTCACTTTCAATGTAACGCGGCGGAGCAACTCGCTTTCCTCCGGTTGTCCCGCAATGAAAACCGCGCCGTCTTTGCCGCCTTTTTGAAATTCGGCTGCTGTGTCCATACGCAAGCCACCTTTCTGCTTTTGCGCGCCGTGACAGGCGTAACATTTGTTTTGCAGAATCGGTGCGATCAAGTCTTGATAAACTTGGGCGTCTTCGCCAATGGAAATGCTTTTCGTCGTTGCGTCCGCCGGGCTGAACCAATTGCGAACAGGCAACGGCAAATGTTGGGTCAAATAATTTTCGCCATGTGTCAACGTGCCGCCGAAATGTCCGGTGACGATGATCAATATAAAAAGAATAATCGCCAACGTGTTTTGGTTTTTATTGGCCGGCGTCTTTCTCTTCCAAAAATAAAATAGGCTGGAGAAGGCGGCGACTGCGATGCCCAGCCATTTATGGATGTTCAATGTGCCGGCAGCATACTCGCCATTTTGCGAAAGCAACAATCCGGTGATCACCGAAGCCACGGCGCTCACCGCGCCGCAGCATAACGCCGGAGAAATTGCCGGTTGCAACACCGCATATTTTTCTTTGCGGCTCAGCCATTGTAATAAAATCGCAAAAAGCAAAATGCCGATGGGAAGATGAACCAACAGAGGATGAAAGTGGCCGAGAAATTGGATCATACTTATTGAAAATTTTAAATTGAAAATGTGCAATTTAAAATGTTTTTTCGCAGACTGACAGTCTGCGTTACGAGTATCTTTTGCGCAAAAGCTCTTTCATATACACATTGATCTCCCACTGATTCGCCACCGGCTGGCGCGTGTACGGCAATGTCGGCAGATAATTCGGCGGGCCAAATTCCGTGAGAATCGTCAAATACTTCGCGCCGGCTTTGATTTTGTTCTGCGCCACTTCATCCCACCAAGCAAAATGTTGTTTAACGACTTCGTTCCACTCCGGCGCGCGCGGATCGTTGACCTGCGGGCCTTCCGGATGGCCGATGCGCGCGTGAATGTGATCGGCACGGCTCAACGCGAGCCGCACGGTTTCCGGCTGATCCTGCAACAGCGATTCGTGTACCGTACACCAATGCGAGAGATCGACATTGAGCCGCATCTCCGGAATTTCTTCGAGAAATTTTCTCGTCACCGGCGCGGAATAACATATCCGGCTGCGATGTGTTTCATGGAAAATAGGAATGCCGGAAGCTTTCGCCGCTTTGAGTGTCGCGTCGATAAATTGCTTGTTTTGCTCAAATGAAAAATAATCCCGGCCGGAATGGCAATTGATATAAATCGGCTGCAGCTTCGCGCAATCATCCAGATTCTTTTGAAACGCTGCGAGATGTGCTTTGAAATCGCTTTGCCATGCGCCTGCCAGAAAGCCGAGTTGTAAGTTATACTTCTTCACGGCATCCAACATCTCTTGCCGATCATTCTCTTTGCCGGGCAGCCAAACTTCAATGCCGTCGTAATCGGCGTCTTTGGCTTTTTTGCAAAAGGCTTCCCAATTGCCCTCGAAGCCCCAGTT
>CAZVZZ010000019.1:0-25691 GCA_964631505.1 uncultured Cytophagia bacterium
GAAGAATGGCTCACCGCGCTCGGCGCGGGCACGGAGGATCATCGGCGGCTGGCGCGGCTCGCTCCGATGGCCGACTCGGCCGGGCGGTTGCGGCTCTCCGATTGCCTCACAGCGCTGTTTCCAAGCGATCTGCCCTCCTTCACCGCCTTTCGCGGGCGGGTGAATGCGAAGGGCAAGCCGCTCGAACTCGCCCTCGAAGTCGACAACTTCAAGAAGTCACCGCCGCGTTTGCGTATGCACACGAGCTTGGGCTTGCCACCATTCTCTGGTGTTATCTCCGAAACTCCGCTTTTAATGTGAAAGATGACAAGGATTATCACGTTTCGGCGGATTTGACCGGACAGGCCAATCATTTGGGCGTCACTATCGAAGCTGATATCATCAAGCAAAAGCTGCCGGAAAACAACGGCGGTTACAATGCGTTGAAATTTGGGAAAACGCACAAAGCCGTCTATGAGAAACTATCTTCGGAGCATCCGATCGATCTCACGCGCTATCAAGTGGCCAATTGCTATATGGGCCGCGCCGGCTTGATCAATTCCGGTGGCGCCTCGACTGGCAAAGGCGAGTCCGATTTGAAAGAAGCCGTGAAGACCGCCGTGATCAATAAACGCGCCGGCGGCATGGGTCTGATCTCCGGCCGCAAAGCGTTTCAAAAACCCATGAGTGACGGCGTGGCATTGTTGAATGCGATTCAAAGTGTTTATCTGAACGAAGCGATCACCATCGCGTAAATTTTTGTTCAAATTTTTTATTGAATGGTTTGTTGAAAGAGAATGCCAGAGAGCGGAAAGCTCTTTGGCTTCTTTTCTTTCGGGTCGTCGGTCAAAATTGAGGTGTGACACCTGACACGCCAATTTTAAATTAAGGAAGATACCATGTCCACGGATGAACGAATTGCCGCTCTTATGAATGGCGAATCCCTCGCTCTTGAAGTCGGGACGATTGAAGCTGAGTCAGCCCAGTTCTGGAAAAAAGGGGAGGAGAAAGGCTATTCGCGCGTTTGTACGGCAACATTGCTGGTTTATGCGCCGGATGAGGGCGCTTATGAACGCGCAGCGCAAGTTTTTGCCGCGTTAGTGCGTCACCGCCCCTGTCGGATTGTTGCGCTGATGGCCGTGCCCGAAGCGAATGAGAATACTCTCGCAGCGTATCTCACGGCGCATATTCATGATGCCGAGGGCAACAAGAGCGGATGCGAACAAATCACACTCATGGCGCGCGGCAACGCAGTTGAGCATCTGGCGGAAACGGCGCTGCCTTTCCTTATCGAAAAGCTGCCGGTCACGTTGTGGTGGCAGGGTGATCTCCCGGAAGAAAACGTGTTGTTTGAGAAGCTGCTAAATGTTAGTCAGCGCTTGATTTTTGATTCGGGAGATGGACATGATGTCGGCAATACGCTGTCGCAGGCGCGGGCTTTAGGTTTATATTGGAAAAATGGAGCCGGCGGCGATCTCACCTGGCAGCGGTTAGCGCCGTGGCGAGAACTGGTGACCAAATTTATGGAGTCGGCGCCGGCCGCAGCGTTACGCCACCAGGTTACGGAGGTGACGCTCGAAGCCAATGCGGTGGCAGAAGGCGACGTGCATTTTGCCCAACCGTTTCTGCTGCTCGGGTGGTTGGCAGGTTTGTTAAACTGGAAATTAAATGAGCCGCTCACGCCGCTGCCCGTTGAGCCAGCCACGGGAAATACAAGTGTTTTTCGAACCGGCTGGCAAAACAAAGATAAGGAAGTCACGGGCAAAATTATTCTGCGAAAACTTGAAACCGATGCTGACCCGGCTCCGGCAAACGGCTCGCTGCGGGCGATACAAATCTTGTTTCAGCCGAACGAAAAGCCGGTTGTCATCACCATGCAACGGCATCTGGCCGCAGGGCAAGTAACAATTCGGATTCATCAAGGCGAGCAGACGCTTTCTGAATCGACGGCCAATTTTTCCGACACCCCGGTTGCCGAGTTACTGGCGCAGGAAATGATGCAGGATGGCCGCAACACCGCCTACGAAGGCGCTTTGCGTTTTGCGACCCAGCTTATTTAAAGAACATGCATTGCATTTATTCGCCGCTCTATTTTGCCGATCTCGGCGGCCACGTTTTTCCGATCAAGAAATATCAACTCGTGGCGGAAACGCTCCGGCAACAACATCAAATTCCCGCGTGGGCCTTTGTGGCGCCTTCGCCGGCGACGGAGGAGCAGCTTTTGCAGGTTCATTCGCAACGTTACCTCGACGATCTATATCACTGCCGCTGGACGCCGCGCACGCTTTACTCCGAACTGCCGTTGACCCGTGCAATTGTGGATATGTTTGTGCTGGCGTGCGGCGGGACAATTCTCGCCGCTGAGTTGGCATTGCGCGACGGCGCGGCTGTGCATATCGGCGGCGGCTTCCACCATGACTTTGCAGAAAAGGCCGAAGGTTTTTGTTACTTGAACGATTTGGCGGTGGCCGTGCGCACAATGCTGGCACAAGGGAAAATTCAAAAAGCCTTGGTCCTCGACTGTGATTTGCATCAGGGCAACGGCACGGCAAAAATTTTCCAAGCGGACGCGAATGTTTTTACGTTTTCTATTCATCAACGCGAGCTGTATCCAATTAAAGAAAAAAGCGATCTTGATATTCATCTCCACAATGGCGTGGGTGACGACGAATATCTCCAGCATCTGCAAAAAAATATTCCCAGCCTCCTCGACATGTTCTGCCCCGAGTTAATTCTTTATCAGGCCGGTGCTGACCCTTATGAGCACGATCAGCTTGGCGCACTAAAGTTAACTTTGTCCGGTTTGCAGGAAAGGGATCGCGGGATTTTTTCTTGGGCAAAAGAGCGAGAAATTCCTATTGCCGCAACTCTGGGTGGAGGGTATGCCTACAACACTGATGATACAGTAGCGATTCACACGAATACTGTTTTATCCGCATGGAAATTGTGGCATGAAAAATGACAAGATGGCAGTTTTTGAGAGGTTACTAATTTTAAAAACTCATTTTTAGCCTTGAAAAGGAGCCATAATTTTAAAATTGGCTTAAAACCGCCACTACTTTTTATAGACAGTTTGTTTAATGGATAACTACATATAGATCTTTATGAGCTAAGTTATTTATTTTTTATTGTATGAACGGAGAACTGGTCAAAACTCGCCACTTCAGACCCACCTAACTGATTCACTCCCGAACACCCTGTTAGCTTTTGGTTCGCTTTTAAGCCCATTAGAAAAGCTACGTAGCCTTAAATCTATTCTGGCATACCCTTTGCAAAAAGATATGCCGTGCCTAATAATAAGATTGATTTTATCTGCCTAAGGTTTATAAAAATAATAGTTTAGTTTTTATAAACCTGCAAAGCCTGAAAACTATGAAACTTTTCTAAATTTTGCATCGTTGTAATAAACCATGGTTTCAGGCTGCTTGACAAGCACCCAAATGGCATTTAAGTAGTTGAATCATAAAGTTGTGAGCAGGGGCTGGCTGGTAAGTGGTAGCGGTAACTGTGAACAACTTAACTATCCGTCTAACTTATTCGTGGAGGATAAGATGATTAAAGGGGAAACTTTCGGGGAAAAAACCTCAAAGCTGCGTCCGGCGAAAATAATGAAGATCGTCTCCGTGGTGGCGGCCTGCGCTCTCGTCATCGGCTTCAGTTTCCGATACTTGAGTATCTACAGCGCCCAGGAAGATAAGATCACTGAGCTTGAACGCGCTTTGCAAGACCTGCGGTCGGCGATGAACGTTGATAGTGTACGGCAATACAACATTCAGAAAGTGATTGCCATTATCAACCGGTTCAATCCCAATATGGACTCCGCCAAGAAGTACGAGATTGCGAACACCATCTATGAGATGAGCGTCAAGTATCCCAAGTTGGATATTGACCTGATCTGCGCGACGATCACGCATGAGAGCGGTCGCACGTGGAATCCGGAGGTGGTGTCGCACGCGGGCGCCATGGGCCTGATGCAGGTGATGCCGACGACCGGCATGTACATCTCCAAATACGAGGATATCGATTGGAGCTCGCCGGAAGAAGTGCTCTTTAACCCCATTTTCAATATTCGCATTGGCTGCCGTTACCTGTCGTCGCTGGTCGACGAATACACGGTTGATGGCGGCTTGGCTGCTTATAACGGCGGCGAAAAGCGTGCGGCGATGTGGGTGAAGAACAATTTTGCGGAAGGCATCCTGTGGGATGAAACCTCCGCCTATGTTCCGTCGGTGAAAAACATCTACAAGCAATATCGCGAAATGAACTGGAGCAATCCGCAGCTCTAAAACGAAAGGATAAATCGCGACAGGAACGTTGGCTACGATCGTTGGTACAGTTTCAGGATGTTGGTACCTCTTGAAGGTCTCAAATTCACAGGCCGTGGATTGAGACCTTCTTTATTTTACAGCAAAAAGAAGCTTGGATTTTTCACCAAAAATGTTTACAATAAATCAGAAAGCTTGGAAAATCGTCACCTCGCGGTTTTCGCTGGCTGGCAACTTGTAATTCCGTGATTCCTGGCTGAGTGAGGGAACGCTCGGTTAACAAAAAAAGAAAAAGCCTTATTGATCTTTTGGGCTTTTTTCTTTTTATCTTTTTTGTATTTCCCTTGCCGGAAGGAAGTTCACGATGGACGCTTTGCTCGCACCGCTTTTTTCTTTTCAAAGCCAGTATCCCCCCAAAACCGGGGCCACCAAAATCTTGATCGTGGATGACGAGCCGGTGGTGCGGCACGTTTGCCAGCTTAGCCTGGAACAAGAGCTCTACTCGATTCTCATTGCCGACAACGGCATCAAAGCGATGGAGCTGCTGCGCAGCGAACCGGATATTGCCATCGTCCTGTCGGATTTCAAAATGCCGGGCATGACCGGCTTCGAGCTGCTCAATGCGATCAAACGGGATTTTCCCCACATCGAAGTCATCATCATGACGGGCTTCGCGACCATTGAGAACGCCATCGAAGCGATGAAGTCGGGCGCGTATGATTTTCTCTTGAAGCCGCTGAAAGCCGAACAAATCCGTCTGGTCATGAACAAGTGCCGCGAAAAAATTTCACTCAGCCAGGAGAATCTCACCCTCAAGCGTGCCAATGAAAAATTGCGGGAGCTGCAAATCGTCAAAGATAAATTTCTTGCCATCACTTCCCACGAGCTGCGCACGCCGGTGAGCCATTTGCGCGGTTATTTGTCGATTTTGAACGGCGACGATTTTCATCTGCTCTCGCCGGTGGAAAAGAAAGAGTGCATGAGCGTCATCAATGCCGCGGTGCTGGATCTCGAACAGATTGTGACGGATATGTTCGACCTCATTGAGCTAGAACAGGGCGCGATTGTTTTGAAACGCGAGCCGTTCGAGCTGAACGAATTGCTCGAGCAGATCGAACATGAATTCCGGCGGCCCCTGCAAGAACGCCAGCAAACGCTGACGCTCCGCCGTTGCCCGCAGCCCTGCATGATTGCCGCCGACCGGCTAAAAATCAAAATTATGGTGTCGGAACTAATCCAGAACGCCATCAAATTCACGCCGGATCACGGGCGGATCGAGTTGGCGTTGCAAATAGACGGCAACTTTTATGTCTTCGTCGTTGCCGATACCGGCGTCGGCATTAAGCAGGAAAAAATGGGAACGATCTTTGAGAAATTTTACGAGGTGCAACACAGCAATCATCACAGCACCAGCAAAACCGGTTTTATGGGCGGCGGCATGGGGCTGGGGCTTTCACTCGCGCGCGCCATCGCGGAAGCCCACGATGGCGGCATTAAAGTGAGCAGCGAGGTCGGGAAGGGATCGGTGTTTCAGATTTTTATTCCAATCAACCAAAGCCTCTGATTTAGATACAACAAAAAATGCCCGAGCGCTTCATCAGACGAAAGCACTCGGGCATTTTTACGGCGCATGCAAACTGAAGTTTACACGCCTAAAACCTTAAAAATACAAATCGCGAAAATCTTTAATGTCCGCTTTTTCTTTCAGGTCGGTGTACCATTGCGAAAAAGCGTTTTGCCGCGCGCGATCCACCAGGTTGGAGCGAATCGATTCTTTCTGGCTTTCCCAATCCGTTTCGTTGATCGGCTCGAGCGCCAGCAGTTGAATCAGATAAGCGCCGCGCGCGCCTTTCACGGCCGGCGAAATTTGATTCGGCTGCAGCGAGAAGGCCGTGCCGATGACCGCGGGGTCGCGGCCAAGATCGCGGTTGAAACCGGCGCGGGTCAATGCCTCCGGCGTTTTGATTTCGAGCGAATCTTGCGCCGCCAGATCGTCCAGCGTCATGCTGCCGGTGAGTTTGGCGCGCGCCGCTTTTGCGGCTTCAAATGCGAAATCTTTTAATTTCTCCGTCCGCAGCGTGTTCTCAATCTGCGCCTGCACTTCTTCCAGCGGGCGAATGCGCTCTTTTTGGGCCTCGGCCACACGCAGCACCATGAAACCTTGCGGCACGTCGAAATACTCGCTGATCGTGCCGACTTCACTGCGAAACACGTAGCTCGCCACCGCGGGTTTCATGCCGACGCCGGGAACGAAGCCGCTGCCTTTCGCAAACGGCTGGCTGGTTTGTGCCGCCAGTTTTTCACTTTTCAGCGCCGCTTCCCAGCCGTTCTCCTTCGCCGCCGAAGCGAAATAACTCGCGCTATCGCGCGCGGCATCGACGGTCTGGCGCGACGCCTTGTATTTCAGCAACACGTGGCTGGCCTGCACCATCTCTTCGCCTTTATCTTTTTCGCCCTTTTTCTTTTTATCGGTTTTTTCCTCCGGCTGCTCTTCAAGCTTGCGGCCCACAACTTTGATGATGTGCAAACCAAACGTGGTTTCCACCGGCCCGATAATATCGCCGGGATTGGCGCCAAAGGCCGCATCCTCGAACGGTTTGACCATCATGCCGCGTTTGAAGAAACCGAGATCGCCGCCCTTGTCGCGGTTGGATTCATCTTCGGAGTAGGTTTCGGCCAGCGCGGCAAAATCTTCGCCGCTGCGGGCGCGCTGCAAAATTTGCTCGCTCAACGAGCGTACCGCCGCCGAATCCGCGCGCGTCGCTTTATTGGAAAAAAGCACATAATCGATTTTGCGCTTCTCGGCCTCTTTAAATTCATCTTGGTGTTCTTTGTAATATTTTTCGACCGCACTTTTTTCCACGGGAATCTGGCCGTTCGCGCCGCCGGCTTTTTGGCGGTAGTTCTCCGGATTGAAGAAGAGGTAACGCACGGTCGCTTTTTGGTTGCGCTTCACGTAATCGTCGCGCACGTCCGCCTCCGTCACCAGCGCCGAAGCGTCGAACGCATCCTGAAATTTCTGATAGGGCAGTGTGGCGCGCATGTAATCCTCAACCCGCCGCCAGGTTTCGTTCATGTTCGCGTCGTTGAGCGCCGCCTGATATTTGGCATTGTCAAATTGCCCTTGCTCGTTTTGAAACGAGGGGTTTTGCTTGATAATATCCGGCGGTTCGTTGAAAAGATAATGCACGATCTCCTTGTTGCTCGCTTTGAGGTCGCGCTTTTGAATTTCTTGCGTGACCAGCACTTCGCGCACCATATTTTCCCACACCTGATTGCGCAAATACTCCAGTTGGCTGTCCTGCGGCTCTTGTCCGCTTTGCTGCTTATATTGCTCGATCTGCTGCTCGAACGCGCGCGCAAATTGCTCGTAATGAATGTCCTGCCCGTTGATGCTCGCAATCACGCCGGATTGCTCTTTCGGGCGGAAAATGGTCGATTCCGAGCCCCATTCAACCACGATCAACGCGAGAAACGCCACCAACAAAAACCCCAACACGATATGCGTTTTCTCCCGCATTTTGGTCATTAATGCCATAACGACGAACTCCTGCTAAAAAAGGTGATGAATGAATAAAGCGTAAAACGTAAAACTTGAAACTTAAAACTTAAAAGGTCATGTTGAAAGTGTGAAGCGTTGTGTTGCGTAAAATCGGCTGCCTATGGTTTTCGGCCAGTTGGGCAGCGGATAAAACCCAAACTTAAAATATACTGGACAATGCCTTTATTTGCAAGGAGTTTTTGTGCGGCCTAAAAATTTTGATGTCGTCGGTTTCGGCATATGCAGCGTGGATTTTATCGGATTGGTGGAAAAATATCCAGCCGCCGGCGAGAAAATTCCGCTGGCGGCGTTTGCCAAACAGGGCGGTGGCTTAACCGGCACGGCGCTCGTTACTGCCGCGCGCTTGGGCGCGAAAGCCGCGTATCTCGGCAAGCTCGGCCATGATGAATACAGCCGTTTCGTTTTGGAAGAATTTCAACAAGACGGCGTGAATGTGGCGCATGTTGTTTTTGCGGAAAACTCGCAACCGCCGGTGGCTTTCATTCATGTCGAGCCAAACAGCGGCGAGCGCCGTATCTCGCGCTATTGGAAACCGTTTGAATTGGAACCGGCCGCGCTTGCGGTTGACATAATCAGGAACAGCCGCATGCTGTTTTTGGAGCATCATTTCATCGATGCCGGAATTCTTGCGGCAAATTTAATGAAGCAAACCGGCGGCCTCATTGTGGTTGATGCCGAACGCGACGTCGCCGGGTTGGACCAAATTCTGCACGCCGCAGATTATTTGATTGTTGCACAAACCTTCGCAAGGCAGAAAACCGGCGCGACCGGGCCGGAAAAATGCGCCGAGTTGCTTCAGCAAAAATACGGTGGCGTGATCGTCGTCACTGCCGGCGAAAACGGCGCCTTTTGCCGTACGCCGGAAAACATTTTTTATCAACCGGCCTTTCCAGTCGACGTCATTGATACCACGGGCGCCGGTGACGTTTTTCATGGCGCCTTCATGGCGGGATTGATAGAAAATTGGCCTTTGCCAAAAATTTTGGAGTTTGCTGCGGCAACCGCAGCGATGAAATGTCGCGGCCTCGGCGGGCGCGCCATGATTCCGCGGCGGCCAGAAGTGGTGGAGTTTTTACGAAAAGCTTTTTAATAAAAGCTTTTCAATAAACCATTCAATAAGCAATTCCAACTTGACTTTTGAAAGTTGTTTGTTTATATTTTCTCGCACCATCAGTTAACTTTAAAGCCAATCGCGAGTTCTGTTGGCAAAATGCTCGACCCGATTCCGCATGAGAAAATCCAAATTACTTCGTTGTGGCCTTTACCTCTTAACCTAAAGAAGGAGAAAATCATGGCTGGTGCAAAAAAACGTACGACGCATCGCAGTGTTGCCGGTAAAAAACTGTATGCCGTTCGCGATGCCAAAGGTCGCTTCCTGGACATTCAAACTTACGAGCGCGCCCATCGGCAAGATTTAAAAAAACGAAGTGGCGCCGAAACGGCGGCGAAAGCAAAGGCCAAAACCAAAGGGAAAAGCTGAACGCTAGCGGATGGCACGGCATTCCGTTGGTCCGTTGGCCGGCAAAAATTGCCAGGAAATCAGGCCAGCGGAATGCTCTGTTGACGTTGTCTCATCGCTACCTCCGTCTTTCCGTCAATCCTTTGCCATGGCGCACGAAAGGATTGGCTCACACCATTAAACGCTGCCGTACCTTCCGCATTCTTTTTTGTATTAATCCATGTTCCTCAAATATCATTCATCGCAACGCTAAGAGGAGGCTTATGCAACCTCGCCGAATGGTGTCAGCGCTCGTGTTGAGCCTGGCCGCCCTTTGCCACTTTCCGGTTTTTTCGCAAGCGAATTTTTGGCAGCAATCGAACGGTCCGTATGGCGGCATCATTGCTTCCATCGTTACGGATACGACCGGCCGGCTTTTCGCAGCGGTTTATGAAACCGGCGTCCTGCGTTCCAATGACAACGGCGCGACCTGGTTAGCCGCCAGCACCGGCCTGACGAATAAGGGCGTCGTTTATTTGGCCATTAGCCCCAATAACCATCTCTTCGTGGCCACGGAGGATAGCGGCGTTTTCCGTTCCAGTGATGCGGGCAACACCTGGGTGCCGGTAAACAAAGGCTTGACTAGTTTAAATATCCTGGTGTTGGTGTGCAAACCCAATGGCCATCTGTTTGCCGGCACACAAACTGGCGTGTTTCGTTCGACGAACAACGGCGAGAGCTGGGTTGCGGCCAGCAATGGTTTGCCCAATTCTTCTTATTATGCGATCGCGTTCAATTCCTCCGGGCATCTTTTCGCCGGGACGGTGCGGCGAGGCGTGTATCGCTCCATCGATAACGGCGACACGTGGACTTATGCGGGGTTGGATGGCGCCACGGTTTTTGCGCTGGCGATCGATGCCAGCGGCAGTGTTTTTCTCGGAACCAACAGCTTTGGAATTTTCCGCTCTTTGGACAACGGCGACACCTGGAATCAAGTCAATGTGGGACTGACCAATCCGACGATCTTTTTTCTGACGGTCAATGCACAAGGGCAGGTTTTTGCCGGAACCAATGGCGGCGGTCTTTTTCTCTCCACCAACGCGGGCGAGAATTGGTCGCCGGTTAATTCCGGGTTGAATAGCCGCATTGTCTATGCGCTGGCGTTCAACAAAAATGGCCATTACTTTGCGGGAACCGGCGGCGGCGGCGTTTATCGCTCCACGGACAATGCAAAGACTTGGACGCCGGCAAGCAGCGGCATTGTCGGCACGTATATTTATGCCCTCGCGGCCAACGCCGCGGGCCACGTTTTTGCGGGAACCGAAGAAGCCGGGGTTCTGCGTTCGACCAACAATGGCGCGAGTTGGACGGCGCTGGATGCCGAGCTGTTCACGGGAAGAGTTTATGCGCTCGCCTTCGGCTCTGCCGGTCAATTGTTTGCCGGAACGCAAAGACGCGGCATCTTTTTTTCCAGTGATAACGGCGAGAGCTGGGTGCAGCGCAGCAACGGATTGCGCTCGCTGGAAGTCCGCGCGCTGGCGATCAATGCGAGCGGCCAGGTGTTTGCCGGAACGTTTGCGGAAGGCATTTTCTTTTCAAACAATAACGGCGAAAGCTGGGTTCCGGTCAATACTGGTTTGCCGGCGCAATCCATCGTGCTTTGTTTGGCAATCAACTCGCGGGGCCACATTTTCGCCGGGTCGCTTTTTGACGGCGTTTTTCGCTCGACCGACAACGGCGCAAGCTGGCAGCGTATCATCAACGGCCTGACCAACATCGATGTGCGCGCCATCGCGATCAATCGCCAGGATGAAATTTTTATCGGAACGTATGGCGGCGGCATTTTCCGCTCAAGCAATAACGGCGAAACCTGGACGGCAACCCAGCTTGGACTAACGCATCTTTTTATCAACGCGCTGGTTATGGACAGACAAGGCTATATTTTTGCCGGCACCAACGGCGGCGGTTTTTTTCGATCGACGGATAACGGCGGCAATTGGACGCGACTCAACAGCGGTCTCACGAATTTGCAAGTGCGCGCCCTCACGGTAAGCGCCAACGATTATGTTTTCGCCGGTACGATTGGAACTGGCATCTTCCGCAGTGTGCAGACCATCACGCGCGTGAATGAGCCGGTTGTGGAATTGCCTGCCGACTTTGGGTTGGGCCAAAATTATCCGAATCCGTTCAACGCTTCGACTAAAATTCCGTTTGCGCTGCCTCGCCCCGGCCAGGTGACGCTGAAAGTCTTCGATCACCTGGGGCAAGAAATCGCGACCGTAGTCAAGCAGAAACTGCCGGCCGGCCGGCATGAAGCGCATTGGAATGCTAACGGATTGCCCAGCGGCGTTTATTTTTATCGTTTGCAAATTGAAGAGCGCCTGGTTGACACCAAAAGATTGTTGCTGGTGAAATAAAGCCGCGTCCGCCGGGTCCGAGTTTCAATGAGTTCATTGTAGTCCTGGCCCTTGTGGAGAGCGCGAACAAAGACAATTTTATTGATTCGAGATCTTCTCGCAATGGTTCGCTCGGGGAGGGCCGGGACTATATCCAGCTTGTTCATTTTTCAGATTGTTTTTGATGCATTTTTTTCATATTTTAAAAAAGCAACGGGCGGAGGTTGAGTCATGATAAACCCGAGGTTCGGTGTGCATAACCGTTGAATTGTTAAAAATATTTGTAGCGTGAAAATTTTTTAGAAAACTATCGCCAATCCTTCCCCGTGAAAGACAGCCTTCTTCTATCCACCCGACTCAATCTTTCCCTGTTGCGCCGGCGGCGTGAACCGCTGCCACCGCCCGATCGTTCGGAGGAATTTGATCCGCTGCAAAAGCGCAGGGTGATCTTGCGTCATGGCGAGCCGCGCCCGCAAGCGCGTTACGTGTTGTATTGGATGCAAATCCATCGCCGCGCCTACCAAAATCACGCGCTGAATTTCGCCATCGCGCAAGCGAACCAGTTGAACCTGCCGTTGGTGGTTTATGAAGGCTTGCGGCCGGATTACGATCAAGCGAACGATCGTCTCCACCAGTTTATTATTGAAGGCGCGTTGGCCAATCACAAAGATTTTGCGAAACGCGGCATACGCTATTGCTTTTATCTCATGGCGGATGCGAAAAAAGGCAACCGCCGCGCCGTGGCCCAATTGGCGCAGGAAGCGGCGATGCTCGTCACCGATGATTTCCCCACGTTTGTGGTGCCTTCCCATAACCGCGCCATTGTCAAACAAGTCGATTGTCCGGTTTATGCAATTGACGCCAACGGCGTTGTGCCGCTGCGCGAATTGAAACATGAAGAATACGCCGCGCGCACGATTCGCCCGAAAATTCATCGCCTGCTGCCGGCGTATTTGTGGCCGCTTGCAGAAATTAAGCCCACAATAAAAAGTCCTGATCTCACGCTTAATTTTCGCGAAGAGACTGATCTTGAGCACGCCGATATAACGACATTATGGCGTTCGGCTAATATTGATCATTCCGTTCTCCCCTCGCCAATTTATCGCGGCGGCCGCCACGAAGCGTTGCGACGCCTTAAAATTTTTGTTTCGCAACGATTAAAAAATTACAGCACCGGCAGAAATATTACCGGCGAGCAGTGGACCAGCGAGCTGTCGCCGTATTTGCACTTTGGCCATGTCAGCGCGCTGGAAACGGCGCTGGCCGTTTTGCACGCTGAGGCCCCGGACGAATCCATTAACGCGTTTTTGGAAGAATTGATCGTGCGCCGGGAGCTCTCTTACAATTTTTGCCATTTCAACCCCAAACACGCAACGATGGAAGCGCTGCCGGCATGGGCGCGCCAAACCATGGCGGCGCACGAAAAAGATGTACGGCCGTATATTTACTCTCCGGAACAATTTGAAGCCGCGGCCACGCACGACGAGGTGTGGAATCTGGCGCAGCGCGAGTTGCTTGCCATCGGAAAAATTCACGGCTATATGCGCATGTTGTGGGGCAAAAAAATCATTGAATGGAGCCGGACGCCGGCGGAGGCGCTGGCAACGATGATTCGTTTGCATCACCGTTACGCTTTGGATGGCCGTAACCCTAACACCTACACGGGCATTCTGTGGTGTTTCGGCAAGCATGATCGCGCCTGGGGGCCGCAGCGTCAGGTTTTTGGCCTGGTGCGGTATATGACTTCAGAAAACACACGGCGAAAAGTCAACTTGCCGGCATACAAAACGTGGGTGGAAAGCTGTGAAAAAAGTGCCAGCGGCCAATTGCCGCTGTTTTAAAAGCGCAGAAATGAAATCAGGAATTTACCAAGTGAACGAAATGGTGATACTCGTCGATGCACATGATCGCGAGCTCGGCGTTGAAGAAAAAATGAAAGCGCATTACGATGGAAAATTGCATCGCGCGTTTTCCGTTTTCGTGTTCAATCAAAAAGGCGAAGTCCTTTTGCAGCAGCGCGCTTTCACTAAATATCATTCCGGCGGCTTGTGGACCAATGCGTGTTGCAGCCATCCGCGGCCGGGCGAAGCGATTGAGCGCGCCGCCGCGCGCCGCTTGCAGGAGGAAATGGGTTTTGCTTGCCAGTTGCAACCCGCCTTTCAATTCATTTATAAAGCCGAAGTGGATGGCGGTTTGATCGAGCATGAGCTGGATCACGTTTTTATCGGCCGGTATGAAGGCGTGGTTCGCCCCAACGCGAGCGAAGTCGCCGCTTTTCGCTGGGACGACGTGCAAACGATCAAAAACGATTTAAAGCAGGCTCTGGAAAAATATACGGTTTGGTTTAAGCTGGCATTTGAGCGGGCGCTGCATTTTGTTGCAACGAACGGCTCCGTGTGAGCGTCATTTTCTAAAAACAATGGCAATATTCGATCATAATCAGGAGAAGGACATGCAGAAAATTCGCAGTTGGGCAATTTATGGAAGTTTGCTTGTTGCGGCGCTGGCTTATGGACAGGGCCGGAATGCCGAGGTCATCACGGCGGCGCAGTTGAGAGATTATCTCATGTTTGTGGCGGCGGATGAAATGGAAGGCCGCGACACGCCGTCGCGCGGGCTGAACACGGCGGCCAAATTTATGGCGACGCAGCTTTCGCGGTGGGGCTTGAAACCGGCCGGCGACGACGGCTCCTATTTTCAAAAAATTGCGTTGCGGCGCAACCGCACCGATCCGGCGCAAACGCGCGCGGAGATCGATGGCCGGCCGTTCCGGTTCGGCGCGGATTTTCTCGATCGTGAGCAAAGCGCCGGCGTCGTCAGCGGCCAGGCGGTTTATGTCGGTAATGGGTGGTTGATTAAATCAAAAAATATAAATCCGTATGAAGGTCTTGAGATCAAAGATAAAATCATCGTGTTTTTGAGCGGCTTGCCCAAAGGCGTTTCCTTTGGCGATTTAACCGGCAAGCAAGGCGAAGATTTTATACCGCCGATGATGTATGCGGCCCGTCACGGCGCGCGCGGCGCGATTGCCATTGCGAATTTTCAAACGCTGGCCAATTGGGAGCGCAACCGGCGCGAGGTCGTCGAAGAAGGCTCGGTGGCAATCGAGAAATTTCAGCCCCGCGATGAAGCGAGTCTGCCGGCTATCACAGCGGGACCGCGGATGTTGAGTGCTTTGTTTGAAGGCGAAAAAGAAAGCGCCGCGCGCATCTTCAACCGCGGACTGGGCGGCGACGCCGTGGCGCCATTCGAGCTGAGCGCGAACAAACGCGTGAGCTTCACGGTTGGGGTCAAATCAGATCAGTTGTTCACCCAAAACGTGGTGGCCATACGCGAAGGCAGCGACGCTAAACTTAAAAATGAATATATCGCCATTGGCGCGCATTACGATCACGTCGGGATCGGCTCGCCGGTGCAAGGCGATTCGATTTACAACGGCGCGGACGACGACGGCTCCGGCACGGTGTCGGTGCTGGCGATGGCAGAGGCGTTTAGCCGCGCGCCGCGGCCGAAACGTTCGATCATTTTTGTCTGGCATTGCGGCGAGGAAAAAGGCCTGTGGGGCTCGCGTTATTTCGTGGAGAATCCGCCCGTGCCGATCAATCAAATCATCACGCAACTCAATATCGATATGATTGGCCGCAGTAAAAAAGACGGCGACACCAATTCCGAAAACACCGAGTTGGCCGGTCCGCATGAAGTTTACGTGATCGGCTCCAAACTGATGAGCACCGATTTAGGCAATCTCAGCGAGCGCGTGAACAAAGCCAATTACAAACTCAAATTCAATTACAAATACGACGACTCCAACGATCCCAACCGTTTCTTCTTTCGCAGCGATCATTTCAATTACGCGCAAAAGGGCATTCCGATCATTTTTTATTTCAACGGCGTGCACGAGGATTATCATCAACTCGCGGATTCGCCCGACAAGATCGATTATCCGCGCATGGAAAAAATCGTGCGCACTATTTACGCGACGGCGTGGGAATTAGCCAATGCGAAGACGCGCCCGAAAGTCGATAAAAAGCTGCCGGACGAATTGACGGCGTACTAAACCGTGGCCGATAAAATAAAAACCCGCGTTCTCCACCCTTAAAATTACGGAGACGCGGGTTTTACATTTCAAAACGAATAACTCATTCCCACCCTCAAATTCCTCGGATTGCCCGGCGTGTAGTGCAGCTCGGAAATTGGCTGCGGCTCATCGCGCAGGCGGGATTCGGTGTCAAATTGGGCTTCGTTCCAATCCGTATCCGTCAAATTTTCCACAATCAAATTGAATTGATATTTGCCGAAACGATACGAGGCCGACAGATCGAGCACCGTGTAACCGAGCGCGGTGACGCTGTTATCTTCGTTGGCAGGACGGTCGCCGACGTGGCGAATCCGCAAGCCGCCGTCAATGCCGCTCGCATGGCGCACCGTCAAACCGCCGGTGGCGATGAAGCGCGGCGCGAGCGGAATTTCATTCGCCTCTTCGGGATCATCGCGCAACTTGCCGGTCGAAACGGTCACGTCGCCGTCGCCGTAAAGCCATGAAAGCAGCTTGAGCCGCGCTTCCAAATCCACGCCGTAACGTTGCGTGCGTCCGCTCAATTCGGTGCTGCCTTCGTCACCGATATAAACGAACTCGCGTTCGAGATTCAACAGCCACACGGCTGCGCCCAAATTCAAACGTTCGCCGAGGCGTGCGCGCAAACCAAGTTCGCCGCCGACCGCGCGCGGCAACGTGGGCGTGTGCAAATGCGCCGGATCGAAATTCAAAGCGGTGAGCGAGTCCGCAATTTGTTGCTCGCTGAATCCGTTGCGGCGCAGGCCGCGCGCCAGATCGGCAACGCGCTGGCCGATGATGACGTCGCGTGCGTCATTCGAATGAAAACCCGTGCCGAAATTGGCGTATAAATCAAGCCGGCGCGAGGGGCTGATCACGAGATTGGCTTTTGGACTCACGATGGCTTTCTGCGCAAAGCCGGAGGCGTGCGGCAGGCCGTTGCCGGGCAGCGTTTCCAAATGATCTTCGAGATCGAAGGTGAAATAATCACTGCGCAGCCCAAGCTGCAAACGGACGCGCGGACTAAAGGTCAATTCTTCCTGCGCCCATAAAAATAAATTGCGCTCGGCAATCTTGGTGTCGACGCGTTTATTCAAACGCACACGGTTCGGGCTGTGCCAAAGCGCCACGTCGATGTCATCGGCGCGATAGCCGCCGCCAAACGTCGCCGTGCTCACGCCGAGACCGAGGTGGTGATAAAATTTATATTTCGTATTCAATCCCAAAATCTGGCGCGAATCGGTTTGTTCGATCATGTCGCCGTTGAGCGGATCGTTCGCAAAAAAAGTGAAATTGGAAAACAGCTTGAAATTGTAACGGCTCGCATACGCCTGAATGTGAAATTCGCTGTTGCCGCTGCCGGTGGCTTCGTAAAGAAAATTGAGATTCTGCCGGCCGGTGGTGCCGCCCTCGAGATCGTCGAGGGTGCCGAAGCGATCGATCAAGCCGCGCTCGACGGCGCGCTGCGGAATTTGTCCCGAGGCATTCCAGGCCGAGCTGAAGCCGCTCATGTCGAACGACAATTTTGCAACGTCGGAAAGATGCGTGTGAAATTTTCCGAACAAATTGAACCGGCGAAAACCCTGCGGGCTGTCAACCGGGCCGTCGGTACTATAAAATTGTCCGGCAAAATAGGCGTTGTTGTGCGTGCTTGGGGTGGGAATTTGATACAGTGTGGTGAAACGATACGTGTTGAAAGCGCCACCCTCGGCACGCAACAGGTTGCCCGCGATGTGCTCGCGCGTGCGGAAAGCCACGGCGCCGGCAGTCGCCAAATTTCCAAATTCCGCGAAATACGGGCCTTTGTACACGTCAACTTCTTCGATGACATCGGGAATCATGAAATGCAAATCGGCGTAACCCTGGCCGTGACCGTGCGAAACCATATTCACCGGCATGCCGTCTACTGTGATATTCACATCGGTGCCGTGATCGGCGTCGAAGCCGCGCAAAAAGATTTGTTCGGCTTTGCCGCCGCCCGCGTGTTGCGCAATCACCAGGCCGGGCGCGAGTTGCAGCATGTCTTGCGCGGAACGGTTGGGCCGCACTTGCAAATCAAAATCGCGCACCGCATGCGAGGAGGCGGCAGAATAGGAACGGTCCGCTTGCACGAGCAGTTCGTCCAGCTCAATGCTTTTGGCGGCAAGTTTTAACTCGGTTTTCGTTTCGCGGCCTGCTTCAACGGTGACGCTAACGCGGCTCTCGGCATAACCTAAAATGCTCGCAATGAGAGTGTAGCTGCCGGGACGAACGCGGGTGAGGCGAAAATTGCCGTTGCCGTCCGTGGCGGCGCCGCGCGAGGTGCCGGCGATCATAACATTGACGCCGGGCAAACCCTCACCGGTTTCCGCGTCCTGAATGCTTCCGGTGATGACGCCCACCGATTGCGCCGCAACTGGAAACGCGGCGAGTATGATTCCGAATAGAACAACACCAATCAACGTTGTCACTTGACGCATGCCAAGTTTCCTTTGGTTTTAGTGAATGGATTTCATGACGGCCATTTTCAGTTTGACGCATAATTTTTGGCCGTGAGTTGCGCCAGGGTTTTCTGCGCTTCAGCCAGCTCGAGCGGATGCAACGCGAGATTCTGCGCCAGCGCCTGCTGCAAATAGGTCCGGGCTTGCGCTGCATGATTGGCGGCGAAATGAATCATGCCGGCATGATACGTCAACGTCGGCCGTTGGGTTTGCAAGCGCATGGCCGCGGCGATAATCGGCACGGCTGCGGCGGCGCGATCATTTTTATAAAGCAGCCACGCATAAGTTTCCTGCGCGTCAATATTATTGGGGCGCGCTTTATATTCCGCCTCGGCGCGTTTCAGCGCGGCGGGCAAATTCAAATCGTGAGCGGCGCAAAACATCGCAAACTCACGATTGATGTTCCAGCCGCCCTGCTCGTGCTGGCCGAAAGTTTTCAAAACTTCCTGTGCGGTGGAATCGGCGCGGCGCTCATCCCCGGCGAGGCGATACACCTCGGCGAGTTGTTCGATAAAAACATGTTCGGGCGTCGCTTCATGCGCGAGTTTGAGATAACGCAAGGCTTCGTGATAATTTTGCCGGGCCGCATTGATCTGCGCCAGCCCGCTCAATGCATAGGCATAATTCGGGCGCTCTTCCAGCGTGCCGTTGAAAATATACGCGGCGGTGTCGAGCTTGCCGGCCTGCGCGTATAACATGCCGAGGTGATACAAAACCCACGCACGATTTTCCTGGCCGGCGACGCCGGCGTCCACGGCCATTCGCATCGCGGCAATCGCCCCGGCCTGGTCGCCGTGCAATTCGCGTAAATAACTGGCGCGGGCATACGAGCGCAAATCCGGCCGCAGCCCGAGCATTTTATCGCTCGCTTGCACCGCTTCATCGTATTCTCCCAATTCGGTGTGCGCATCGACCAGCAGGCCATAAGCAAACGCTGAATACGAATTTTTCGTGAGGGCGATTTGCGCCAATCGTTTGGCCTCTTGAAACTGGTGCAAGGTCAACATGATGGACGCTTTCGCCAGCAACGCTTCAAAATTTTCCGGCTCGAGGCGCAAGGCCTCGCTAATCATCTCCTGCGCTTTCGGAATGTAGTCATGATGATCGCCGGTGACGCGCGCTTCTTGCAAAAATACGTTCGCCAGCTCGACGTAGTTTTTAACGACTTTCGGCTTGTGGCGAATTTCCGTTTCATAATACTCAACGGATTGTTTCGCATTCAAAAATTCCGATGAAGGTTGCACCGCGCCGCCGCGCGGTTTCAGTTTCGGTAGCGGCCGCTCGGCTTTTTGCACGGCATAATAGCGGCCAAAAACGATCAACGCGAGAACAACGGCGGCAATGGTCAAAACATTTTTGTTTATTTTATTTTTCATGAAGCAATGCTCCGTTACGAAATTGAAAAATCGCACGGCGTGCGTTTGTTGTTTTTTATGGTAAGCAATTTTTATATCATTCGCAATTTTTAAATCCTGCTCTTTCTCGTGCTCTTACGCGCATAAAAAGCGAGTAAGAGCACGAGTATGAGAAAGATCACAAGCAACCAGCGACCAGCAACTACTTCACCAACACCGCTTTTTTTGCCGGCATCACGTCGTTGCCGACTTCGAGGCGATAATAATACGTGCCGCTCGGAACCTCTTTCGCGTCCCACACGGCGCTGTACGTGCCGGGCGTGTGCGGTCTATCAACCAGCGTCGTCACCACCTGGCCGAGCTGATTGTAGATGCGCAGTTTCACCACGTCGTTGGTGGAAACGTGATACTTGATTTCCGTCGACGGGTTGAAGGGATTCGGATAATTCTGCTCGATCACAAACGACTTCGGCACGCCGATGTTAAGCGCGCCGCTATTCACGCTGGTGACCGGCCCAACCGTCGTGAGCTTTTTCACATAATCATAGCCACGATGCGGCAGCGCCAAATACGGGAAGGTGAAAGACAACGGAACATCGTTTGCCGTCGGGCCGGCGTTATACGTCAATTCCGCCACCAAACGTGGGGAGGCGAGGTCGGAATAATTCGCCGCCACGGCATCGTCAAAGCCCAAACCGACTGCGGCGAGCACCAAACCGCCAACCGCTTGCAATTCGATGGTGGTGACATCATCTTCCAAACGGCGGCCGTTCGGAAAACCGTCCATGTGCGGAATCGGCTCGAGATTTCTATTGGTGTTGAAGGGAGCCGCGGTAAGGCCGATGGCCGCCGCCCGCACCAAACCAAAACGCGCATTGGTGCGATACTCCGCGGTGTTGCGCGGCGTCACGGGCGTCGCCATGTTCAAACGCAACATGTCGCCGCCGTAAATCTTGCCCTTGCTGTCAATCGTGATGGGCAGGAAATTATGAATGAACGGCTTGCCAGCGGAAAGCGGACCGCCGGTTTTTCCGGTCGCCAATTGATACGGAATCAAATTGGGCACGCCGAAGTAGAAGATCGGATAAATATCAACCAAACGCGGCTGGCCGGCGCCGACCAAACCGGCGTTTAAATTGACCGCAAACGCAGTTCCTGCCAGATTCGGCGGTGGGTTCAATTTCGTCACGGCAAACGCGCCATCTTTGCCGTTGCGGAAATCAAAACCCGGGGTGGTGTAAGTCGGAAGCGTACCAATGGCCGGATACGATTTGCTTTGAATGCGCAGCGCGGAAAGCGCCGGCACCGCGCCGCCAAACTGGCTGTCATCCATATACAGCGCCAGCTCCGGATTGGCAAAATACGGCAGAATAAAATCCTGCTCTTCTTTGCTGTATGGCGAGACGGCATTCCATTTGTCTTTCTGACCAATGGGAATCACCGCCTCATTCGTCAGCGGCATGCCGAGACGCGAAACTTGCACGTAGTCGCCGCTGTACGTCGGCTTGGCGCCGAGCGGCGACAGCGTGGTGACGCGCGGGCGATAAGCCGCTGCCCACACGCCGATCACGTAATTGGGATCAAGAATGTTTTCCGCCTGCGCCACGGTCTTGCCGTCTTTTTGCAGCTTCGCGATCGGAATGTTCATCACGATCGCATGCACATTGTAACCGGCCACCGCATCGCGCGCGAAATTGGGGTTGTTGGGATCGTTGCCAAATTCTTTGCGCGTTTGGCCGAGATCGAACACGCCGCCGAGATCGACGAAGAACGCATCATCGAATGGCCCGCAGATGACCTTCTCGCCGTCCGGTGAGCTGGTGTTGATCGCATCTTGCACCAGTTGCGTGTACGTTTTTCCCAGGCCGGCTGCGCTGTTGATCGAACGCGGGCCGATATTATTCGGCGGCACGATGCCGTTGTTGATGATCGTCGTGAACGACGTGCCGCCATTGGTGCTCTTCTCGCATTTGTACGTCGTCTTCAAATTCTGCTTGCCCAGACGAATATTGAAGAACGTGGTCGGATCTTCATTCGTTTGCGTAAACGTGAAGCGATAGATGATATCGCTCTTTGCGTCGCCCAGCTCCGCGTTCGAGGGCTTGTTCTTAACGTGAATTTCGTAACGCACGCCTTCGGCAAACGTCGTCCAGTTCGGACCGCCTTCCGGCAGCTCGAGGCCGATGTAACCGGCAATAATGGTCACGGAATTGGGATCATCGGGCGAGCGAAATACCCAAAGGTCCGTGTTGTCCGCCAACGGATCATTGGCGATCAGCGGGGCTTCGCGGTGACTCGAGGCGTCGATATATTGGTCGGACGGCATGAATACCAATGCCAGCCCGGTCAGCAACATCGCCGCCGCTACCATAAACCTGCGCATAAACTTCTCCTTAAAAAAGATGAGTAATTCAGTTGATTAAAAGCTTGACAGCAAAAATACGAATGGATTCGGCAACTGGATTTACGGTTTTTAACAAAAAGATTGCTTGCTTCTGCGGAGGGGATTTTTTAACTTGATTTACGCGCCATTAATCGGTTTTATCATTTAAGGAATGGAAAGAATCGGAGTCTGTGCATGCTGAAACAAACAAGTGGTTCGCTGGTTCTGCTATTGGTGTTAACGCAATCCGCAGTTGCGCAATTCAAACTCGAACGGGTTCCCAATAATTTTGGATATGATTTGCCTCAAAAATTTTCACTTTCCACCAACACGCATTTCAACCGCGTCGAGGGTTTCACGCCCAATCTCGGCCTCAAGTACCAGCCGCAGCCGGAAGCGAAAACCGGTTTCGCCGCCGGGTTGTCGCTGTATGGCGATTTCGGGTATGGTTTTAAAAATGAAAAGAAAAAACGGCCGCGCTGGAATTTGGGGTTGCAAAAAGATTTTGCCACACCCAATCGATTGACTTTCGGGCTGGAATATTTCAACAAAGTTGAAACCAACGACCGCTGGATCGTCAGCGAATTTGAAAACTCGCTCGCCGGCATTTTTCAGCACGAAGATTTCATGGATTTCTACAGCCGTAAAGGCGGGCGCGGCTTTCTGGATTACGGACTTGCCGAGGTACACACGCTGCGATTGGAGGTGAGCCGGCATCGCTACGAAAGCTTGCGGCGCAACACCAATTGGAGCTTGTTTGGCGGCAACAAAACTTATCCGCTCAACCCGCGGCCGCATCGCGGCGTCGTTTATGGCATCGGGGCAGGCGACGAGCTGAGTGTCAAATTGGTCAGCGCTCTGGATTGGCGCGACAATCCGGTGTTTCCCAACGTTGGCTGGCTGATCGAAAATACTTTTGAGCGCACCGGCAATGATTTTTCCACCAACGGTGCTTTTCTCACGGTCAAGCGCTATCAGCCGACGTTCGACGATCAAAAGCTGGTGGGAAAATTCATGTTCGGCAGCCGTACGGGCAGTTTTGCCTATCAGCACTTGCTCGCGCTCGGCGGCCTCACCAGTTTGCGCGGCTACAACGAAAAAGAGTTTCTCGGCAATCGCCTGTTATTCGCCAATGTCAATTATGTGATCGGCCAGCGCGCGTTCGGCGGCTTGTTGCAAAAATTTCCGTTGATCAATAAGCTGCCGTTCTGGCAACTGATTTCACTCGGTGTCTTCGCTGAAACCGGCTATGCCTGGTTCGCCGATCCGCGTGATCCCGATGCCGGCCTTTTTGACTTCGGGCAATTCGGCTTTAACGATTTGCGCAGCGACGTCGGGTTTTCCCTGCTCGTCACCGAGGGCATTTTGCGCGTCGATTTCGCCAAGCGCACCGACCGCGGCGCCGATGATTGGCGCGTGACGTTCCGGATTTTGGATAAATTTTAAGCAAACACAATTTTTCCGACGGATAGAAACAACGCGGCGGATTTTAAGCCGTTGGGTCGTTTCATTCCGTTGGCGTTTTTTTCTCTCTTGCGTTGATATGCGTTTTCACTTTTTCATCTTACTCTTGCTTGGCGTTGCGCAAGCAGCCTGGACGCAATCCGATAACATCGGCGCGCCAGCTTCTCCGCCTCTGCCCATCGCCAAAATCCTGATTTCCGGCAACCGTCACACCAAGCCGTTGATCATCCAGCGTGAAATGAAAACGCAAATCGGCGATACGATTGATATCGCGACGCTGCAAGCCGATCAAAAACGCATTCTCAATCTCGGTTTGTTCAACCGCGTCGAGCTGGACACCCTGCACAGCCCGGAAGGCGTGCATCTGCTCATCGGCGTGACCGAGCGTTTGTATCTCTTTCCATTTCCGATTTTTTTTATCAATGAAAAAGATTGGGGCAAAGCCTCGTACGGCGCGGGGATCGTGCACACGAATTTTCGCGGCCGCAATGAAATTGCCGCGCTTTCCGGCTGGGCCGGTTACAATCCGGCTTTTGCCGTCGATTATTCCAATCCGTGGATTTTCGGCGCGGCGCAAATGCTCACGCGCTTTCGTTTTGCCGTGCAGCGCAATCGCAATCGCAGTTTTGAAAAACTCGGCCAGGAAGTTGACGAAAATCGCCTCGGCGCCAGTTGGAGCATCGGCAAACGTTTCGGTTTGTTTACGTATCTGAATCTCAGTCTCGGTTACACGCAGTTGAAATTCGATCCGCCGGTGACAGGAGAAACGCTTGATCCTTCCGGTCGCGACCGCCTGCCGAGCGCGGGGCTTTCGTTTGCCTATGATCGCCGCGATTTGTTTGAGTATCCGCGTTCCGGTGTGTTCATGAGGCTGTGGGGCCAACGCACCGGCTTCAACAGTGAGCACGTTCATTATTGGCGTTACGGCGCGGATCTGCGCGGCTATAAAAAACTTTATCGCAACGTCTCCTTTGGCGCCCGCGCGATGACGGATTTGGCGCAAAATAAAATTCCGATTTATGACCGCGTCTTTCTCGGCTATTCCAATCGCGTGCGTGGCCATTTCACCCGCGCCGAAGACAAAGACGAAGGCGAAAACCTCACGCTCGCCAGTGCCGAGCTGCGCTTCCCGATTTTAGCATGGCGCTATTTCAGCGTCAGCAACGTGCCGGGTTTTGCTTCCTATCTGCAAAACATGAAATTCGGCCTCAGCGCCGGTGTCTTTGCCGATTATGGCCGCGTCTGGTTTCAAAATGCTCCGCCGGACGGCTCGCGCCGCGTCCTGCCGCCGCAATTCGGTTACGGCGCCGGCTTGCACGTTCACCTGCCTTATATTAATTTGTTGCGAATTGAATTTGCTATTGATGAAGACGGGCGCAGTGAGTGGTTTACGGATATCGGGGTGGCGTTTTAGGTGTCAGTGTTCAGTATTCAGTGTTCAGTTTACTGAAGACTGAATACTGGATACTGAAAAGTGAATACTGAATACTGGTTACAAAAAAATGTCTCGCCGTGAATTTTTTTTCACACCGCCGGAAAATTTTGCTGCCGACACGATTACCCTCACCGGCGATGAGCATGCGCATCTCACGCGTGTGTTGCATCATCAAATCGGCGACCGCGTCACGGTTGTAGACGGCGCCGGCCTCGCTGCCGAAGGCGAAATTTTTGAAATCGGTAAAACCGTCACGCGCTTGCGCCCCATCAAAAAATCGCGGCGGCTCGGCGAGCCGTTCGTGCATCTCACCCTCGCGCAGGCCGTGCCGAAAGGCAACCGTTTTGATTGGGTGATCGAGAAAGCCACGGAGATCGGCGTGTCGGCCTTCATACCATTAATTTGCGAACGCAGCGAAGTGAACCCCGGCCCCGGCAAAAACGAGCGCTGGCATCGTCTCGCCCTCGCCGCGATGAAACAAAGCTGCCGCTCGATTTGTCCGGCGATCAGCGAACCGGTGATGTTCGGCGCACTGTGCCGCCGCGCTTCAACTTTGCCGGCTGCATTTGCCGCCGGCCAATCCGGCCGCTTACGCGAATTTGATTTTGTTTTGATGGCCCACGAAGGCGCCGGCGATCCGCTGCCGCAACTGGTGAATCGCGCGCCGAAGCCGCGTATCGGTTTGGTGATGATCGGCCCCGAAGGCGGTTTTTCGGATAATGAAATTAAACTCGCGCGCGAAGCGGGGTTAACATTTTTCGGTATGGGTCCTCGCCGCTTGCGTGCTGAGACTGCCGGCTTGGTTGCCGCGATGAAAATTTTGAGCGCGTTTGGGGAGTTGAATTGAGTTTGTCATATTTTAATTGAGACCGGAAGGAGA
>CAZVZZ010000020.1:0-11048 GCA_964631505.1 uncultured Cytophagia bacterium
ATCCCGCACGGCAACAAGCTGATCGATCGCATTTTGCGCGGCGAAGAACGCGAAGCCGCTTTGCGTCGCGCGCACGAGTTGAAACAAATACCACTCACCGAAGTCGGCGTCTCCGATTTGGAGATGATTGCAAACGGCGCCATGAGTCCGCTCACCGGCTTCATGGGCAAAGCTGATTATGACAGCGTCGTGCAAAATATGCGGCTCGCCAACGGTCTGATCTGGTCGCTGCCCATTACTTTGCCCGTGGCCAAAAGCCTCGCCGACGATTTCCGGCTCGGCGAAGAAGTGGCGTTGATCGAAAGCAACGGCGCCACCAATGGCAGCGCCACGATTCTCGGCGTCATGAAAATTGCCGAAAAATTTACATACGACAAAACGCGCGAAGCCCAGGAAGTTTATCGCACCACTGAAATCGCGCACCCCGGCGTCGCCCGCGTGATGAGCCAGGGCGGGGTTTGCCTCGGCGGCGAAATCTGGCTGTTGAACCGCCCTTCCAATATAATGTTTGCGGATTCGCGCCGGGACCCGGCCGAAACGCGGCGCATTTTTCAGGAACGCAACTGGCGCACCGTCGTCGGCTTTCAAACGCGCAATCCGGTGCATCGCGCGCACGAGTATATTCAAAAGTGTGCGATGGAAATCGTTGACGGTTTGCTGTTGCATCCGCTCGTCGGCGAGACAAAAAAAGACGACATCCCGGCTGATCTGCGCATGGAAAGTTATCACGCGCTGCTGCAGGATTATTATCCGGCCAACCGCGTGTTGTTGAGTGTGTTCCCGGCGGCGATGCGCTACGCCGGCCCGCGCGAAGCGATTTTCCACGCGATGTGCCGCAAAAATTACGGCTGCACGCACTTCATCGTCGGCCGCGATCACGCCGGCGTCGGCAAGTATTACGGCACCTACGATGCGCAAAAAATTTTCACGCAGTTTAAGCTCGACGAGCTTGGCGTTACGCCGCTGTTTTACGAAAACTCGTTTTATTGCAAGGTCTGTGAGGCCATCGTTACCAGCAAAACCTGTCCGCATGAGGGCGTCCATCATGTCGTGCTCTCCGGCACGCAGGTGCGTGAAATGCTCGGCCGCGGCGAAGCCCCGCCGCCGGAATTTACGCGCCCGCAAGTCGCGAAGATTTTGATGAATGGATTGCGGAACGGAGCAGCATAAATTTGTCGTGTAACGTGGAACGTTTGTCGTGTAAAGTGTAACGTGTAACGGTCTTTGTTTCAACGGCCGTGCGGCTGCAAGAAAAATTTTATTAATAAACACGTTACACGTATCACGTTACACGAAATGACACGTTACACGAACTAACAACACTATGAACGAACAACATAGGAAAACTACCATGACCTCTACATCTCGCGGTTGTACCATTTGGTTTACGGGGCTTTCTGGCGCCGGCAAATCGACAATCACCGAACAACTGGTTCCGTTGCTGAAAGCACGCAACGCGAAAGTCGAAGTGCTCGACGGCGACGTGATTCGCACCAATTTGAGCAAGGGCCTCGGTTTTTCCAAGGAAGACCGGGACACCAATATTCGCCGCATCGGCTTCGTTTGCGATTTGTTGACGCGCAACGGCGTGATTGCCATTGCCGCCGCCATTTCACCGTACAAAAATATTCGGGAAGAATGCCGCGCCATGATCAAAGATTTTGTCGAAGTGTACGTGAAAGTTTCACTTGAAACTTGCATCAAGCGCGACGTCAAAGGGTTGTACAAAAAAGCGCTTGCCGGCGAGATCAAAGAATTTACCGGCGTCAGCGATCCCTACGAGCCGCCCGACAATCCCGAAGTGATCTGCGAAACCGAAAAGGAAACGCCGCTCGAAAGTGCCATGAAAATTGTGCATCGGCTCGAAGAGCTGGGCTACCTCGCGCGTCGTGAAGGCGACGGCGTGCCGGCGAAAAATGAAATGAAATACAACTACGCCGAAGCAGTCCGCGTTTGAACGCGTTGCGGGAAAAGCATTTTCTAAAAACACCGGAGTGGCAAGCTCTCGTTAGTCACTCCGGTCCCTGCCGCAAACCAGGGATATTTTTTTATGA
This sequence comes from uncultured Cytophagia bacterium, assembly GCA_964631505.1. GTDB lineage: Bacteria > Zhuqueibacterota > Zhuqueibacteria > Zhuqueibacterales > Zhuqueibacteraceae > Zhuqueibacter. The sequence continues at coordinate 2,055 of CAZVZZ010000020.1, forward strand.
TAAGGATCACGGACCATGAGCGGTATTTGCGGCGTCATCGGTTTGGCGCCGGCATTGAATGCCGGTGAAATTTTGTCAGCGATGTCGCGGCGTCTTCGACATCGCGGCCCGGACGACGTCCGGTTTTATACGCAGCGGGAAAGCGGCGTCGCGCTCAGCCACAATCAATTGCACGCCTTTGCCCCAAAAGCGCAGGCTGCCGCCGCGCAGTTTGCGGCGATGCACGGCCTCGCCATCGCGATTGACGGTGGCGTGACCAATCGTGGCGAAGCGCCTGCCGACACGCAAGCCGTGCTTGCCGCCTACCAGGCGCACGGCGAAAACTGTCTCGCTCAACTTGATGGGCCTTTCAGTCTGGCGTTGTGGGATGAGTCGAAGCAATGCCTGCTGCTGTCGCGCGATAAGCTCGGCGAGAAAACGATGTATTATCATTTCGACGCCGCAACGCGCCAGCTCGTGTTCGCCTCGGAGATCAAGGCGCTGTTTGCGCATCCCGGCGTCGCCGCCGAGCTGGACCTTGATAGTTTGTCGCTGTATTTCGCGTTTGGTTATATCCCCGGGCCGACGACGTTGTTAAAAAATATTTTTAAATTACTGCCGGGAGAATGCCTGCGGTTTGATCGCCGCCGCGCGCCGCAGAAACAGAAGTATTGGCGTCTGCCGCGTATCATCGACGGCCCGCATGACGAAGCGTACTGCATTCAACGTTTGCGTGAGCTGTTCATGCAAGGTTTGGAGCGTTACGTTAACGGCGCTGAAGATGTGGCCGTTTTTCTCAGCGGCGGCGTTGACTCCAGCATTATCGTGGCCGGCTTGCGCGAGCTGGGGGTGCCGCGCATTCACTCGTTCACCGTCGGCTTTCAAGTCGAAGCAGGAAACGAGCCGAGCCATGAAGATCTGGCTTACGCGCGGCTGGTGGCGGAAAAATTTTCCACCCGCCATCGTGAAGTGATCATCGATTCCACGCATCGGCCCGGCTCGCGGTTGCGGCGCGTCGTGCAGCAATTCGACGACTTGATCATGACGCCGAACGTTTACAGCAAAACCTTGCTCGCCGAAGCCGTGCGCGAGGCCGGCGTCACTTCGGTGCTGACCGGCTCGGCGGCAGCGGGCGCTTGCGGCGTGCACCGAAAATTTCTCGATCCCAAAAAACGCGCGAAATTGCTGGAAAAAACGCGGGAGTGTACCACCGACGAGCAGCGTTACTACAAATTGCGCAGCCGCCTTTTTGATCTCGACATGCAGGCGCAATTTCTTCAGCAGCCGCCGCGCCTGGGCAAAGAGGATATTCTCGAGGTGCTGCATCATTACATCGGCGACGTCAAAAGCGACGATTTCTTCCGGCTGTTTTTGTTTTCCAATTTGATGATCACTTCCACCGAAAAGACGCTGAAGGTTCTGGACCGCATCGGCGCGATGAACTCGCTGGAACTGCGCTCGCCGTATTTAGATCGCGCGCTGGTGGAATTTTCCACCCAGCTTCCTTCTACTTTCGACGGCGGCCAGACTTACGTTAGCCTCAAAACCCATCTCAAAAAAGCGTTTGAAAGTATTTTGCCGCCGCCGGTTTTGGAAAGGCCGGTGATCGGCTATCCGAGTTATTATTGGAACAACGGCGAGCTGTTGGAATATCAAAACCGCCTGTTGAGCCGTGAAGCGATCACGGCGACCGGCATTTTCAGTTATGACGGCGTGCAGCGCCTGATTGAAGAAGAAAAAAATTCCGACGCCAAATCTGTCGGCAAACATAGTTGGGCGTTGACGCAGTTCAGCTTGTGGCATGAAATTTATATCAAGCGCAACCCGGAGTTTGTTGTTGCTGATGGCCTGTAGCTGGTAACTTGATCGGCGCCGAGAAACCAGCATTGGCCAACGAGCGACAAGCAGCAACGAGTAACCAACAACGAGCAACCAGCATGAATCTGGCCTACATTAGTGCCGATTTTGGCGTGCATATTTTCGGGTATAAAGGCGCGTCGATTCACGTGCGGGAGATGGTCACGGCGTGGTGCAACGCCGGCCATTCCGTTTGTATCGTCTCGCCGGCGATCGGCACGAAAGAAGGCGACAATCTCGGTTTGCTTGAGGCTGCGAGCGAAAAACTCGACGCGAGCGGCGAGGCCGGAAAAAACCCCGGGCTGGCGCTGGCGGATTTTGTTTCGCATCCCTTTTCTCTCCATGCGCCGGAACGTTTATCTTTTTTACCGCTGCAGCCTTACGACACGCATCGCGCTTTTTTTCGCGAGTTGGAACGCGCCGACAAAATGACCGGCGTAAAAACGCGCGTGCGGCATGAGCTGCGCAACGTGCTTTATAATTTCGTGCTGACGGAAACGCTGGCCGAAAAATTAAAAGCCTGGCCGGTGGATTTGATTTACGAACGCTACGCGCTGTTCAGTTGCGCGGGCATTCGGCTGGCCCGCGAGCTTGGCGTGCCGCATATTCTCGAAGTCAATGCGCCGCTGGCGGACGAGCAGGAAAAAATGCGCGGGCTGGAGATGAAAAATCTGGCGCACGAAATGGAGCGCCGGATTTTCTGCGATACCGACGCCGTCATCGTCGTTTCACGCCAACTGCAGGATTTTGTCGTGTCGCGCGGCGCGGCGCGCGAGCAGGTTCAGGTTTTGCCCAATGCCGTTGATCCGCAGCGTTTTGCCGGCGCAAAAAATCAAGCGGCGCTGCACGCGCAACACGGTTTCGCCGGCAAATGCGTCATCGGTTTTGTCGGCAGCCTCAAGCCGTGGCACGGCACCGAAACTCTCTTCGAAGCTTTTCGCGATTTGCATGCGGCCGTGCCCAATACCCGCCTGCTGATTGTCGGCGATGGCCCCGGGCGCGAAGCGCTGGAACAATATGCGCGAGACAACGGTTTTGCCGCGGCGGTCACGTTCACCGGCAACGTTCCGTACGACGCGATTCCCGATTTTATTGGAGCGATGGATATCGCCGTGGCGCCTTACAAGCCGTATGAAAATTTTTATTACTCCCCGATCAAAATTTTTGAGTACATGATCATGGCCAAGCCCGTGGTGGCCGGCAAAATCGGGCAGGTTGAAGAAGTGATCGCGCATAATGAAACCGGCCTGCTGTTCGAGCCGGGAAATATCGCTGAACTTGCCGCCGCGCTGTTGCAGCTCGCCAACGATGCGACGCTCCGTCACCGCCTCGGCGACAACGCGCGCGCGTGGGTGCAGCGAGAACGAACGTGGGAAAATAATGCACGCCAAGTTGCGGAGATCGCGAGAAGTTTGAGTATAAGACGTAAAACGTAAATCGTAACAGTAAATTACGTTTTACGCCTTACGTTTTACGTTTCAAAAACCAGCCATGAAAATAAAAACCTGTATAGTGACCGGCCAGTATCCGCCGCAGATTGGCGGTGTTGGGCATTCGGCGCACCGCGTGGCGAACTTGCTGGCGAGCCGCGGCTTGCAGGTTCACGTTGTCGCATTTCAGAAAAGCGCGGCGCCGCTGCCATTCGATGAGAGTTTTACGAGCACACAAGAAGGCGACGTGCTCGTGCATCGCGTTAAAGTTTTTAATCCGAGCTTGAGTGCGGAGCATCCCTCCGAAGCGGAAATTTTGACGCGCTACAATCGCGAGATGTTTCATGCGCTCGAGCATTTTCAACGGCGCTATCGTTATGACGTGTTGCACGCTTTCTTCCTGTATCCTGCCGGTTTCATCGCCGGCTTGGTGGGCCACATGCACGGCGTGCAGACGATCATGTCGATTCGCGGCAACGATGTCGGCAAATACGCGTTCGATCCGCTGCGCCTGCCGTTCGTGCGTTCCGCGCTGGAAAATGCGGATTACGTGACTTCGGTGGCAACGAGCTTGACGGAGCTGGCCGACCGCGCCATTACGCCGATTGCCGCCAAAGCCAAAACGATTCTCAATTCGGTTGATCCGTCGCGATTGCAACCGCGAACGCGGCCGGAACTTGCGCTTCAAGGTCTGGTGATTGGCTCCGCGGGATTGTTTCGCTATAAAAAAGGATTGCTGTATCTCTTCAAAGCGCTCGGCAGTTTGAACGGCAAATTCGATTACACCGTTTTGCTGGCCGGAGATTATTTTAAAGATGAAGACCGGTTGCCGCATCAACAGTATTTGCGCGATTACGGCTTGAGCGACCGTACGATTGTCACCGGTAAAATTTCGCCGGAGCGCATGGTGGATTATCTGCAATTGTTCGATATTTTGGTTTTTCCCTCGCTCTTTTCTGAAGGCTGTCCGCTGTCGATGCTGGAAGCGATGGCGATGGAAAAAACGATCATCGGCAGCCGCGCCGGCGCCATTCCGGAAATTATTCGTGATCGTGAAAACGGCCTGCTCGTCAATCCCGGCGCCGCGGAAGAGATTGCCACCGCGCTCGCGGAGTTGGTAGAGAATCCGGCGTTGCGCCAACAACTGGCAAAAAACGCCGCACTCACCGCGCGCGACATGACGCCGGACCGCGAGTTTCGCGAATGGATGGAAGTGTATGAGGCCGTGTGCTGAGAATTTAACTTATGAATGAGCTTCTCAATCAAGCCGCCACCGGCCACGCGAACGCGCAATTTGCGCGCGCCTTTGATCCGGGATGGCTAAAAACAAATTTGCCGGCCCCGCTTCGCCGCGAGCACGAACCGCCGCGAGTCATCGCGCGCGTTGAAATCATCAACGCGTGGGAATCCTCGAAGCGGACGACGGTGCATTATCAACTCGATTTTCAGGAAGCCAACGGCGAGAGCCGGAAACAAATGTACGTCGGCTTTCTCGTGGCAGCGGATCAGCTTGAAGATGAATACAAATCCATTCTCAAGAAAGCCAGGCTGCAGCCGGAAATTGGGCAGGCGGCGGCGCTGGTTGCCGAAGCGAATTTGATTCTACTGGCCTATCCGAACGACCGCAAAATGCAATTGCTGTCGACGGCGCAATTGCAGCCGTGGCTGGCGGCGAACCTGCATGCCGTTGCCAACGGCGTGCTCGCCGGCGCGAGTTGGGAAGTGCGGACGGCGAACGTGGAAATGCTGCGTTACGTGCCGGAGAAAAGATTCACCGCACGCTGCACGGCGCAGTTACAAGCAGCCGGCGGCGCTGCAACAACGATCACGTTCATTGTCAAGCAGGTCAGTGACGTCGAAAAGGCGAAAAAACTTTTTCGGAATTTGCGATCATTGCGCCGCGCCTGGCCCGACGATGAAAAAGTTCCGGTGCGTTTCCCGCGCGCGCTGGCGCTGGATGAAAGTAATGGCGCGGTGTTCATCGAAGAATTGACCGGCCAGAATTTGAAGCAGGCGCTCTTCGCCATCGACCGGCCGCCGGTCATGGCCGGCGTCGGCAGGTTGCTGGCGGATTTTCATCGCGCGCAAAAACGCGTGCGCAAAAAAATTACCGTCAAAAACGAGCTGGCAGAAAATCGCGAGGCCGCCGGCATCATTGTGAAAACGCTGCCGCCATTCAAAACCCGGCTCAATAAATTGATCGCGGCGTTTAAAGCGTTTGCCTGGAACGACACGACGGCGCCGGTTTTACTGCACGGCACCTATCGCCTGAATCACATTTTTCTCCGCGGCGATGAGCTGGCGCTATTGGATCTCGACAGCCTGCGCATGGGCCATCCGGCTTATGATATTGCAAATTTGCTTTCTTCGTTGTATTATTTAGAAGAGGCGCACGGGCGCATCAACGCTGGTTTGCGGCAAGAAATTTCGCGCTATTTTTTAGCGGGCTATGCCGAAAAAATGGCGCAGCCCATTTCGCCGCCGGCGGTGCTGTGGTTTTTGGCGAGCTTGCTGATCAACAAGCAGGCGAAAAAATACGTGACGCATTCGCATGAAAACTGCGAAGCGAAAGTTGAGCGCATGCTCACGCTGGCCGAGACCGCCCTCGCGCTTGGCCGGGACATGCCGAATGATTTGCACCTTACGGCGTTATGGCAAGTGTTGCCGTGAGGCTGTCAGCGCACACTTGAAAGTCACGGACCGGTTTTCATCGTTCAATAAATTTCTCGGTTTTCATTTCGCGGTAAAGTCCAACTATGTTGCAAGCCGTTGCCGACATTCTCAAAACCAAGCGCAATGAAATCCGCTTGGCGATGATCTTCTTCGGGTCGATCATTATTCCTTGCGGCTTGCTGGGTTATTTTAGCTGGCGCGCGCTGGAGAATGAGAAACTGTTTTCGCAACAACGGCTGCGCGAGAGTTACTATCATTTTGCGCGTCTCGCCGCCCGCGAGATCGATAATGAGTTGGAAAAAGCCGAAAGAACCTGGATCGCGTATTTTAAAAATGCGTTTGACCGCAACGAGCGCTATTTCAATCCGGCAAAATTGGAGCAACTGGCGCAGCAGGAGTCGCTGGTTGCCGCTTGTTTCGTGCTCACGGCGCCGGGGCAGGTCGCTTTTCCGCCGGGGCTTAGCCTGGAAGCGGAAAATGCGCCGTCCGCGCCGATGGCCAACGAATCTTACGTTCGCGAGCACGAAATTTTTGATGAGTTGGTCAACCGCGGCGAAGATCTGGAGTATCGTGCGTTTGATCTCGATGGCGCGCTGGCCAGTTATCGTGAAATTACCGCGCGGGTTCAAACCGCGCAATTGCGCGCGATGGCAGAAAGCTACATTGGCCGCGTGCAACAAAAAAAAGGCGAATGGATCGCGGCGCTCACCACGTTTGAAAAGCTGCTGGCCGATTTTCCCGAAGTGCGCGACCTGCGCAAAACATATCTGCGTTTTGTCGCGCAATATCAAATCGCCGTTTGCCAGGAGAGTCTGGAGCGCGATCAGCAGGCAATTGCGACGCTGCTCCGGCTCAATCAGGATCTGATGGAGCGCAGCGATGCCATTAACGCCGTGCAATACTCTTATTTTCTTGGGCTGATTCAAAACTTGTCGCCGCGCATTCTGGCTTCGCCCCGGCTTTCCGACGCTGCCGCCTATCAGGCGCAATTTCAGGCGCTGGCCGAGCAGAACAAAAAGCGGTTGAGCCAAAAATATTTTTTGCAGCTTCTCGACAAAGTCTTGACGGAGACCTTGATCGAGCGCAAGCATTACCGGGCGCGGGTGCGCTATCTTTCGGATGAAACCAACGACGAACCGTATCTGCTGGCCTACCGTTTTCTGCCGGACCCGCGCGACATTTACATCGCCGGCATTATCGGTTTGCAAATCGACCTGCGGCAGCTTCGGCAGCGCCTGTTTCCGGAAATTTTGTCGAATTTGAAATTCAGCGAGGCCATGAGCCTCGCCGTGTTGAATCAAAACGGTGATTTCGTGATCGGCGCCCGGCCGCTGGCGGCGCCGCTTGCCGTGCAAACGCTGGCGCCACCGTTTAATTTTTGGCAAGTCGCGGTTTATGTCAACGAAAAAGCGCCGGCGGCGCGCTGGAATTTTCGCACTTCGCTCGGATACTGGCTGATCTCGTTGCTGCTGGTGAGCATTTTATCGGGCGCTTATTTTTTCATTCGCCGGGCGCAACACGAGGCGAACCTTTCGCGGATGAAGTCAACCTTCGTCTCGAACGTGTCGCACGAGCTGCGCACGCCGTTGACTTCAATTAAAATGATGGCGGAGCTGATGGAAATGCAGCTCACGGGAAATGCCGCGGCGCCGGGAAAAAATCGCGACCGGGCGCTGCAGCATCTCGGCATCATTCGCCGCGAATGCGAACGCCTCGGCCGGTTGATTGAAAACGTCTTGAATTTCGCCCGCCTGGAGCGCGGCAACAAACAGTTCCAGTTGGAATATGAAGATCCTGCGGCGGTGTTGCACCTCGCACTCGACTCGTTTCGGCCGCACGCGGAGGCGGAGAAATTCCGGTTGCTGGCGGAGATTCCCGATGATCTGCCGGAGGTGCGCCTCGACGCAGACGCAATTTTGCAAGTCATGCTCAATTTGCTCGGCAACGCCGTCAAATACAGCGATGAAATCCGGGAAATCAAAGTACGCGCGTTTCGCGAGGGGCAGCAGGTTGTGGTGGAAGTGGCGGATCGCGGCATCGGCATCGCCGCCGCCGAGATTCCGAAAATTTTCGAGAGTTTTTATCGGGTGAATCAACGGTTGAATACGCGCCAACAGGGCGGCATGGGATTGGGGCTGACGCTGGTGCGCGACATTATCCGCGCTCACGGCGGCGAGATCACGGTGCGCAGCGAGATCGGCAAAGGCTCGACGTTTCGCTTTACGTTGCCGATTCCCGCCGGTGAACAGGTGACGGTGATTGCGAAAGAAGAAACGGCGCCGGCAAAGGGTGCGGTTGAAATTTCGCCGTGAAAAGTGTAACCGCAAAATTGGAAGCGCAACATAAATGTTGCGGTACAAAGCAATATGAAAAAAATTCTGGTTGTCGAAGACGATGCGGCGATTGCGCTGGGGCTGGAGAGCGCGCTGCAGGACGAAGGATACGAGACGCAGATCGCGCGTACCGGCCCGGACGGTTTGCGGTTGGCGAAAGAAAATCGGCCGGATCTGCTCATTTTGGATTTGATGCTGCCCGGCATGAGCGGCCTGGAAATTTGCAAGCGCTTGCGCGACGAGGGGCTGGTTACGCCGGTGATCATGCTCACCTCGAAAGCCGAGGAAGATGATCGCGTGCTCGGCCTCGAGCTGGGCGCGGATGATTATGTCACCAAGCCGTTTAGTTTGCGCGAGCTGATGGCGCGCGTGCGGGCCCACTTGCGGCGGGAAAAAAATACCGAACCGGCGGAAAATAAAGGCGGCGAGAAACCGGAGAAATACCAGTTCGGCGAAGTGACGGTGGATTTCAAACGCCACGAAGTTCATAAGGCCGGCGTGCGCCAGGAACTGACGAACCGGGAATTTCTGCTGCTGGAATATTTCATCAACCATCCCGGCGAATTGCTGACGCGCGATCACCTGTTGGACAAAATTTGGGGCTACGACGTTTATCCGACCACCCGCACGGTGGACAATCACATTCTGCGCCTGCGCAAACACGTCGAACCGGATCCGGAAAATCCCCGTTACATCAAAACCGTGCGCGGCGCGGGATACCT
>CAZVZZ010000020.1:11148-24701 GCA_964631505.1 uncultured Cytophagia bacterium
AACCGGATCCGGAAAATCCCCGTTACATCAAAACCGTGCGCGGCGCGGGATACCTTTTTGAAAAAAGCTAAAAAGAGAAAAGGATAAAAAGAAAAAAGATTTTGGTGATGATAAAAGGACAACAAGCAACAAGCGACGCGCAACGAGCCACCAGCAACCAACTCGGCGTCCACATGCATGGCGTGAGGTTGACGCTGGAATCGGATCATGCGCCGCTGTTGGCTTATGCGGCGGAGCATTTGTACAACCTGGTGGAAGCGCCGGGCGCGAAGCCGGACCTGACGGTGCGTTGTTGGTGGTCGCAGGGCGAGTGGGACGCGGAGGCCAATCCGTTTCCGGTTGATGGCGCGCTCAACGTGATCGGCAAGCGCATGCTCGGCAAGGACGATGATCTCATCTGGCTCGACACGCTGCGCATGAAAGGATTGCAATTGCGTTTTCGCCGCGAGTCCGGGCGCTGGTGTTTCGACGTGGCGTATCGCTTTCATCCCAAAAAAGAAAAACTCGACAATCTGCCGGAGTATGAATACAAGCGCTATTTCAGCTTGATGAGTTATCTGGTTTATTATCCGGTAATCTGGTATTTGGAAAATTTTCACGGCTGGACGATTTTTCATGCTTCGGCATTATCCAGTCCCAATGGCGGCATCATGATCGGCGGGCTGGGTGGCGTCGGCAAAACCACCACCTGCGTGGCGCTGATGCAACGGCCCGGCATTCGGTTGATTTCCGAAAATATTATTTTCACCGACGGCGATTTTATTTATCCCTGCGATGAGCCGATCCGGCTGGATGACGGCAGCCTCACGATGTTGGGTGAAAATCCCGCGGGGTTAATCCCGATGAATTTTCCAGAAGGTCTGAAAGATAAATCGCTTTTTCATCTGGAGACGGCGAGCCTGGGAAAAATCAAGCCCGCGGCGTTATTCCTGCCGCAGTTTGCACCGCAGCGCTATCTCACGCCACTTGCCCCGGAACTTGCCGCGGAGAAAATGGTGGCGATGAATCGGCTCACGCGCGAGCTGGACGATTACGGCTGGTACGCTGCCGCGCTGGAAATGCATTGGCCGCAACCCGGGCAGGCGGTGAAACGGATCGAAGTGTTGCGTCGCTTCGCCGAAAACGCGCGCTGCTATGAACTGGGCATTGATCGCACCGCCGGCGTTGCTGCGGTTGTTGATGATATTCTTAAAATTGTATGATGGTTTAATAAATTAAATTTTATTAATTTAAATATTTGTGTTTTAAATTTAAAATCGCCTATGCCCCAACCTCTCGAAACGACACCGAAAAACGGCGGTTTACCTCTCAAGTTTTTTTTAACGCCGGACATGATGCCGGATACTGCAACCGTGGCGCAACTGGAAATGCTGGCCAGCGCGGCGGGGCTGCAGCATCACGTCGCGGTTTTGCCGGATATTCATCGCAAAAGCCGCAACCCCAGCCCGACCGGCACGGTGGTCGCGGCAAAAAACATGATCGTGCCGCGTGCGGTTGACACCGGCATTTGCTGCGGCATGCGTATGGTGCGCACCGATATCGACGTGCGCGAGTTGACCGCGCCGGTGCTGGATGAGTTGTTTGGCGAGTTGATTCGTACGGTGCCGGTTTTGGAGCACGAGCACGACGTCATCAGTAAAGACGAGGTCGCGGCGATTCTCACACAGGGCGGGGAGTGGAGCCGAAAAAAATTCGGCCTCAGCGACGCGGAATTGGATTGCATCGAAGACCGTGGCACAATGCCGACCGACACCGATGATCCGGAAAAAATTCTCGCCAGCATGCCGGACAAGCCGCTGAAAAAAGGCCGCCGCTGTTTTGGCACGCTCGGCGACGGCAATCATTTTCTCGAGCTGCAAGAAATCGTCGAAGTGATCGATCACGAGGCCGCGAGTTTGCTGGGCCTTGAGCCGGGCAAAGCGCTGTTCATGCTGCACACCGGGTCGCGCAGCGTCGGCAGCAAAACCATGAAAGAGTATTTGGAGAAATTTGAGGAAGAGGAGAAACGCGTTTCTCCCATCTGGGCGCTGCCGGCGGATTCGGAAGAGGGCGCACATTTCGCGCGCGCGATTGCGGCGGCCTCCAATTTCGGTTTTGCCAATCGCATCGCCATCACCGAAAAATTGCGTGCCGCGGTGAGAAAAACGCTGCACGACGCGTCGCTCGCGCTGCCGCTGCTCTATGATTGCGCGCACGTGAGCATTAAACATGAAACCTGGAACGGCGCCAAGCTGTGGATTCATCGTCACGGCGGCAGCCGCGCGCTGCCGCCCTCGCAAATGCCGTCGCATCCGATTTTTTCGCGAACGGGCCAGCCGGTGCCGATTCCCGGTTCGATGGGGCATGCGTCTTACATTGGCGTTGCCGCGGAGAACACGCGCGAAACATTTTTTTCGGTGAATCACGGCGCCGGGCGCGTTCTCGACAAACCCGAGGCGATGGCGCAGTTTACCGCGGCGCAGGTGGAAAACGAAATGCGCGCCAAAAACATTCGGTTGTACCGCTACGGCGCGGATAACATTGCGGAACAGGCGCCGGATTCGTTCAAAGATATTTCGCGGGTCATCCAGGCAATGTCGGCGCTGTCGTTGGCGCGGCCGGTCGTTCGCCTGCGTCCGGTGGCCGTGCTCAAAGGGTGAGCGGGGAAAACCAAATTTAAAAAATAAAAACGGAGAAATGCGTATGCCTCAGGCTTCTAACTTTTCCCAACGATTGGCGGAGTTGTTCGCCGATAAAAAACGCCGGAAGCTGTTGTTGTTCCTGGCGCCGCTGGTCATTGGCGTTTTCTGGGTGGGAAGCAATTTTCTGGCTTCGGCGGATGAAGGCGCTGCAACGAAAAGCGTCAAAGTTAAGCGCGGGCCGGTCACGATAAAAATCATCGAAAGCGGCGAGCTGCGCGCGCAGGATCAGGTGACGATCAGCGCGGTCACCGACAAGCAAATTCTTTGGCTGGCTCCGGAAGGCAAGTGGGTGCAAAAGGGCGACACCCTCGTCAGGTTTGAATCGACCAAGTATGAAATCGCGCTCGATGAAATCCAATCGATGGTCATGCTGGCCAACGCCGGTTATACCCGGGCGACCAATGAGCTTGAAGCGCAGCAGATGCAGGAAAGCGCCGCCAAGAAAAATTTTGAGACGATTTCGTCGCTGGCTAAAAAGGGATTCATCACGGACGGTGACGTCGAAAAGGCCCGCCTGGGTTTTATTGAAAGCAAGTCCCGAACGCGTGCGCTGGAAGGCGCCGTGCGCGCGGCGCAGGCTAACGTTGCCCGGGCCCAACAGGCCTATGCGCAACAGTCGCGCAAATTGAGAATGAGCGTCATTCTGGCGCCCCGCGACGGCTTGGTGGTTTATGCCACGGCGGGTGATGAAGAACACCGCAAGAAGATCAGCGTCGGCATGACGCCGCTGGAGGGCACGGATTTGATTTATTTGCCGGACGTATCGTCGATGCTGGTGGACTTGCAAGTGAGCGAAGTTGATCTGGCAAAATTGCGCCTCGGCTTGCCTGCTGAAATTCGGCTCGATGCTTATCCGGACACAGTTTTTAAGGGCGAGATTACGATGATTGCGGACTTGGCAAAACGCAAGCTCAATTTGATGACTGGTAAAGCCAGCGGCGCCAAAGTTTTTGATGTGACCTTGCGCGTGCACGAAAGCGATCTGCGCTTGAAACCGGGATTGACCGCCACCGCGGATATTGTTCTGAACCAATACGATGACGTTTTGTACGTGCCGGTGGAGAGCATCTTTTTTGACGCCGACAAGAAGCCTTTGGTTTATTTGCGGCAGGGCAGTAAAACCACGCCGCGCCACGTCAGCATCGGGGAAAGCAATGATCGTTACGTCGTGATCAAAGATGGTTTACAGGAAGGCGACGAAATTTTGCAAGGACGGCCGAAGACGTGATTCCCGGAAAATATTATTTCGGCTTGGCCGGTTGCGCGCCGGCCGCTTTCAGCATCGGCTCGAGCGGCAGGTTGGGGTGAATTTGCAATTCCCACAAGTCATGAAATTTTTCGCCTAACTTTGCATCGCCGCCGTAAATAACGAGGCGCTGGCGGCGCGGATCGAAGACGGCTTGGTGATCGAGCCGGGGCTGCGGGCCGGGCGTGAGGTTGAGCCACACATCGTTTTCCAGATCAAAAGCCCACACGTCGTTCAGATAACCTTCGCGGCCGAATCCGCCGAAAATCACGAACCAATTGCGTGCGGAATCATAAACGCCGGCGGCATGCCGGCGCGCCGGTGGATGCGATTGCCGCGTTTTGAGTTGTTTCCATCTGCCGGGCGCATAAGAAATCGGCGGAAAATAAAACGCCCAGGTGTCGTCGAAGGCCAGCTTTTGGTCCCGATCCCAGCCCCCGTAAATCACCAAACGATTTTTTTTCTCATCATAAACGGCAACGTGATCACCGCGTCCGGGCGGCGGCTCGTCGCGGCTGGTCAGATTTTGCCATTTTTCAAAGTATGGCGACGTTGGATCGAGATTGAGCGCCCAAAGGTCGTTGAGATTGGTGCGAATAAATTTCTCGTCATTTTGTTGCCCGCCGAAGATAACCATCCGTTTACTAAAACTGTCGTAACTCGCCGAGTGATCTTCTCGCGCCGGGGAGGTGGAGTCGGTCATGTTGCGCCAATGCGGCGTCCGCAGATCGAGCGCCCACAGTTTGTTGGTGGTCCAACCGTCTTCGCCGCCGTGCAAAATCATGCGGTGTCCCACCGGATCGTAAATCACCGCATGATCTTCGCTTGCCGGAGGCCGCTCGCCCGTTATCGCCAGTTTTTGCCAAAGATTTTTGGCCAAATCCAACGCCCAAACGTCTTGCAAATTTTGATTTGCATCGTCTTTGCCGCCAAATAAAACAATGCGGTGTTGCACCGGATCGTAGATCATCGCGCAATCTTCGCCGGCAGCGGGAATGGCGGCGTCGGGCGCCAGCATCGTCGTGCGGTCGACCCATTGGCTGGCGCTGTTGCCCTGGCGTGGCGCCGCGGTTGTATCGGTCGCGGCCGCCGGCGTCGGTGATTGGAATTTTGTTTTTTGTGTGCAACCGGCGATGATCAAGAGCAGCAGCAGATAAAGCGGCTTTGGATGAATCGAAAAAAATTCCGGCACGAGGCGTCGTGAGCGTTTTGAAATTGCCGAAAGCGGGTGAAAGGTTGGCATAGCGCCTTGTTTCCTAAAGAAGTCTAAGCGAGATGAGTGATTTGCAAAAGCGCAATTGCAGAAAAATTTTCAAGTTCTTGCTGCAATGCAGAACGCTGCTATTTTTTTTCCAGCAAGCTCGCGCGCGTCGCGGCTTCTTCGCCATGTTTGTCGCGGAGCGTTTCCAGCAAATCGGCGACGCGGTCGCGGTGCTGTTGGCCGGTATCGGATTGAAACAGGCTCAGTTGCTCGCCGCCGGTGTTGTTGAGATGCGACATGCCGACGCCGATCAAACGCACTTTTTTGCCTTTGCGGTCGAATTTGCGAAACAGCTCCAGCGCCAACGCGCGCATCGTTTCCGCGTCGTGCAAGTATTCCGGCAGCTTGCGCTGGCGCGTGTATGTTTCAAAGCCTTCCAGCCGGATTTTCAGTGTCAAGACCTGCCCTTTTAAATTCTGCCGGCGCATATCAGCGCTCAAGCTTTCAACGATTTTCCAAATCGTGCTTTCAATAATTTTCGCCTCCGCGACGTCCTGATCATACGTGTGTTCCTGGCTGATCGATTTGCGCGGCCCCCAATCTTCGACCGGCCGCTCGTCGATGCCGTTCGCCAGCTCCCACAAATGCGCGCCCCATTTGCCTAATTTTTCCGCCAGCATTTTTTGCGCGCATTGCGCCACCTGGCCGATGGTGGTGAATCCCAATTTTCGCAAATGCGCTTCGGTTTTGGGGCCGACGCCCCAAAGTTTTTTGATCGGCAGCGGCGCCAGAAAAGATTTCTCCTGTCCGGCCTCACAAATGGTCAAACCGTCCGGCTTGTGCAAATCCGACGCGACTTTGGCGATGAACATGTTCGGCGCGAGGCCGACCGAGGCGGTAAGGCCGATTTCGTTTTTAATCCGGCTTTTGATTTTCTCCGCCACGGCTTTGGCGCCGCCGTGAAAATTCGCCGTGTGTGTGATGTCGATGAACGCCTCATCGATGCTGATCTGCAAAAGTTGCGGCGAATACTCCTGCAAAATTTTCATCACCTGTTGCGAAATGTCGCGATAGCGCGGAAAACGCGGAAACACAAAAACCGCGCCGGGACAGCGCCGGTACGCCTGCGAAATCGGCATCGCCGAATGAATGCCGAATTTGCGCGCCTCGTAGCTGCACGTCGCCACGACGCCGCGCCCGGTGCCGCCTTTCGGATCGGCGCCGACCACCACCGGCTTGCCGCGATAGGCCGGATGATCGAGCTGCTCGACCGCCGCATAAAACGCATCCATATCAAGATGCAACACGATCCGTGTTTGTTCAATTTTGTGCATTACTGAAAACTGATCACTGACCACTGATTACTGTCTTTACTTCTGCGCGACAATCGCTTTCACCACCGCCTCGGCCATGCGCTGCCGGAAACTGGCGGAACGAATCCGCCACAAATCATCCCGGTTGGAGAGATTGGCCGCCTCCAGCAAAATCGAGGTCGGCACGCGGCTGTAGCGAATGATGCCCGGCGCCCATTTGTGGTCGTGGCGATAAACATAGCTGCGCACCGGCTGGTAATCATGCACCGGAATTTGCGCCCGGCGAAAAGAAGCGATCAAATCGAACGCAAAATTTTCGCTGGCGATCTCCGCATTTTCAATTTCACGGCGTGAAAAGGAAATGACGCCGTACCGGCTTTCTTTGTAAGAGCGGTAAATGCTGCCCGCCGCTTTGTATTGGCTGGCGCGTTCCGCGGCGCCGGGAAAATAAATCATCGCGCCGTCCAGCGCCGGATGCAGATGATCGAGATGAATGCTGATCAAAAAAATATTTTCCGCCGGAATGCCGCGCTGCAGCATCCAGCGGTAAAGATCTTCGATCAAATATATCCGCAAATTGAGCGCAATGCGGCTGTCCGCCATGTAATATTCCGGCGTCACTTTCACGTATTCGTCGCGATTATTGGCGAGCGTGCTGCCGTTATTCACCCGGTCGCCGGTTTTTTTATCGCGCACCGTGGAATAAACTTTCACGCCGCTGGCTTGCAAGCCGAGCTTGATGCGAATCATCAGATCGTACGCGATTTCATCTTCCACCCACCCGCGCATCATCGTGCCCGGATCGCTGCCGCCGTGGCCGGCGTCCAAAATCACGTGCAGCTCATTGCGTGCGGGCCGGCGCGATTTTGCTGGCGGACCGGCGCTACGCGGTGTTGCCGCCGCCTTGCCCCGGAGAATGTCTTCATCGAGATAGCGGGCCGGGATCCGAATCGGCGTGCCGTCCGCAATTTTCGTGGCGTCGCGAATGCCGTTGTAGGCCAAAAGTTTTTGCGCAATGGCATTGACCTCATCGGCATCGACGCGTCCGGTGAAACGCACCACTACCGCGCTGTAAAGCGCCTCGCCTTTTTTCAAGCGATAAACCGCTTCGCGCTCGCCGGCTTTGTTTTTTTGAAACGTAAGCTCCGGATGAAACGGCGTTGCCGGCAGCGCCATCCGGTCTTTGGAAATGGCCGGACGCGGCAGCACGGTGTCGGCATCGTCAATCGCGATTGGCTCGCGCGGGGACTGCGCCGGCGTGGGGGTGGAACGCTCGATCAGCCGGGGTTTCGCCGGCGCCGTTTGCCGCGGTTTCATTTCAGCGCGCAAGGGATAAGGCGGGCGGCGGTTTTCGCGGGGCGCCGGTTTCGTCAGCCGGGGCAGGGGTTTCGCGCCGCAACCCCATTCGCTGAGCGCGGCCAGCAACAGGGCGATGAAAAGCAACAGCGGAAAATTTTTTGCCGAAATCCGTTTCAACACATCCCTCGAGTTACGCGTAAAGCGGCGAGTGGTTCGGTTGCCGGAGCGCCTGATAAAATTTTTTGAGCGCCTCCTGCCAGGCCGCCGCATCGCGATAAAAAAAAATTTGCAAGCGCGGATGCGAATTTCCCGTCAACATGCGTGTGAGAAAAATCTCCTGCTCGCACAAACACAGCGTCGGCCGCCACAAACTCAACGCCGTGGCGATTTCATAACCCACGCCCAGCGAAGGCCGGCTGACTTCCGCAACCATGCCGTCGCAACTTTCAAGCAGTTGCAGGTCACGGTTGAAAATTTCTTCCGCCGTCAGTTTTGCCTCGTGCGCCAACACGTCGGCGTGCGCCACGTGCGCCGAGAGCACCTCGGCGCCCAGCGTTTCAAGGAACTGCACCATTGCGGCATACAGCGGCTGCCGCTCCCTCCCCGCGCTGATCGCGCCGGCAAAATAAATTTTAAGTTTTGCGTCCAAAGTTTTTTTATGTTGTGAACAACGACGAGCTAAGTTGTGGTTGCGGCAATGACCGCGCGAATCTCCTCGTCCGTCAAATTGCGATTGAGAGTTTTGGCTTTGTTGAAAACGGCTTCGATCCATTCGCGTTTCGGCTCGAAACCATGCGCCGTCAGCCAGAAGATCACGTTCGACTCGCCGCTCATGTGGCCGATATCGATTTCCTGTTTGCGGCCCACCCAGCTCGCCGGCACGCCGGAGTAAACGCGATCGGCCAGCCACTCTTGCCCCTTCTTTTGCGCTTTCGCAATCGCCGCCGCATGCACGCCGGTGCCGGTGCGAAATGCGTCGCGGCCGAGAACCGGGTAGTTCACCGGAATCGGCACTTCACAAACCTGCGAGACCAGGTCCGCGTAATTTTTCAACGCCGTCAAATCGTTGTCGATCCAGCCGAGCAATTTGCAATTCACCAGCAGCAGGTCAAGCGGGGTGTTGCCGACACGCTCGCCGATGCCGAGCATCGTGCCGTGCACGCGGTCGGCGCCGGCTTCAATCGCCGCCAGCGTGTTGGTCATTGACAAGCCGCGGTCTTTGTGGCCGTGCCAATCGACTTTGACTGCCGGATCGATCGCATGCACCACCTCGCGCACAAAACGAATAAGCGCCCGCACGCCGTTCGGCGTCGCATGGCCGACGGTATCGCAACAAACGACGCGGCTGGCGCCGCAATTCACTGCGGTCGCATACAACGTGCGAATATCTTCCGGATGCGAGCGGATCGTGTCTTCGGTGACGAACATCACCGGCAATTCATATTTGACCGCAAAGGTGACGGCGCGGGCCACGGTGCGCACGAGAAAATCGAGGTTCCACTCCTCGGCATATTGGCGGATCGGGCTGGAGCCAATGAACATGGCGGCTTCGATGATCATGCCGGCCTGTTGCGCGGTTTCGACAATGGGCAGAATATCGGCCTCGACCGTGCGCGCCGCGCAGTTGGGAAAAACCGGCAGCTTGTTTTGCGCAATTTCTTTGGCGAGCGCCAACACGTCCGCCTTTGCCCGCGGCCCGGCCCCCGGCAAGCCGATGTTGGCCGATTGAATGCCCAGCTCGTGCATGTAGTGCAACATGCGAATCTTGTCTGCAATCGGCGGATCGCACACCGACGGCGATTGCAACCCGTCGCGCAACGTCTCGTCGTTGAACTCAATCGGCTGGCTCGGCTTCCACGCCCCGGCGTGGGTGTTCCAGTCGTAGATGAGGTCGTGTTCGGTGAAGGATTCCATATTCGTCCGAATTTAGTTGCAATGTTGGATTTTAAAAAGAGACCCACATTTTGACATATCCCGAAGCGTCCGATTTTGTTTTTATGTTTTTAGAATCCGGCCGATATATTTTGGCAATGAATGGCCGTGGATTTTTGCTAATGAATCTAATAATTTGATGCAACGTCTGGACAAAATTATGCGCAAGCTCAGCCAATGGTGATTTTCCGACGATCACCAACATGCCAATGTTGAATCTCGAAATAGCGTCAATCTCATTCGATCTATAACGCATGCGGCGATCGTGTGTTAAAACATACCATCCTCGCTCGCCAACTATTTTTAGCCAATCTTCATCCTTGGCGTCATCGGCAAAATGATCGCCATGGCTTTTGACATTAATGCCGGCTTTTCGCAGAATCTCGGGAAATTGTTTTCCCAAATCACGATCCGTGAAAAAAACGTAATCAGGCGGCGCGCTCATAGAGAACCGCCATTTCTACCTCATTCACCTCCAGATCATAATCGTCGGCAACGGCCACGAGCGCTTCGCCGGCGTCAATTCGATCAACAATGCTTGCCGTGGATACGGCTTTGCGCATGATCACCGGCCGGCCGAATTTGATCAACGGATCGATAGCGATTAATTTTTTGCGATCAAAATCGATAAACGGGTACAAACGCACAGGATGATTCTGACTCCACTCAATGCGCTGCAAATGGGCTTCGAGCATTTTGCGCAAGGCCAACTGGCCGGACTTCGAAAGATTGATCAGCTCGCCGTACCTTTGCAAAAACAAATCACCGGCAGCAGTAAATAAATCATGGCTCAACAACAAGCGCGGCACATTAAATTCGGCTTGCGCATAATTCAACGCGACACGAACGGCTTTGATTGAAACGCCATGTTCTTGGCGCAGTGAGCGCAAAACATACGCTTCAATCAAATTGTTGAATGATAACAAACGGCGCGCCTTGTCCGGTGATTTGATAAGTGGCTTAAAATAGGCGAAACCTTTACCTTTGGGATAATTTCTGCCAACCACCCATGAGCGCAGCGTAGCCGGGGCTATTTTTAAATAGCGGGCGGCTTCCAAGAATTTGTAGATCGGCGTATCCATGTTTAAATCCTTAAGGCGAAGTGATCTTTCTTTTCACGCCAAGATTGAAAATGAAAGGCCGCAGCGATATTCGCTTTTCCATCTTCCATCCTCGATCTTCCAGCTTCTATCCTCGATCTTCCAAGCTACTTCCCCTGAAAATTCGCCGGACGTTTTTCCAGAAACGCTTTCGTGCCTTCCTTCATATCTTCGGTGGAGAAGCACATGCCGAAGAGATTCGACTCGAGCTGCACGCCTTCTTCGAGTGTCATCTCCAGGCCGTGGATCACCGCTTCGAGCGTGAGCTTAACGGCAACCGGGCCTTTCTTGAAAACGGTTTGCAAAATCTCTTCGCATTTCGCGATCAGCTTGTCCGGCGGGGTGACGTGATTGACCCAGCCGAGGCGATACGCTTCGTTCGCGTCGATCATGTTGCCGGTAATGAGCAGCTCGATCGCGCGGCCTTTGCCGATGAGGCGCGGCAAACGCTGCGAGCCGCCGTTCCCGCACATGATGCCGAGATTCACTTCCGGCTGGCCAAATTTCGCTTTCTCCGAGGCAACGCGGATATGGCACGCCAGCGCCAATTCACTGCCGCCGCCGAGGCAGAAGCCATTCACCGCCGCAATGATCGGCTTGGGAAAACGCTCGATGAAGCGCAAAATTTCCTGGCTTTGCAAGGAGAACTCTTTCGCGCTCACCGGCGTTTGCTGCGCCAGCTCGCCAATATCCGCGCCCGCCGCAAACGCTTTTTCGCCGGCGCCGGTGAGAATCACGCCGCCAACGTTTGCGTCATCGCGCACCGACGCGAGCGCCTGCTGCACTTCCTGCATCGTCAGCCAATTGAGCGCGTTCATTTTATCCGGACGATTCAGCGTGAGATAGGCGATTTTGTTTTTGGTTTCAAAGAGAATGTTTTGGTAAGACATCGTTGCTCCCGGTTATGGTTTGGATAAAATCATCAGCACTTGTTGTTTTGCGCCTTTCCAGGCAGCTAAGAATGTTGCAAGTTTTAACTCCCGCCGGCCTTTTCCGGCTTCCGGATCGTGGACGATAACTTTATCGTTTTCGATTTTTGTTATTACGACGGCATGATTCAGTTTGCCTTGTTGAGCAACGCTTCGGCGCGATGGATTAAATCTTCTCGGGAAGGCCGGCCTAGAAATATTCCGGTCGCCGCATGCAAATAAACATCTGCTAAAATTCCGATCTGGACTTTTTCCGCATAGCTTAACCAAACCGGGACATGCCACGTGAAACTCTCTGGTTGAAAAGTAGCATCTCCGGGGTAGGCGGCGGTGCCGATTTCTCTCAGAAGCCATTGTGCAACCGCCTCACGCGCGGAAGCATCATCGGGTAAGCGCAGCAATGGCATTTTTTGATATGTCGTTGTCGGACGCTCTACTGTAATTTCTTCTATCATAAAAATGAACTCCTAATTTTACTTCACCCAACCCGCATAAACCTCCGGCCGGCGATCGCGCAGAAACGGCCGTACTTGCCGCATTTCTTCAATGCGCGACAGATCGCAATCAACCAGCAGAAGCTTTTCTTCGTCGCGCGGGCCGCGGGCGATGATCTCGCCGGCCGGATCGACGACGAAACTGCCGCCGATAAAATCCACCGTCGGTTCTTTGCCGACGCGATTCACCGCCGCGATGAAAACCTGGTTTTGAAACGCCGTGCCTTGCATTTCGATTTCGTACATTTTGAGCGGATCGTGGCGCAGGCCGGCGAACGGCGTGAAAATAATTTCCGCGCCTTGTAAAACGAGTTGGCGCATGTATTCGGGATAATGGCGATCATAACAGATCGCCACGCCGATTTTTACCGCGCCGAGATCGAAAACCTGCGGCGGCGTGTTGCCCGGCCAATAATAAAATTTTTCGTTGAAGCCGGGTTCCTCGGCGGTGTGCAGCATCCGCACCGGCCCGCGAGCCGGGCCGCCATCCGCTTGCAATAAAACCGTGCTGTCGTAATATTCGCCGGGTTGGGCGCGCTCAAAAAAATTCAAAAGAACGTGCAGGCGATTTGCCTGCGCCGCTTCCCGAAATTTTTCAACGGTGGGGCCGGTGAGCGGCTCGGCCCACTGGAAAAATTTTTTCTCGGCGCGATATTGCGGAAAGAACGGCAGCAAGCCCAATTCGGTGAAGCAAATGATTTGCGCGCTGGCTTGGGCGGCTTGTTTCACCCAGTCCAGGCCTTTTTGGCGATTGGTTTCGAGGTCTTCGCTCACGGCCATTTGGGCGAGCGCGATACGAATTAAATCAGGCATTCACCAATTCCGCTTTGGGGCACCGCTGCAATTTGCCATTACCGGAGATGCCCTCGACGACCTTCAATTTTGGTTTTATGATTTGAGAACGCTGTGGGCGCAGCCGGTCAATTTCGATATGAACGATGGGACGGCCGGGTTCGCGATTGATCGCGGCATTACGCAGGTTGTATTCCCGTAATTCTTTGTCATGCGCTGGTAAGAGCACTACTTGCGCACCATAAGGAATTCTTTCTGCGAAACGCGGATGTTCAAGGACATAACGACTAAATTCCAGCCCCAAATCCAAGCTTCGTTGACCAAGCTCATTTTTTTTCATTTTTTTCAACCTCCTTGTGCCATTTGTTGCCAATCTTGGTCTCATATTGTACAACAAATTTTAGAATACGCCCTTTTTCAACAAGATGAGTATAACGATAACGGTCAATTAGGCTAAATTCATAGACATAGTGAACTTTACGAACCATCTCACCGTTCCCCTTTCTTGTTTTCAAATCCCCAAATCCATCACCTTCGGCTTGTCGCCGGAATAATCATAAAAACCT
>CAZVZZ010000021.1:0-12217 GCA_964631505.1 uncultured Cytophagia bacterium
ACCATTCTTCGAGCGCGCGAGAACTTTGTCGGTCAGCCACGGAACGAGCCATTGAGCCACATACGTGCCGGCGCGCGACATTTCGATAACAGGTAGAAGCGCGGGCGGCGGGCTGTCGATCTCCGTGAAGCCCGGAGCGAGGCAGCGGCGATATGCCGACAACCGGTCGAGCGCGCCTCGCCAAATGCGCAAAAGAACTTTTTCGATTTAGTTT
The DNA here is from genome assembly GCA_964631505.1 of uncultured Cytophagia bacterium. GTDB lineage: Bacteria > Zhuqueibacterota > Zhuqueibacteria > Zhuqueibacterales > Zhuqueibacteraceae > Zhuqueibacter. The sequence continues at coordinate 215 of CAZVZZ010000021.1, forward strand.
GTACCAGCAAAAGCCGCCCGTGTCCGGCGGCGTCACTGCCGGAGGCGATTCAGATTAAGTGGGAAGGCGTAATTACTTGGCCGCGCTTGTGTGTTGCGCCGGCCAAAATGTTTGCAGAAGGCGCCACGGCGCATGAGCACGATGCCGTTGCTGTCGGAATGTTCCTCGGCCGCCGGTCCGCCACGATCTATGCGGCAGCGATAGTCACGCACGTTGGGAGGGGGCTATCGTAAAGCGAGCGGTAGGTGAGCGGTTTTTCGTGGTATACCTTCATAAGCTCATCCCAACAGCTTATGCTGTATGGCATAATGCGCCAGCTCGACCTCGTTCTTCAAATTCATTTTTTCTAAAACACGATCGCGATAGGTGCGCACGGTTTTGACGCTGATGAACAGCTCGTCGGCAATCTCCTGCGCCTCCTTTCCGGAGGCGATCAGGCGCAGCACTTGAAACTCGCGGTTGGAAAGCAGCTCATGGGGCACCGCTTCGGCGTGCTCATCGAGACTGGCCGCCAGTTTCTCCGCCAGCGAGGCGCTGACGTATTTGCCGCCGCCATGAATTTTTCGGATGGCATTGACCAATTCTTTGGGCGCGGTTTCCTTGTTCATGTATCCAGCCGCGCCGGCTTTGAGCGCCCGCACCGCGACTTGCTCTTCCGGATACATGCTCAACATCAGAACCGGCAGCTCCGGTTTTTCACGATGCAGATCTTTCAAAATGTCCAAGCCATCCCGCCCCGGCATGCCGATATCCAGCACCACCACATCATATTCTGCCTCGGCGGCTTTTTGCAAAACTTCCTGCCCATTCAGCGCTTCGCCGCTGACCTGCATATCCGAGGCTTGGGCGATGATCCCTCTTAACCCCTCGCGCACAACCGGATGATCATCGGCAATGAGTATTTTAATCATAAGGAATCTCCACCGCCACGGTCGTTCCCTTGCCCGGCTCGCCATGAATGGACACGCTGCCGCCGAACAGATGGGCGCGCTCCTTCATTCCCAACACGCCGAGAGAATCGGATTTATCGAGATCGTCCGCTTGAATTCCCCCGCCATCGTCTTTGATCTCCATGAGATAATAACCGGCTTCTTGCTCGAAAGTAATGCTGACGCGGGTCGCATTGGCATGACGCATCACATTGGTGAGCGATTCCTGCAAAATGCGAAACACCGCGGTGGCGCCATCGCGGTCGAGCTGCACTGCTTCGGCGGTCAAAAAGCATTCGCAGCGAATTCCGGTGCGGCGTTGAAATTCCTCCGCCTGCCATTCGATGGCGGCGAGCAGGCCGAGACTGTCCAGCACCGCCGGCCGCAGCTCGGAAGCGATCTTGCGGACCGACTGCACCGTCGTATCGAGCAATTGCGACATCGCCTGCAACTTGCGCAGCAATGCTTGCTCAGTTTCCGGATTGCGTTGTTTGATCAGCTCTTCGAGCGAGGCCACGTCGATTTTCAAGCCGGTCAAATATTGCCCCAGCTCATCATGAATCTCCCGCGCCAGGTGCGTGCGTTCCGCTTCGCGCGCCGACTGCAGATGCGCCGCCAGATTGCGCAATTGCGCTTGCGATAATTTCAATTCCTCTTCGCTTGCACGCAGGGCATTTTCCGCGCGGCGGCGCTCGTCGCGCGCCCGGAGCGCCACAATGCCGAAGGCGAGATCATCCGCCATTTGTTGCAGCAGCGCCATCTCCTCCCGGTCGAACGCATCGGGCTTCGCCGAGTAGATGGTGAGGCTGCCAAAGGACTTTCCCTCCGCCAGCAGCGGGGCGCCAAGAATGGAGGCATAGCCGCGCTGCGTCACCGCCTCCTGCCATTGCGCGATCTGGATATCGGTTTGGGTGTCGCGCAACACCGCCGGCCCGCCGGTGCGAATCGCCACACTCGAGGGACCTTGCCCAAACTCGTTATCGCCCCACGAGATGTTGACACGATTCAGATATCCGTTCTCATAACCCCACCAGGCCCTCGGCCGCAGCGTTTGATTCGGATCATCGTCTTTATAACCCACCCAGGCCATGCGATACCCGCCGACCTCGCAGATGATCCGGCACACTTCGGAAAGCAGGGTTTGTTCATCCGTGGCGCGAATCAGCGTTTGATTGACGGCAGTGAGCGCTTGCAGGGCGCGGGTCAAACGCTCCGCGCGCTTACGTGCCGTGATGTCACCCAGGGTGATTTGTTCGACAAAATCGCGGTGGCACGGCTCGCCGGCGCGCGCCGCGCTTTTTATTCGCCCACATTCCATTTCCACATTCATCATCAACAACTCCAAAAATTGAAATTTGAATGAAGCAAAGCGCCGCTGCCACAATACCCAAACCTGTGCGCCGGCGCATTGATCTTTCTACGTATCCATGAGGCTGAAAGATGCGCTTGAGCTCAATTACTGTCCCGTGCCTGAGCTGCGATTTTTTACGGGCGGTTTATTCGACAATCTTCCCAAGTGTTGCCCGTCTAAGACTATTGTTGGAAAATAAATCCCGAGCAGCCATCCGCAATCGTTCCAAAGGTCTTTGGCAAAATATCGGCGCCACTGCTTTCCAGCGTCCAGAAATATCGGAGGTAGTTTTGGAGATAGGCGGGCAGTTTTATTTTTAAAATTTCATTTTGCGCTCTCACCGCATTTAGGCGTAGCGCTTCTCATCTTTAAGACCATCTTCAATCTATCAGTGCGCCTCCAACCAATTCTCCCCCACCCCCACCTCCACCTTGATCGGCACGTCTAACTTAATCGCCAAACTCATCTCATCGCGCACGAGTTTTTCCAATATACTCAACTCTTCTTCCGGCGCTTCAAACACCAGTTCGTCATGGACTTGCAAAATCATGCGCGCGCGCAGGTTTTCTTTCGCCAAGCGGCGGTGAATGTTGATCATCGCGATCTTGATCAAATCCGCGGCGGTGCCTTGAATCGGGGTGTTGATGGCGGTGCGTTCGGCGAACTCGCTGGCGCGGCGATTGTCGCTGTTGATGTCGGGCAGCAACCGGCGGCGATTGAGCATCGTGGTCACGTAACCTTTTTTATGCGCATCGGCAATCGTGCCCATCATGAACGCATTGACGCCGGCATATTGTGCATAATAACTGGTGATGAAATTCTGCGCTTCCTCCACCGAAATACCGAGGCGCGAACTCAAGCCATACGCGCCCATGCCATAAATAATGCCGAAATTGATTTCCTTGGCGCGGCGGCGAATATCCGGCGTCATTTCCTTCGGATCGACATTGAACACGCGCGCCGCGGTCGCGGTGTGAATGTCTTCGTCATTTCGGAACGCCTCAATCATCGCCGCGTCTTTGGAGAGGTGCGCGACGATGCGCAGCTCGATTTGCGAATAATCCGCGTCGAGCAGTTTCCACCCTTTTTCACCGGGGATAAATGCGCGGCGGATGCTGCGGCCCAGTTCGGTGCGAATCGGAATGTTCTGCAAATTCGGATCGCTCGACGAGAGCCGCCCCGTTGCCGCAATCGCCTGATTGTAGCTCGTATGCACGCGCTTCGTGTAAGGATTCACCAGCGCCGGCAAGGCATCAACGTAAGTCGATTTGAGCTTCGCGAACTCGCGATACTCCAAAAGTTTTTTGGGCAGTTCATGATCTTTGGCCAAACGCTCGAGCACATCGGCATCGGTTGAGCGTCCCGTTTTGGTTCGGCGCGAAGATTTGAGTTTCAACTTATCAAAGAGAATTTTCTCAAGCTGTTTGGGAGAATTGAGATTGAATTGTTCGCCGGCCAATTCATAAATCTCCGCCATCAATGTGCCGAGTGTCGCCTCCAGCTCCAGCGACATTTTTTTCAGAAAAGTCAGATCGAGTTTCACACCGGCTCTTTCTATGTCGGCCAACACGGCAACGAGCGGCATTTCAATCTTGTCGAACAATTCGTGGACGCCGGCTTCCTGCAGCTTCGGCAAAAAACAATTGCGCAAGCGCCAGGTGAAATCCGCGTCTTCGCAGGCATAACGTCCGACGGTTTCCACCGGCACGTCACGCATGGTGATTTGATTTTTGCCCTTGCCGATCAGATCGCTGGTGGGGATTTTTTTATAATTGAAATATTCCAGCGCGAGCGCGTCGAGATTGTGCTGGCGGCTCGTGGGGTTGAGCAGGTAGCTCGCGATCATCGTGTCGAACACCACGCCCTGCATCCGCACGCCGTAGCGCGACATCACGAGCATGTCATATTTGGCGTTCTGGCCGCATTTGGGGCGGCGAGGATCTTCGAGCAGAGGAGCAAAAATGTTTTTTAAAGAGAAGCTGCTATCGAGCAGAAAAAAATCGGAGAATTTATTTTCGCTTGACGCCGGCAGCTTGGAAGCCGGTGCGACGGGGATATAATAACCGGCGCCTTCTTCCCACGAAAAACTCATGCCGACGAGTTCGGCGCGGAGCGGGTCTTCAGCAGTGGTTTCGGTGTCAAAGGCGAAAGCTTCGACCTGGCTGAGTTGTTGCGCGAGCCATTGCACTTTTTCCGGCGTGCGCAGGATTTCGTATTTGCCGGCGGTGGTCTCGGCATTGGTCACGGAAAAACGCGTGACCAAACTGTTGAACTCAAATTCACGGCACAACGCCGCCACGCTTGGCTGATCGGCGCCATGATACGCCAAATCTTCCATACGCAACGGCAAGGGGACGCTGGTATCAATAGTCACTAATTGTTTGGAGAGCAGCGCCAGCTCGCGATTAGCTTTCAAACTCTCGCGAACATTGGCGCGTTTGACGTTGTCGGCTTGCGCCAGAAGATTTTCAACGCTGTCATATTGCAACAAAAGCTCCAGCGCCGTCTTTTCACCGATTTTCGGAACGCCGGGGACATTGTCGGAAGCATCGCCCATCAACGCGAGAAAATCGATCACCCGATTCGGCGGCAGACCGATTTTTTCTTTGACGCCGGCTACATCGAGAATTTCGACTTTATCACTTTTACCGGTGTTATAAACAAAAATATTCTCGTCCACCAATTGCATGAAGTCTTTGTCGCCGGTGACGAGATAGGTGGCGTATTCTTCTTTTGCGGCGATTTTTGCCAGTGTGCCCATCACATCATCGGCTTCGAAGCCGGGAACTTCCACCACTTTCGCGCCAAGCGCGGCGCTGAACTCGCGAATGCGCGGCAATTGCGCAACAAGATCGTCCGGCATTTTCTGACGCGTCGCTTTGTACTCGGCGTAAGCCTTGTGGCGAAACGTCGGCTCCGGCGTGTCGAAAATCACCGCGAGGTAATCCGGATGCTCGTCGTCGATAAGCTTCAGCAGGCCGCGCACGAAACCGAACACGGCGCTGGTGTTCTCGCCGCGTGAGTTGGTGAGTGGATTTCTGATAAATGCAAAGTGCGAGCGATAAGCTAACGCGGAACCGTCCACGAAAAAAGCGCGCTTGGGCGGCGCCGCCGTTTCCGTGAATGATAATTGGGCTTGGGATTTTTTAGGCATGTCTGCAATGTAAAGCAAAAATGCCGAAAAGTCAACGTGAATATCAACCCCGCTGCCGAGAAATTACGTTGACAATGTCCCTAAATTTCCTTAATGTAATGCAGTGTCTTTACCTTTCAACCAGAGATTTCAGGAGCCGAAAATGAACGAGAATATGACGCCGCAACAAATCAATATCGAGCTTGGCGAAAAAGAAGCCGAGGGCATTTACTCCAATTTAGCGATTATCAATCACACGCCTTCGGAATTTGTCATCGACTTTGTGCGTTTCTTCCCCGGTGTGCCTAAAGCGCGCGTGCACGCGCGCATTGTCATGACGCCGCAACACGCGAAATCCCTGGTGCGCGCCTTGGAGGAAAACGTGCAGCGTTATGAAGCCACGTTTGGCGAGATTAAAATCTTCGGCGACGAAAAACCAAAGGAATTTGGTTTTCGGCCGATCATGGGGAGCAACATCAAGGGTGAGGCGTGAGGAAGGCAAAGAGCAAAAGGCAAATTGTGTTGCGAAAACAAAAAGCCCTCTTCGAATCATTCGTCGAGGGCTTTTCTATGGGTGGAAAGCGGAGAGGTGATCTCCGGCTCTTTTTAACGGTTCGCCCGTTTGCCGTTTTGCCAGTTAACGGACTAACCGGCAAACGTTTTTAATGTCCAAACAACTCCTGCTCGATCATCTCCATCCAAATGTGGCCGATGAGAATATGGCATTCTTGAATGCGCTGCGTATCTTTTGAGGGCACGACAACCTGGTGATCGACGAGTGGCGCGATTTTGCCGCCGCCGTTGCCGAGCAGGCCGATGGTGATTAAGCCCTGCTTTTGCGCGGTTTGCGCGGCAACGAGCACGTTCTCCGAATTACCGGAGGTGCTGATGCCGATCAACACGTCACCGGGAAGGCCGAGCGCTTGCACCTGCCGCGCAAAAATATCTTTGAACGCGTAGTCGTTGCCGACCGCAGTGAGGATCGAGGTGTCGGTGGTCAAGGCAATCGCCGCCAGGGCCCGGCGCTCGCGGCGCAGATGGCCGACCAATTCCGCCGCCAGATGCTGCGAGTCGGCGGCGCTGCCGCCGTTGCCGCAAAAAAGAATTTTGCCGCCGGCGCGAATCGCCCGGCCCAATTCCAAACCGGCTTCCTGAATTTCACGCATGCACTTTTGTAGCAACAACGTTTTCGTGTTGATGCTGTCTTCGATGGTTTGCCGAATAAATTGTTCGGTTGCATTCATGCTCTGCTTCTCTCCGTAAATCGTTCACGCCAACTTTCCTGATCTAATAACCACAGTGTTACCAAAACTTACCAGCCGCGCCAAAACTTCAAAGCCAAGCAAAAAATATACTACGGCGCCAGCGCAATCAGCCAATCTTTTTCCCACCAAAGACGCACAAAAATCCCGCGCTCATTTTCATCGCGGCCGAGGCGATTGGAATAGTTTTTAAATCGCGCATATTGCCCATGCAGGGCGAGAAAAAATCCCGGCTGCGGATGCCAGCGCGCCTCGAAACGAAATTGCCAACTGCGCTCGACGACGCCGAAGGGAAATTTTTCGCGATAGCCTTTTTCGACGGTGGAATTTTCCCACGGGCGGTCAAACGTGGAATCGATCCGGCCTTCGCCGCGACGCAACCATTCCGCCGTGAAATAAAGCTGTACCTGCCGGCCGGCGTATAAATTCGTGTTCAGCAACCACCGATCGAAATCGTTGCCGAGAAAATGCGCCAGCGGGCGCCGGCGATGCAAAAACTTTTCCCACTCGCGTACCGTGTTGTAAGTGCGATTGGCGACGCGCGTGTATTCCAATCCCACGGTCGCGGCATTCACGGCCTTTTCGACGCCGAGCAAATAGCCGATTTCATTCGGCTCCAAGTCGCCGCGGCCGCGCTTTTCCACTTGAATGTCGTCGATGAGCAATTGCCCATAAAGCTCCATCCCGGGCCGCGGCCGCGCGATGAAATCCAGCGCGACCAAAATATTGCCGCCCTGCTGCTTGTCGTTGAGCTGCTCGCCGTGATAAATCAAAAACGGATTCAGATAATTCCATTCGAACACGCGATTGGGGCCGCCGCTGACGACGAACTGCGTCAAGCCCAAACGCAGGCGATCTTTGCGCAGCTCGGCTTCCGTGCGCACCGCGGTAAAATAACGCTCGGCATGATCAACGCCGTAACGCGCCACCGACGAATCAGCCAACGGCGCCCGATCCAACTTGGCCGCGATATAGGTGAAACGCGCGCGCGCAAACTCAAGCTGCGCCGACAAATGATCGAGCGGCCGCGCATAATCCGAGAGCAACAGCGTTGCATCGCGCCCACGCCCCCAGCGAATGAAATCCCGTCCAAATTTAACCAAATATTTGTCGAAATGCAAGAGCGCATAGGCTTGCTCGGTAAAGCCGGTAAATCCGCGCCAGCGCTTGCCGATATAATTCGGATCATCGCCGAGATTTTGATCGAGATTGATGACGTTGTACAACGCGAGATGCCGATCCGGAAAAATACCGAGATGGCTGCGCAATGCCAAACGCGAACGCCGATCCGTATTGGGCATGCTGCCGGCGTTTTCGAGAACACGCCCGCCAACCAATAACTTGGGATACGCCTTTGCAGAGATTGTGGCGAAAGGATTGATGCGCTGCAGCCAAAATCGCTCGGCGGCGGTATTGCGGCGAGGCCCAAGACTATCCGCGACGCGGGCGAATTGTTCATAACGCCAGGGCAACGTTGACAACATCGTGCCGGCTAAGCGTTGGCGCAAACCAAGCTCTTGCAAATACTCGTAGGCCCAATGATTGCTGGGCAACGTGACAATTTCTTGCGCTGCCGCCAAAGGGGCGCAACACCACAAAGCTATTGCGCTTGCTTGCAAAATCCGCACATGCCAATTGCGTCTACTGAAAATTTTTCGCTTTTTCATCATCCCTGAGCTAAAAGCGCAGACGAGTCCCGATCTTCATTTTTTCTTTAACCGAAAATCGAGACGTTACGCGTTGTTATTCACCAAACCGCTGAACAGCGTCATACCGATGATTTTCAAATCAAACGCGAACGACCAGTTTTCGATATAGAAAATATCATATTCGACGCGTTTGGCGATCGAAGTGTCGCCGCGCCAGCCGTTGGCTTGCGCCCAGCCGGTGATGCCGGTTTTGACTTGATGGCGAATCATGTAATTCGGCACTTCGTTTTTGAATTGCTGCGCATGATAAGTGCGCTCCGGCCGCGGGCCGACGACGCTCATATCGCCGATCAGCACGTTCCAGAATTGCGGCAGCTCGTCCAAACTCCACTTGCGCAAAAATTTTCCCAGCGGCGTGGCGCGCGGATCGTTGCGAATGCCGAGGCCGGCCTGCTGGTCGAATTGTTCCGAACCGACGCGCATCGTGCGAAATTTGATCATGCGAAACGGTTTGCGATTCGCGCCCATGCGCTCTTGCAGAAAAAAGATCGGGCCGGCGGAGGTCAATTTGACGCCGAGCGCGATCAACAACAGCAGCGGCGCAGTCAAGAGCAAGACGATGCCGGAAAAGGCAATATCAAACAGGCGTTTGCCGACACGATACGCCGGCGAATCCACCGGCGTGAAACGCACGCTGACCATCGGCAGGCCGGCAAAATTTTCCACGCGCGTGCGCGGCTGAATGAATTTAAAAAAGTCCGGCACAATGTCGGTGGCGATGCCTTCGTGCTCGCACATTTTCACGACATTGGAAATTTTGCGAATCGCCTGCATCGGCAGCGCAATGATCACTTTTTCCACCCCGTGCTTGTCGGCGATTTCGATGGTTTCTGTGGTGCGGCCCAAAATCTCGAGGCCGTAATCTTTTTTGTAGATGCCGTTGGTCAAATAATCATCGACAAAGCCAATCAGCTCATAACCCATTTCCGGATTGGCCTGCACCGTTTGTGCAACGCGCAAGCCGAGGTCGCCGGCGCCGACGATCAGCACGCGTTTTTGGTTGTACCCGCGCTGCCGGAGCCGGTGCAACACGATGCGGATGATAATCCGCTCCGCAAACAACAAGATAAAATTCAGCGCGCCGAAAAGCGTGAGGGCGATACGCGAGAATGTCGTCGCGCGATAAAAAAACGTAAAGGCGCATAGCAAGAGCACGCCGACGCCGAGGCTGAACAGCAGCGGCTGCGCATCGGCAAAAATCGAATGGCTGCGCCGCGATTTATATAACTTGAACGACGAAAACAGCGCCAGCCACAACGGTAAAATAACGACCAGCAGAACCAGGTACTTGTCTAAAACCGGAATTTTTTTAACCGGAGGCATCACTCCGGAATAAAACCGGAAATAAAAAGCGCCAATAAATGCTCCCACGGTAATCACTAAATCGCCGACAGCCAAAAACCAATTTAGAAGTCGCGCGTGTTGTTTGAACATGGCAAAAATCGAAGAAGTTGTGCAAAGCTGCGGTTTGCCGTTTGCTGTTCACGATCGTATTATCCCTGGCGTTGGCAACGCGTCACTCCCTGACGGGCTGCGTAATAAAACTTGCGTTCAAAAGAACTTTCAAGAACGAACGTAATCCGTAATCATTAATGCATAAACATACGTTTTACGTTTCAACTTTCACGCCTTATCGCATCAAAATCATTTTCTTGATCTCAACAAAATCGCCGGCGGTGAGTTTATAAAAATAAACCCCGCTGCGCAAGCGGCGTGCTTGATAGCGAATCGTTTTCGTTCCCGCCGTTTCCATCGCGTCAATCACCGTGTCGATCTTTTGGCCAGCGAGGTTGTAAATTTCCAAACGCACCCGGCTGGCAGTCGGCAGATGGTAGCGAATCATCGTTGCCGGGTTGAATGGATTGGGAAAATTCTGTTCCAGCGCATATTGCAGCGGCACTGTCGGTTCATGCACGGAGGTGTCGAGCTGCACCGTCACAAAAACCGTTGCCGTATCGGATAAAACGCCGTCCGTCGCGATGTAATCAAAACGATCAACGCCGGAAAAATTGGCGCGCGGCATATAGACGATAGCTTGGCGGTCGTTCGCGATCATGGCCTGGCCGTTTTGTGGGTTGCCGATCGCGGTAATGCGCAGTTTGCGCGCCGCCGGAAATAAATCATTGTGTAACACTCTCAACGTATCGAGCCGGCCGGCCATGAGTTTGACAAAATCGTGATTGATGGAAATTTGCTGTTTATAATTCGGATCCGGCTCGAACAAATCTTGAAAAGTGAGGAACGTAAAACCGAGCGAGTCGGCATATTCCACCAGCGCCTTGTCGTCGCTGAGCATGCTGAATTCCACGTCTTTGTAATTCGGCGACGGCGTGGTAACAATAGTTTCAAAATTGAAAATCAGCAAGCCTTTGCGCTTAAACGCATCTTCCACGCGGCTGCGCATTTGCGGCAAGGTTTCCGGCTGGCCGGTCACGTTCGGCCCGGCGGACGCCGAAGTAATTCGGTAAAACCGCAGACGCGCAGGATTGTCAATGGGCAGTTCGTTCGGCGTCTTGTCCCATTGATTGCGGATCGTGCGGAATCGTTTCAAGCTTTGAATTTCCGCATAGATGTCCGGCGAGGCGCGATCCATTGGAATCGAAAAACACCAGGTGGTTTTGAATCCGGATTGGACAAAAGGTTCTAAAGAATATAGCTGCATTCGCTCGTCCTGCGGCAACAGCAGAAGATTTTTATACAACGCGCCGTGATGGGTCGTGCTCCAACCGTATTTATTGACCAGCTCGGCAATGCGATCCAACCCGACATAGCGCACGATCAAACCGCCGTTGGCGCGATTATGCGCCCACTCGCGCTTGGCAAAATCATGGGTGAAATCAACATTGGCGCGGTAACCGCGTTGCAACAACCACGGTGTCAGCAAGCTATCGGCATTGTCGCGATAATGATTGAAGTGAATCACGCACACGGGGCCGCGGGGCCGCGTGTATTTAACTTCATCAATCCACAAAATTTGTTCGACATCCGAATTTTCTGCGATGAACACAATTCGACTCGCGTGCTTCAAATCGTCGAGGGTGCCGTCGCTGTAAGGATAAAACCAGGCCGAGGTGCCGCGATGCTGCCAGGTCGTCACCGGCGGATGCGTGCCCAGATCGTTGTATTCCACCGGCATCGGCAGCCAAAAAACTTTTCCATTCGCCGTAATCAGCTTGGTTTCAATCTCGCCCGCGTAATTATTTCTGCGGCAGACCGTGTAGACAATGCGATCATGCAAATCGATGTCGATGAAACGCAATTCCAGCGCTACGATGCTGCTGTTGGGCGGAATGGTCCATTTGATCGCACCGCCGTTGGAGAGGAAAGACTTGCGGTCAACCTCGACCTTCGTGCCGGGCGTCGCGTACCACTGCGACAAATTCGTGCCTCGCGACAAATAGTTGTACCCGGTGGAATCCGGATCCCAATAAGTCTGGCTCTGCGCCACGCTACAAAGCAATAACAACACAAAGTGATGCCAACATATTTTCATAGTTACCTCGCATGATGCGTCAAAGTTGATGCGTAAAGCGTGATTCGTAACGCCTGTTTTCGTTTTACGTCTTTCGTTTTACGTCTTACACCTTCCGTTTTAAAACCTACCTCAAGACAACCATTT
>CAZVZZ010000021.1:12317-22532 GCA_964631505.1 uncultured Cytophagia bacterium
TTTCGTTTTACGTCTTACACCTTCCGTTTTAAAACCTACCTCAAGACAACCATTTTCCTCACTTGCGCAAAGGTTCCCGCTTGCAGCCGGCAGAAGTAAACACCATTGGCAAAGCGCGAAGCGTTCCACTGCACCGCACGAAAACCCGGTTCTTGGTTGGCGTTGACCAAAGTGGCGACTTTTCTTCCCAGTGCATCAAAAATTTCCACGCGTACCGGACTCGGCTTGTAAAGCGCGTAGCGAATCGTCGTTAGCGCCGTTCCGAAAGCGCCGTTGACTGAAAAGGGATTCGGATAATTTTGATACAACACAAAATTCGTCGGCGGACGATTAACCGGACCGGCGATGTCGGCAGCCAGCGTATCGTGCACGGCAAGACGAAGGCTGTCGAGCTGAAACCGCAAGCGCTGCAAGATGGAAGTAAATTCCAATTTCCCGCTTAAATTTTTTGCTTCCACCGGATCATCTCGCATGTCATATAATTCTTCGGTAGCAGTCGAATCAAAATACCGAATGTATTTAAAGTCATACGTGCGAATCGCGCGAATCGCAGGAATGGCGACCACCGCGGTGTCGGCGTTGTATTGGTATAAAAAACTTTCGCGTTGCGCTTCGCCTTGCGCCAGTTTTCGCAAGGAAACTCCCGGCAGCGCTGGCGCTGCCGTCACGTTCGCTGCTTCCAGAAACGTCGGAGCCAAGTCGATATTTAAGGCAAACGTTTCGGTTCTCGTGGCGGCGGCAAACCACTTCGGATAGCGCGCCAACAGCGGCACGCGGATGGATTCTTCATACGCCAAACGCTTATCGCCCACATTATGCTCACCTAAAATAAAACCGTTGTCGCTGGTGAAAATGATCAGCGTATTATCGAGCAAATTTTTCTGCGCTAAAGCCGCGAAAATTTTTCCGGCGCTTTCATCAACGCCGGCAAGACATTCATAATATTGCCGGATCCGCAGCTTTAAATCTTGCCGAAAAAACTGGCTGTACTTTTGCAAAAAAAGCGGCTTGCCGGATAAGTCCTCGCCGTAAGTGGCGGGCAAAACGATATTCGCATTTTCGTAAAGCCGGTAAAAAGGCGCCTGCACCGTGAACGGCTCATGCACCGCCTTGTGAGAAAGAATCAGGAAAAAAGGATTTTGCCGATCGCGATTCAAAAACTCCAACGTGTACTTGGTCAAAATCTCAGTCATGTGTCCCTTCACTTGCATGCGCTCACCATCGACATTGATGAAGGGATCGAGATATTTGCCCTGGCCGATAAAACTCACCCACCGATCAAATCCCGGCTTGGGCGCGGCGTTGAGAAAACCCATGTGCCATTTGCCGATGAACGCCGTTTCATAACCGGCCGCGCCTAAAAGTTGCGCCACGGTTGTGAAGCGCGACGGCAAAGCCGTGTCGTTGTCCAATACGCGATGTTGATGTGAGTACAAACCGGTCAACAAAGTGGCGCGGCTCGGGCTACACAACGAATGCACGACAAAAGAATTTGCAAAGAACACACCTTCCTGGGCGAGACGGTCGAGATTGGGGGTTTGAGAAAACGCATGGCCGGTCGCGCCCAGCGCATCGCCGCGTAAATCGTCAACCATAATCACTAAAATATTGGGCGATCCAGTATTGTCGGTGCCTATTTTTTTTGCCCACGCCCCCGAACAAGTGAGCAACAAAACCGTTAGCGCCACCATTCTTAAACAACTGTATCCTTGCCACCAATCTCTTTTCATACCGCACGAGCCGTTGCTACATTTTCAAATTTATTTTTTTCAAGTTCCCGATCCTCCGTCCACTCCACCGGTGATACATTCAGGCCGTGACGCCGTGCGGCGGCGGTAACGTACATGGCCACTTTGCGGCGAAACACCGCCGGTTGGAAACGAAAGGCAGCATGCCGAATCGCCTGACGATTTTTAAAAAAATTCTGTTGCTGCTCAAAACGCTCGACGGCGGCGATAATCGCCGCGGCAGATTGTTCGGCAAAGAACAATCCCGTTGGTTGCCGCTGCTCGCGGTTGCGTTCGTCCAAGGGAATGATGGTATCTAGCACACCGCCGGCGCCGAAGGCAATCACCGGGACGCCGCAGGCATTGGCTTCAACCGGAATGATGCCAAAATCTTCGACGCCGGGAAAAATCAGGGCGCGAGCGCGAGCTAAGACGCGGCGCATTTCAGCATCCGGCAGCCATTCCAAAAACTCGATCGTGGACCCGGCCTTTTTTTCTAACGCCGCGCGCTCCGGTCCGCCGCCGATAATTTTTAGCGGCAGACGCAGACGGTTGAAGGCTTCGATGGCCAAATCGAGGCGCTTGTACGGCACGAGCGAAGAGAACGCCAGATAATAATCATCGACTTGCGGCGAGACGCTGAACTGTTCAACTTCCACCGGCGGATGCGCGACGCGCGATTTACGGCGATAATATTTCCAAATGCGCCGCGCGACAAACTGCGAGTTGGCGATCATCGCATCGACGCGTTGGTTCGCGGCCACGTCCCACATGCGCAAATAAGTGGCGACACTACGATAGAGCGCGCGTTTCAGGACGCTACCCTCGCGTTGCGGAAAATAGCTGAAATGCAAATCCCAAATGTAACGCATCGGCGAATGAACATAAGCAACATGCACGGCATCGGGGCGCGTGATGACGCCCTTCGCCACACAGTGGCTGCTACTGACGACGAGATCATACGGCGTCAAATCAAACGCTTCAATCGCCGTTGGAAACAACGGCAACAGCTTGGGATAATGTTTGACGCTGCCGGGAATTTTTTGCAAGAACGACGTGTAAATACGATGCGCTTCAATTTCCGCCGCCACGTGGCCGGGATTGTGCACCAGCGTAAAAACATCGGCATCGGGAAAAAGGCGGCAGATTTCCAAAAAAACTTTTTCGCCGCCGCGCATTGAAACCAGCCATTCATGCACTAATGCAATTCGCACAGCAAACCTTTTTAATGCGTAAATCGAAAAACGTAATTTGCAGTTGAAGAGACTGTCATTTAGAGCGCGACGAAGAATCTTTCATTATAAAGATTCTTCGTCGCTTCGCTCCTCGGAATGACATCTTCGCTCGTTTAGAAAACGTTGTAACGACTAATTCGCCGCGCGCCAGACGATTAAATTGGCCAGCGCCGCCGGTTGTTGCTTTTCAATGCCCGCGAGCAGTTGTTCCGCCGGCCATTGTTGATACGTTGCCGGCGTATAGGACGCGGTATGCATAAAGCTGGATTTGAAATTTACGGCGGCCTCGCGGCCCCAGGTGATCACCAAACGCTCGCCATTCATGCTTTCCAATTCAATCAGCGCGCCGTCGGCAAAATAAGTTTTGCGGCGCACCTTGACGCCGTTGTCGAGATATTGTTGCATCCAGATCACCGCCTGGGCCGCGTCTTTCCGGCGGAAATCTTCGTCCACGATGCCGTAAAATTTATCTTTGGTATTCGTGATCTGATCGCGAAATTCATAAACAAAAAAATGCGTGCCGCCTTCCAACAAATAAACCAACGCAGTTTTCAAAATCGCGGTCGCTTGCTCGTGATAGGTGACGCTGCGTTTGGTGGATTTGATGGTCAGGCCGTTGGCAAATGCGATGAGTGCACCTTGATTTTGGCCGCGATAATCATACAGCGCCGCACTCTCGCCGAGCGCCTTGCCCTGCCGCTCCGCGCTCAACAGCGGCACATAACGCACTTCCTGCGGCGCAACGGGATCGAGCAGAAAATGTTTGCCCGGCGCTTTTGCCGGCAGATGCAAATTTGCCGAAGTACGATTTACCACCGCCGACAACGCTTCTTCATCCTGCTGCTCAAGCGAGCGTATATACAGTTTGGCGGCATTGCGGGGAAAGGGCACGCCGCCGAGAACAACAACGCAACCGCCGCCTTGTAAAAAATTCAACAATGGCGCCACCAGCGCGGTGGGCAATTTATTGGTCGGCACAACGACGACATGCTCACGTTTTGCCGCCGCCGGATTTTGCAAAAAGTTCAGCAGCTTTTCCACGCTAACCAGATCGGCGCGCCAGCCCAACGTCTCGCATTGCTCGCGCCACGGCGCATAAAAATCGCCAGCTTCTGTGGCGGCGGAAAAAGCATCATCCAAAACCAGAATCCGGGCGGGTCGATTGATTTGCAGTTGCTGTTGCAAACCATAACGCAACAACTGCGCAAGCGTGTTGCTGTTGGCCGGATGCAAGGGATGCCGCCAGGCGCTCCAGCCGTATTCGGTGATCCAAATCGGTTTCGGCGCCGCGCCCTGGGCGGGGAAAATGTCGCGAAGCTGTTTTAGAATCGGCAACAACTCTTCCCCGGCAATGTTATAAGGGTGATAGGCAATGGCGTCACAATAATTGGCGACACCAAGCGCCGCCAATCTTTCCAGAAAAATAAATGCGCTCGGTTGATTGGCCATGCCGCCCAACAGCACCGTTGCTTGCGGCTGCTTTTGTTTAATCGCTTGGTGCGCGCGTTTGATCACTTCAAAAAAACCTTCCACCGGCGCGGTCTTCGGCCAAAACTTATCGATGTTCGGCTCGTTCCAAATTTCCCAAGCGGTCACGTCCTTGCCATAATGCGCGATGACTTGTTCGACAAAAATCTGCCATTCTTGCAAATGTTCATGTGCCGGGAAAGCCCATGCCGGTGGCGCATGCAACACACCGAGTAAATGCACATTATGGCGGCGCGCCGAAAGCACGACGGAATCAAATTTTGCCCATTCCCAACGATGCGGCTCGGGTTGAATATCACGCCAAATAAAACCCGTACGGACAAAGTTAATGCCAAGACTTCGCGCCGTTTGCAGCGTTTGCTCGCGGACCGCAAATTCATTATCTGCGGCCTCGGTGCGCGTGAGGTGACTATGTGCCGCCCAAAAAGATTTCTCGCCAAACTCAATTTTGTAAGCCGGCGGCGCCGGCATGTAATCGGCGTCCGAACACACGGCGGCATGGTTGGCGGGGCGCCAAAACAGGAGCAGCACCGCGCTCACCCCGAACAGACTGAAAAAATTTTTTGTGATTTTCATTAAAATAAATCTATATTTTAATACAACTATAAAATTTTAAACCCGTTTTTTCCGGCGATTTCTTCCAGTAATTGCGCATATTGCTGCGCCGCGTTTTTCCAGGAGAACCGTTCGAGCACTTTGCGGCCGCGCGCAATCAATGTTTTTCGCTTGGCGCGCACGGCGCCGAGACCGCGGCCAATGTCTTCCGGAGAATGCGGATCAACGTACTCGACAGCGTCGCCGAACAATTCCCGAAAAACCGGAATATCCGAGGCCACGACCGGCGTGCCGACTTTCATGGCTTCGAGCACGGGCAGGCCGAAGCCCTCGGCAAACGAGGGCAGCAACAGAAATTCCGCGCCCTTGAGCAGCGCCCATTTTTCCGCATCGCTCACGTAGCCTTGAAACACCACGTTGCGGCATGTGCGCAATGAGGGCGGCAGCGCCGCGAAGATAGCGCTTTCGCCGCCGACGATATGGAGCCGCACGTCGTCGCGCTCCCTGTCGCTAAATTTTTGAAATCCCGCAATCGCGCCGGAAATATTTTTGCGCGGATTGAGCGAGCCGATAAACAAACCGTAACGATATGCAATTGACAGTTCCGGCAAATTCGCCGGCGGCTCATCCACATCATTGGGAACGACAAGCGCCGGTGCGGCGGCGGGCAACATCGCCGCCAATTCTTGCGCCGAAGTTTGCGACACCGTGGTAAAACGCACGCCGGCATTCGCCGCGGCTTGCACCACCCAGGTTAAATACCACGAAAAAAAACCCGAAAACCATTGGCGGTTGCAAAAGCCGACGTCATGCACCAGCAAGACTTGCGGCGCGCCGGGTGAAAAAAGCACCGGCGCCGAATTGGTCAAATTGAGCAAAACGGCATAGCCGCCGTTTTTGCGCACATGCCGCGGCAAAATGATTTGCTCCCAAAAAGAGCGCATAAAGCTGTTGCCGGAAAACTTGCGCCCGGCGCGGCAAATTTTTACATTCGCCGGGAGCGCGAAATCCGCGGTCTCACCGGGAAGCCAAATGTCAAAGTTAAAATCACTTCGCAGCAAGGCCAGGTGCCGAATCAAACTCAACGCGACCCGCGCGACGCCGGTTCTTTCAGCGCTACCCAAAGCTTTGCCGTTAACTGCGATGTTCATGGTTGTTTGCCGATGCGTCGGATTCCGGCCATTTTTTTATACCGTCAGCGCTTCGCGCAGTTTGCCGTTTTGTGGAAATTCAGAATCGGCCATTTCAACTTTCAGCTCCGGCGTAGCGAGATGAGTCCAGCGCAGAGTCGCCACGATCAAGCCGACTAACAGCCAATGATCGAGATAAACGATGTCCGGCTCGGATAAAAATTTTCCAAACAACCGCACGATTAGTGCGAAGAACAATGCTTTGGGATATTCGGCCAGTATCGTTTGATTGTAATGAATAAAACGCTTGCTCAACCACGCCGTGCGTTTGGCCAGCAGCCAGTTACCGATAAAAAACGTCAGCGTGCCAATGCTGCCGGTGGTCGACAAAATATTGGTGAGCAGATCAAACGTGCGGTTGCTGCCCCACCCGACGCCCAAAAGCGGATTCGCCGCGAAAAGACTTAAGCCCTGCAAAGCGCCGTCAAGCCGCGTGCCGCCGGATTCGGAATCGGCTTTATCGATCAACAAAATCTCCAGGAATTGCAAGATTTGGTCGGAGCTTAAACCGAAGGCAAAAGTCGCCAAACTAAAAAGCGCCAAGGGCAGACCGACAAATCCGAGCAAGACGATAAAAACGGTGCGCATGCTTTCATTGAGCGTGTAAATTCGGACGCTGATGCGGCCGCGTTTGGAAAGAATATAAAGCAAAAAAATAAACAGACTGCCGAACAATCCCACCAGCGCGGTCGAAGTGCTCGTGAAAATCAATGTTACCGCAAAAAAGATCGCAAGCCAGAGGGCGGTTTTGGGCCGCATAACAGAGCCGGCTTTGTTGTACACATAATAGAAGCACAGGAAGGTCGGCATCAATAAAAAGCGCGCAAACATGGAAGGCTCGGGCGCAACGGAATTCATGCGTTTAAAACCGAGCAACCGGATTTTCTGTCCATACTTTTGCAAAAAACTCGTGCTGTTGTTGAAAAGAAAATCCGGATAGGGAATGCCGGCATAATACATATACAACTGCGCCCAGCCCCATAACGAGACAAAGACGCTCGAAAGAATCAGCACGCGGATGGCGCGGCGAATTTCGTCCGGCTCCATTTTGCAGGCGGCGATGCTAACCGTGAGCAGAATGACGTAAGCCAGGTAAGCGAATTGCGTAAAATTCTCCATGCTCAGGCGCAGCAATTGAAAATCACCGGAAGGGCGGCGCACATAAACATAATCACGAAATGGAATCAATAGTATCGACAGTCCGGCAATAAAAACGAAAAGAATAAACGGCATCAGCGTCATTCTCTGCAAATGCGTCAAATCTTGCCGGCCGCGCCGAAACAACCATTCCATGGTGTAGCGCAGCATCAACAAGATGCCGAGAAAATATCCGGGTTGCAGACCGAATGAGGGGTTTTGCAAATTGACGACGGCCGTTGCCGTGAACGGCATAAAAAAAATCGTGAGGTACAAAATGGTCGTTCGCGACGGCATCATCACGGCAATGAAGCCGAGGACAATAATGAAATATCCAATCGGGGTAATCGTCATCGCCACACCACCAATTTTTTCTGTTGTTGTGAAGCTCCGGCTTGCAAGCGATAAATATACATGCCGCTGGGCAACGCGGGCGCGTCAAACGGCAGTGCATATTGGCCCGGCGCCATGGTTTGATCGGCGAGGGTGGCGACCAAACGGCCGTTTAAATCGAACACCTGCAGCCTCACGCGTTCCGGTCGCGTGATTTGAAAACGAATCGTGGTCATGCGGTAAAAAGGGTTGGGATAATTTTGCGCCAATGTCAACGAGGCGGGAATCGGCGCCGGCGGCGTTCCGTCCTCGACCGTCGTTAAAAATTTCTGCAAGCGCAATTTCAAATCATTGACTATCGGCTGGTAATTCGCCTCGTCAATGCGGTTTTGCAATTGCGCCGGATCGACCGTCAAATCGTACAGTTCGCTTCGATCATTTTTCGTTTCGACGTAGACATAACGCTCGGTGTGTACCGCCGAGAAATGTTGCGTGGCAGGCCAGCCTTCAATCAACAAATCGTTGCGCCAATTCGGTTGAGGCTGCAAAAGCGCCTGCAGCGCAAGCCCGTCAACTTCTTGAGGAATCGGTAAACCGGCCAGCTCGTAAATCGTCGGCGCTAAATCAATATTGGCCACGAGCCGTTGCTCGATTTTACCCGCCGGTACGAGCGGCGGATAGCGCCATGCCAAAGCTTGGCGAATTGCTTCTTCATAAACCCGGCCCTTGTCCGTCAAACGATGTTCGCCCCAGAAAAAACCGTGATCGGAAATAAAAAAAATCGCGGTTTGCTCAAGCTTGCCTTGACTTTTTAATTCATCGAGAATCATATCGATGCTTTGATCGAGCGACCACAGCATTTGCAATTGGCGGCGGCGTTCGTTATCAACCTTTTGCTGCCAGGCCGTGCCGAAGCGCGGCTTGGCCTGCACCCAGGCCGGCTTGTCGGAAACGTCGGTTTCATTATAATTGGCGGGCCGATGCGGCGGCAAATTTGCATAAAGGCCGGTGTCGCTGGGCGCCGGCTCCAGCGGCGTATGCGGCGTGCGCGGATTGAAAAAAAGAAAAAACGGCTGGTTACCTCGCGTTTGCGCTTTCTTAAAAAAGGCAATGGCATAATCCCGCAGCAAATAAGTGAGATAACCTTGATGGTCGGTCCAAACGCCGTTGACATTCAAACGCGGGTTGGTATAGTTTCCCAGCGCCGGCATGCCGATCCAGTGATCATATCCGGCTTTGGGCGTGGCGTCTTCGGAGTTGAGATATTTCCCAACCAGGCCGGTGTAATAACCCGCCCGTTGCAGGCGCGGCACCAATGTCGTGACTTTGAGCGTCGAATCATTGTTGCGCACGCCGTGACGCGAGGCATACATGCCGGTCATAATGCTGGAGCGACTGGGGCTGCACAGCGGCGTGGTGGCGTAAGCATTGGCGAAGCTCATGCCTTCGTTAAAAATTCTCGCCTGCGTGCGCGGCATGTAATCTTTAATCGTGTCGAACCGCTGATCGTCGGTGATGATCACGAGAATATTCGGGCGCGAGTTTTGCGCGAGCGATAAATTCGCGGCGGCAATGAGCAGGGCGGCAAAAAATCCGGCGCGAAATATTTTTATTCTAGCGGGCGTCATTGATTTCATTCTTAAACACAGCGGCTTTGAAGTTTTTCCCATTGGGCTTCTGTGATCTGGCGCACAAATTCTTTTTCCGGTTCGGTGAGGTAGCCGCGCCAATATTTGTTGACCTCGGCAATATTGCGGCCGGCGTCATGCGCCTGTTTGGCTTTCGGTGCGCTGCGCTGCGATTCGTTGCGATAATACTTTTTTATTTTCGCGGCGACGCGCTCGTTCCAAGCCAGGCCGAGCAGTTTATACAGCCGCGCGTAAGTTCCCAGCGGATCATCGACCACGTCATCGAGATTAACGAAATGCAACCGCGGATTGGTTTGCGCCCATTGCGCCAATGTCGAATACACCATGCTCCATAACACGATTCCATTGCTTACCGAAGCATGCACATTTTTTTCATCACCGGCGGGCGCAGCGGTTACGGATAAGTTTATCTGCTGCAAACGGGCGGTGAGATCAGCAAGATCAAAAGCCCAGTCCATCCGTTTGAAACTGCCGGCGACCGCCCACGGATTGCGCAACGTCACGAGCACTTCGACCTGATGTTGTTGTGCGGCCCGATCCGCCGCAAAACACGCGAGTGGATCTTTCCAAATAATCGTGTGCAAATTCGGCAGCAATCGCAAGCGGCGGTACGAATTCAGCGGCCGCGCGCCAACGACGTATTTCACCGCGCGCCGCCAGCCGTGATCGGAAGGGAAAATTCCGGTTTTGAACGCCAGCGCCAGTTTTTTGATTTGCACCACAGTTTGATCGAACTGCGCGAGCGAGAAGGTCGCCGTTCCAGGAACCTCGAAGTAATTCGCGATGTGCCGCAAACCGGAATGATAATTGAACGGCTCGTGCAACGCGCCGGCGCTGGCGGCTAATGACAACATTTGCCCGACCGCGGTGGTGCCGCTGCGCGGCACGCCGGTAACGAGAA
>CAZVZZ010000022.1:0-3612 GCA_964631505.1 uncultured Cytophagia bacterium
TTTACATTTAATGCAACTTTTCGCCGCGCTCTTCATCATCACCCGTCCTTTGAATGTCATCATCGCCGGACTATCGATTTTAGTGGCCGCCAGTCTCGTGCAGCCGTTTCATTTCACCGCGCCAATTGCATACGCCGTTCTCTCCACCGTGTCCATCACCGCTGCGGCAAATGTGATCAATGACTTTTTTGATCTCGAAATTGATCGCATCAACCGGCCGCAACGCATCCTGCCTTCCGGCCGGCTTTCGCCCGCCGCCGCCAAAGCCTTCGCGATATTTTTATTTGCTTGCGGAATTTTTTTTAGTATATTTATCAATAGGATTGCCGCGCTCATTGCGGTTGCAACTTCGTTCTTGCTCGTGGTTTACAGTTGGAAATTGAAACGTCTGCCGCTATCCGGCAATCTGGCGGTCAGCCTGGCAACAGCCCTGGCATTTGTTTACGCGACATTGGCCGCAGAAGCCGGCTTGTTGCAAATGGCGACGAACGCCGTTCGTGCAACGAGTCCATGGTCCAGCGATTGGCGCGCCGGAATTTTCCCGGCGGTGTTTGCGTTTCTTTTGCACTTTGGCCGCGAGGTGATTAAGGATATCGAAGATCAAAACGGCGACCGCGTTGTGAACGCGCGCACGTTGCCGTTGGCCTACGGCCTGCTAGCGGCGCAAATCGCGGCGACCATCGCGTTGGTTCTGCTGTTGCTTGTCACACTCGCGCCGGCGGGTTTCACGCTTTACAACCAAGCTTATTTTTGGATCATCCTGCTCGGCGTTGATCCCATTGTGATTTTCGCTATTTACGGATTGTGGAAAAATCCCACGCCGCCGCACCTGCGGCAAATCAGCGCCGCACTCAAAGCAGATATGTTAATCGGACTCGCGGCGATTTATTTTGGACAGTAGTTTCACCGTACAGAACCAGCTACGAGCAACCAACAACCAGTATGCGCGCACTTGTTCAGCGAGTTAGCAAAGGCTCCGTTGCGGTCGAGGGAAAAATCGTCGGCGCGATTGAAAACGGGTTGGTGATTCTGCTCGGCATCCGCAACGGCGATACGGAAAACGAGGCGCGCTATCTCGCGGAGAAATGCGTCCATCTGCGCATTTTCGAGGATGACGCCGGCAAGTTCAATCGTTCGCTGCTCGAGGCCGGCGGCGGGGCGCTGGTAATTTCACAATTCACGCTGTACGGCGACACGCGCAAAGGTCGCCGTCCCGGTTTTGAAGAAGCCGCGCGCCCGGAAATTGCCGAACCGCTGTACAAATTTTTCGTGCAGGAAATGCGGCGCTTTCCGATTCGCGTGGCCGAGGGTCTGTTCGGCGCCATGATGTTGGTCGAAATTCACAACGACGGCCCAGTTACTTTTATGCTGGAAAGTCTGCCCGCTAAAACGTAAATGAATCCGCTGTGCAAGTTACGTTTCACGTGTTACGTTTTACGGATTACGTTTAACGAATTATGACGTTGCCCTTATTCTTGCCGGACAAACCGATCATTCTTGCCTCGGCATCGCCGCGCCGCGCCGAAATTTTGACGAAACTCGAGCTTGCGTTTGCCGTTCGCCCCAGTGCCATTGATGAAAACCTTACGGAAAACTTACCGCCGGCGGAATATGCCGTCGAATTGGCCGAACGCAAAGCGCGCGCCGTTGCCGCTGAAATTCCGACCGGCATGATCATCGGCGCCGATACCATCGTGGTGTTGGGAAAAGAAATTCTCGGTAAACCCGCATCGGAGGCGGAAGCCCACGCGATGCTGCGCCGTCTGTCCAATCGCACCCATCGCGTCTTCACCGGCTTTGCCATTTTTGACCGGCCGTCCAATCGCTGCGTCTCCGCCGTTGAAATGACGGAGGTGACTTTTCGCGCACTCGAAGATGCGGAAATCGCCGCGTACGTCCAGAGCGGCGAGGCCATGGACAAAGCCGGCGCGTACGGCATACAGGATCTCAGCGCGGTTTTTGCCGAACGGATTAACGGTTGTTTTTATAACGTCGTCGGTTTTCCATTGACGCGGTTTTATCTCACGCTGCGCGCTTTTTATGCGCCGCCGCGCTGAGACGAAAAATTTTATCGAATCCTAGGGAAGAGCGGTCTATGAAAGAAATCGGAACAAAACTTCAACAAGCGCGCCTGGAAAAGGGTCTTCCGCTTGAGGAAATTGTTCATCACACCCACATTCAGCTCGGCCATTTGCAAAAAATAGAAAACGGACAGTTTGATTTTTTGCCGCGGCCATACGTCACAGCCTTCATCAAAACATTTGCGCAATATGTCGGGTTGAACGGAGAGTCGCTCATCCGGCAATGGCGTGAAAAAGAAGCCGGCGACGAAACCTTGCGCTTGGAACAGCAACAGACGGCGGAAGTGAAACGGCAAAAATCCGATGAGCGCCCCTTGACCAGGATCGACGTTAAATTAAAACCGCAAACTCTCGCCACAACGCCGGTCGCCATCACCAAGCCCTTTACGTTGCCGTATCTTAAAGAAATTGCCCTCGGGCTTGGTATTGTTTTAGTATTGACATTATTGGTTTTTATCATGTCCGGCTCGAGCGAGAAACCGGCAGCGACGGCACCCGCTGAGCAAGAAACGCAAATCTCCAAGGTTGAAGATCCAAAACAACTAACGGAAACACCATTCACCGAAGTTTCGCAACAGGCACAAAAAGTTGCCGAAACGCAAGTGGCGCCGCCAACGCCGCCCCCTCCGGGCCTGCTCTTGCTTACCCAATTTGAAAATCAAACCCGTTTGCGCGTGGTGACGGACGGCCGTGACACCACCTTGACGACGCACAAAGCCGGCGCAACGCAAACTTATTCGGCAAAGGAGAAATTTAATCTCCGCATTAGTACCGGCGGACGGGTAACATTGATCTTAGCCGGAAAAAACCTCGGTACTTTCGGGCAACTCGGCAAAGTCGAAATGCTGACCATTACGAGCGCCGGGGTCACCGAGCAGCGCGCCTTTACGCCGCAACTGCCCAAGCCTCGTAACGCGCTGCCATTGGACACGCTGTCGATTCGCCGGCCACGCAGTTTCGATTAAACAGGAAGTTTTATGCGACGGATTTATCAAGTTAGCCTTTTCCTTTTTCTGCTTGCGGCAACCGGCTTTGCGCAAAACCGCGATGATGAAATTTACCAGCGCGGCTGGCTGCAGCCGGATTCGTTATATAAAGTCGCGCCGGAATTTTTGCCGCTTCCTGGCGCCTATCAACCGCAGGCAAGCGCGCTGCAGCTCTTGCGTTGTTATGACGAGCCGCTGACGGTTTTAATTTTTTTCGGCACTTGGTGCAGCGACAGCAAACGCGAGCTGCCACACTTTTTCACGACACTCGAGCTTATCAAGAACAACAATATTTCAGCTAAGTTATTCGGGCTGGATCGCACCAAAAAAGAGGCAACGGGATTTGCTGAAGCCTTTAAAATTGAAAAAGTGCCCACATTCATTTTTCTGCGCGGAGCGCATACTTTTTTCGCCAATACACATTCGGCCCGCAATCAAGCGCCGGCCGAGCTTGGGCGCATCATTGAAACACCAGTTGTCAGCCTCGAACAGGATTGGGTGAATATACTCAAACAAAATATTGACTGGGCGCGGCAAGTGGAATT
>CAZVZZ010000022.1:3712-22178 GCA_964631505.1 uncultured Cytophagia bacterium
AGGATTGGGTGAATATACTCAAACAAAATATTGACTGGGCGCGGCAAGTGGAATTTGAGCAAGTGCTCATGCAGTTAGGCCTTTCCATTGCGTTTTTAATTAGTGAAACATAAAAGAAAGCAAAAACGCTTGTGTCACAACACATTCACTTCATCGGCATTTGCGGGACCGGCATGGCAGCGCTGGCGGGTATGCTCAAGCAGCGGGGTCATAAAATTACCGGCTCCGATCTCAATGTCTATCCGCCGATGAGCACGTTTTTAGAGCAGCAACAAATTCCCGTTCATCAAGGATTCGACGCGAGCCACTTGCAGCCGCATCCGGAGACGGTGATCGTCGGCAACGCCATGTCGCGCGGCAATCCGGAAGTGGAGTACATGCTCGACAACGGCCTGCGCTATTACTCGCTGCCGGAAGCGCTGAAAGAATTTTTCATTCGCGGCAAATATTCCTGCGTGGTGGCCGGCACGCACGGCAAAACCACGACGAGCAGCCTGCTGGCGTGGACGCTGGAAAGCGCGGGATTCGATCCAAGCTTTTTCATCGGCGGCATTCCGGAAAATTTTGAACAGGGATTCAAGCTCGGCGCCGGGCGTCCCTTCGTATTGGAAGGCGACGAGTACGATTCAGCTTTTTTCGACAAAGGCTCGAAATTTTTTCATTACTTGCCGAATTTAGTGATTCTCAATAACATTGAATACGATCACGCCGATATTTTTAAAAATCTCGATGAAGTCAAAACCGCGTTTCGCCGGCTGATCAATATTATTCCGCGTAACGGCTATCTTATTGCCTGCAGCGACGATCCAATCGTGCGTGAAATGTTGCCCCGGGCTTTCAGCAAAGTGCTGACGTTCGGCGTCAATGCGGAAGCCGAGTGGCGGCCGATCATCACGGAGGTACAAGCTGAAGGCAATACGTTTTTCATCGAACATGGCAAAGAAAAATTCGGCCCGCTGTTCATTCCATTGGCGGGCGAACATAACGTGAACAATGCCACGGCGGTTTTTGCGGCCGCAACCCAACTCGGCGTCGCACCGGAAAAAATCGGCGCCGCCTTTCGCACCTTTCGCGGGGTGCGGCGGCGTTTACAAATACGCTACAACGAAAATGATTTGCTCGTGCTGGATGATTTTGCGCACCATCCCACGGAAGTCCGCGAAACATTGCGCGGCGTGAAGCAACGCTATCCCAATCGCCGTTTGTGGGCCGTGTTTGAGCCGCGCACGGCGAGCACGAAGCGCAAGGTTTTTGAGGAGGAGTATATTCGCGCCTTTGCCGCGGCGGATCGTATCGTGTTTGCGCCGATGCACCGCCCCGATAAAGTGCCGGAAGCGGAGCGGCTGTCACTCGAAAACGTCGTCGCCGGCATTCGTCGCGGCGGCAAGCCGACGGACGTGGTGCCGGCCGGCGATGAAATGGCTAATTTCATTATTCAACATATTGCGCGAGGCGATGTGATTCTTTTCATGAGCAACGGCGATTTCTCCGGAATGCCGACGTTGTTTGCAGAAAGAATCGCGCAACGGATGTAGCTTCATCGGCGCAGCCCATCGGGTGTAGCCCAACGGGCGCAGCCCAAGGGCGTAGCCTCGCAAGGAAAATAAATTCAAGAGGAAAAGACTATGATCGACGAGAGAGAGCAAGACGAAAACCCGCAACACGATTTTCATGCATCCGAGCAAGACTTGACGACATCCGGAGACTCAAAACGCTCGGAGCATCGGGGCGACGAGAGACCGGATCGCAAACGATTTGATCGCGGCGGCCCACGCCGAGATAATCGCGGGCGCGGCGGCGATCGCCGGGGCGGGCGGCCGCAGCATCGTTCCGGCCGCTATCGACCTTCCGGCGACGGTGGTTATCAGCGCACCGAAGATGATCCCCGGATTACCGAATTGCTTCACGAGACGCAACAAAAACTAAACGACGCGATTCATCCGGTGCAGTTGCCCAACTTGAATGCCGTCGAGCGCAAACAAGTGCATCGTTTTTTTGAGCGGCTAAAACCGGCCTTTGAAACCAAAACCTATCGCGGCAACGGCGAAGAGCAAGTGTTGTGGGTGTTTCCCATCGCCAATTTAACCAAGTGGACCGAAGAGCAAGCGAAACGTGCGGTCGAAACCGACACTGAAATTGACTTGCCGCCGATGAGCAGTTACGAGCGTTTTATCGTACACAATGTTTTAAAAGCAATCGACAGTATTGAATCCTTTTCCGAAGGCGAGGGCGAATCGCGTCACATTCGCATTCAACCGAAAAAATTTGGCCGCGGACTGAAGAAAATAATTAAGAAGATTAAATTGATGTAGAAGAACTGGCCCCACCGGTTGCCGGCCATTTAAAACACGGCAACCGGTTTGTCGTTTACCCGCCACTCATTCCCGCCATCTTAACCGTTTTGCACCTAACCGGTACTATTGATCACGTGTTCACAATAATAGAAACGGCATACGAATTGTACAATTTAGATGCTTAAAAGAATGCACGCAGTCAATATGTTCGCCACTGAGACAAATTGGACTACAATTGAACAGTGACATAAAATTATTCCGCAGCGACTACGCCGTCTTGTACAATGGTAAACCATTCTCGCAACCTTTTGTCGCGGCCTTGCGGGCATTCTTGATGAAAGTTGCTGATCGGCTAAATCATTCAATGTTAGGAAATCATGCGAATTATTTTTGTGCTTAGTTGTGGATTGTTGATCAGTGTCGCGTACTCGGCTTTTACGGTTGATAGCTCGGCGCTCAATGCTTTCAGCAGCTTTCCGTGGCTTTGTATTTTAGCGTTAGTGGGCATGGTGTTTTTGCCGTGGCTCGTCGATACGTTGCGGGTGCAAATCTGGTTGCGCTTTCTGAATAAACGCGAGCGTTTCAGCGACGTGTTTCGCATGACGCTGGCCACAGAGATGGCCTCGGCGCTGTCGCCCGCCGCGATTGGCGGCAGCGGCGCGAAACTCGGTTGGATGATCTCGCGCGGCATGGCCCCGGGCGTCGCCAGCTCGATCATGGCCATCAATGCGTTAGAAGATATAATTTTTTTTATGCTTGCCCTGCCGCTGGCTTTGCTGTTATCTTCCGATGTGGTAAACGGCGTGGCACTCGAAAAAATATTGCGCCTTATTCGTGAACAAAATTTAACCGGCAGTCGCAATCTCAGTTTTATTCTTATCGGCGTGCTGGGAATATTCCTCGCCGCCCGGCTGGCCTGGAAACTAGTGCCGGCATCGTGGCGGGAACGCATGAGAGGCTGGAAAAAGGAAGCGCGACATCAATTGGTGGTTGCCAAACAAACCCTGCGGTTGATGCTGGCGCAGGGCCGCTGGCGTTTCGTGGCAACGGTTTTATTGTCGGGGTTGCATTGGGGCTGCCGCTTCAGCATGTTAACGGTCTTGCTTGCCGGACTGCATTACGCGGTTGATCCGTTTAATTTTTTTGCGTCGCAATGGCTGGTGTTCATGCTGATGAAAATCGTTCCCTCGCCCGGCGGCACCGGCGGCGCGGAATTGGCGTTTCTCCTATTCTATCGCTCGATGCTGCCGGAAAATCTGTTGGGGTTGCTCGTCGGCGCCTGGCGCGTTTTGACCTTCACGCTGCCCGTGGGATTGGCGACCGTGCTGTTTCTCTGCCTAATTCGCTGGCAATCCGGCCAGGATTGGAGTTTCTTGGGATTGAAAAAAACAGCACCAACTGCGCCATAAAAAGAATCTTTGTGTCTCTCGGTTTAGCTTTGGGGATTGCCTAATCAGGGGTTTTCTCGAAGGCTCGGGGGAATAAAAAACATTTCATTAATTTTTGATCTTCAATATTAAATTTTGATCGCCTCTTAACACGCCGATTTCCACGTCGCCGCTATTCGCTTGGGTCGCGGCTTTTAAGAAAATCTCCAGATCGCGAATTTCTTCTTTGTTAATGCGCAAGATAATATCGCCGGCTTGAATGCCGCTTTGCGCCGCCGGACTCTGCCCCTCGACATCCGCCACCAACACCCCTTCACGGCGTCCAAAAAAATCCGCCAACGTTTCGGTCAACGGTTGTACTCGCATGCCCCAGCCCGTCGCCTCGGTGGAAGTGGGCTCTCCTTGCTCTTCCTCGGACAAATCTTCAATCGGTTTGAGCAAATGCGGCATGGCAAAAATCGGCGCTTTTACACGCAAAGACAGGGCAATCGCATCGCTGGGCCGCGAGTCCAGCCGGTGGGTGCGGCCGTTTTGCCGCAACGCGATTTCAGCATAATAAACGTCGTTACGCAAATCCGTGATGACGATGCGTTCCACTTCCACATTCAGGGATTTCAAAATGTTCGCAATCAAATCATGCGTGAGCGGACGCTTGATCGTGCGCCCATCGCGGCCCAACTGGATGGAAAGCGCTTGATCGCCACCGACCGCGATCGGCAAAAATTTTTTCCCGCTTTCATCCGTCAGCACCACGGCAATCTCATCGCTGCCGGGATGCGTTTGCAAAGAATGAATTTTCATGCGCACGGCAGTGGAATCTTTTGCCAGCGAGCAGCCGTTCGGCAGTGCCCACAACAGAATGGATAAAACGCCGGTGCAAAAAATATTTTTCTCGGCGCGCAAAAACCATCGGCGGGAAACGGCCGCCCTGTCGGCGCCGGGTCCGAAAGCCAAGCGCCAAAATTTAAATCTCATTTTTCCAAAACTCCCACGACTTCAATATGGCTGGTGTGCGGAAACATGTCGACCGGTTGCGCTTTTTTTAATTGATAGCCAGCCAGCGCCAATTCTTTGACGTCTCGCGCAAACGTGCTGGGATTACAAGAAACATAAACGATGCGGCGCGGCGAAAGTTCGATGATTTTTTGCACAACTTTGGGGTGCATGCCGGCGCGGGGCGGATCGACAATGATCACGTCCGGCCGGCCCCAGCGCTTGATCAGTAGCGGCGTCTGCGCCAACTCATCTTTCAGGTCGCCGAGCACAAACGTGCAATTATCCACGTCATTTAAATGGCAATTTACGCCCGCATCGTGAATGGCCTGCGGCACGATTTCAAACCCGACGACTTGCTTCGCTTGCGGCGAAATAAAAATCGCAATCGTCCCGGCGCCGCAATAAAGATCAAAAACCGTTTCCGCGCCGGTTAGCCCGGCAAAATCACGCGCGAGTTCATAAAGCTTCTCCGCGCCGAGCGTGTTGGTTTGAAAAAAAGAATTGGCCGAAATCTGAAAAAGAAAAGCGCCAATGCGCTCGCGAATAAAACCCGGGCCGTGCAAGACGATCTCTTCATCGCCGAAGGCAATCTGCGCTTTGGAACGATTAATATTGTGCACAATCGTCGTGAGTTGCGGAATTTCCGCACGCAATCTGGCGGCGAGTTGCTCCACGGCGGCGCGGCCACCGGAAACCTCGGCAGTGACGATATTGACCATCACTTCGCCGGTTTTTTTGCCCTCGCGAATAACCAGAAACCGCCAGAACCCGGTGTGACCAAAAGTGGTGTACGGCAACAACTCGTGCTTTTCGGTAAAGGCGCGTGCGATCGCAAGAATTTGATTGCTGACCGGGGATTGCAGATGGCACTCTTCGATCGCCAAAGTTTTATCGTAACGATTGCGCGTGTGCAAGCCCAACGCGAAATTTTTGGCCAGTGTAATTTCGTTTTGCGCTATTTCTTCGCGGGTAAGCCAGCGCTGGCGCGAAAACGAAAATTCCATTTTGTTGCGGTAGAAAAAAATCTCCGGCGCGCCGATGACCGGCGCCAGCGGCGGCTCGGCGATCCCCCCGATATGCTGCAGCAGCTCTTTGACCTGCTGTTCTTTGGAAGAAAGTTGTGCCGGATAATCCAAATTTTGCAGCAAACATCCGCCGCAATCCGCAAAATGGCGGCAGCGCGGCGGAACAAATGCGGGCGATTGCTGGAGAATCTCGAGCGTGCGCGCTTCGGCATAGCCCTTCTTCTTTTTAAAAATCTGCGCGCGCAATCGTTGGCCCGGCAAGGCTTCTTCCACAAAAACCACAAAGCCGTCCACGCGCGAAACGCCTTTGGTGCCAAACGCCAGCGATTCAATTTGTAATTCGATTTCGGCGCCCTTTTTCAACTCATTCATATTGCTTAAACCAATCACGACGTGTCTTAGCTGGAGGGATTGCCGCCGGCGTGTTTTTTTCCGGATTCCGCTTGCCGGCAGCGCTGGCAGGTAGGAGTTGACGCCGTCGACGCACGCCAGAATTTCCAACCGAATAAATGCCGTGCACAAAGAAAACGGCCGCATTGGTCGCAGCGGCCGCCGTTTTCCGGCCAAAAATTTTTATTGCATTCTTCACACCGAAAGGTGGTGATCGATGGGGTTTGGAGCATCGTTGTTCTTGTTTAAATCTTACACCGCCAGCTTCACCACTTCCGCCTGCGCGGGCGTGTGGACTTCCGGGCCGTTTTCGCCAAAGTAAACATCAATCTCCGTGCGCATGCCGAACTTGGGCTGATAAATTCCCGGCTCGATCGAGAACGCGACGCGCGGAATAATGTGGCGCGAATCGCGGGTTTCATAACTGTCCATATTGACCCCATTGCCGTGCACGCTGGTGCCAATGCTGTGGCCGGTGCGATGAAAAAAATACTGGCCGTACCCGGCTTGGGTAATATGTTGGCGCACAATTTCATCAACGCGATAACCCGGCACGGCGTGGCCGGCGGCAAATTGCTGGCGCAAAAACTCAACGGCCTGGTCGCGCGCAGCAGTCAAGGTTTGAAAAACGGCTTGCACTTCAGCGGGAACGTTTAATCCGGCATAACCCATCCAGGTGATATCGGCATAAACCGCGCGCGGCGTTTTCATTTTGCACCACAGATCGAGTAAAATAACGTCGCCCTTGCGAATCGGGCTGTTATGACTCACGGTCGGCGCGTAATGCGGATTACTGGCATTCGCATTAACGGCGACAATCGGGTCATCTTCACTCATCGCGCCGCCGGCGATAATTTGGTTTTTAATGAATTGCTGGATGTCGTATTCGTTAATCGGTTGATTTATCTGCAAGGCCGTTTCAATTTTTTTGAAGGCCTGCTGTTGGGTGGCATGCAAGATTTTTGCGGCGGCAATATGACTTTGCAGTTGTTCGGCGTCCCACGGCGCTTGAAAGAACTGTATGAGGTTGGCGGAAGAAACGATTTCCGCACCGAACGAGCGCAATAACTCAATCATGCCCGCGTCGACATAAGCCACGGTGGGCACATCGTTCAGCGGCGAATATTCCATCGCCAAACGCGGATGGGACTTGCCGGTGCTTTTTAATAACTCGCGCAAATGCTGATGCAATTCCTGCCAACCGGCATAATAAACGACGCGGCCGGGCAGAGGCGGAAAATTCGCCTGCTCGATTTTGTGGCCTAACAAAAACGGCTCGCCCTGCGCCGGAATAAGATAAAACCAGCGCCGCGTCACCATGTGGCCGCCGCCAAAATCAAACAACTCGCGCGCCACGGCATTGATATGATGAAAATCGTAGATCAGCCAGCCATCAAGCTTTTCCGCGGCTAACGCCTTTTGCACTTCGGCCACATCAACTAAAAGTCCGCCGGACTGTTTTGTTGCATTTGCCATATACTCCTCCTCTCAGAATTATAGACCATAATAAAACCATTCATCATCTGCAAGCGCTTTTAATTTACAACCAAAGAAATTCAAATGCAAGTTTGGCGAAAAAATTATGGGCGCTCGAGCAAACGCCGGGCGCCGGCGTAGCGCCGGCGCCAATACGCTTCGTCGAGGCTGGAAACGATGACGCCTGCTTTCGTGCTGGCGTGGGCAAAACGCCGCTTGGTTAAATAAATTCCGACGTGACTAATAAAACGCCGACGGCCATTACTGGTTTCAAAAAAAAGGAGATCACCCAGGCGTAAATCAGCTTCAGCTATGGTGACGCCCAATCGGCTCTGGGAAGCAGCGTTGTGCGGCAACTCAAGACCACAGGCGGCGGCAAATACGGATTGAACCAAGCCGGAACAATCAACCCCCTCTGGTGTGACACCGCCAAGTTCATAGGGCGCATTCAGAAAAACGCCGAGTGCAGATAAGAGCCGTTCATCAAAATTTTTGCCTTCCATCAACTCCGGCGTTGTTTTAACTCGGATGGCCGCCGATGTGACGGTGTTTTTTTGATTCGCGGCATTAGACGCACGTGGAGGAAAATCGCGCTTTTTTTCTTGTGACCTTTCTGGCTTGGCCGTTGGCGCACGCTCCGGTTGGGTTGGTTTATTGATGAAACGCGGTTTAGGAGGCAAGCTGCACGCAAGAAACATTGCGGTAAATAACAAAGCAGTAACTAATTTTCCGTATAACAGATGATATAAATTGAAACAGGGCATAACCCAGATACGGCACATGGCTGAATCCTTTCAGTTTGTTGGAACTCTGTCCTTCATCCTAATTTTACTTCATCCTCCTCACAACGCGCTGAGGCACGAAAAAACAAAAATGTAACACGCCGCGCCGCATTCTTTAAATCAATTGCGGTAATACGAAAGTACCCATGAAAATCTGGATTGCAGAAAACGCTCAAAAATGCCTCACTTTATTCCACTCCATAGAATAAGGTGAGGCACTATCATCAGCGAATGCCGCAATGCTACCTCCTATTTTCAGGAGGTTCTCATTTCATCTGTGCACCACAATTGATTTTTCGGTAAAAACAAAGCGTCGTTTCACAACAATACACTGTCTACAAATGAGACAGATTGTTCATTTTTTGTAAGATTTAAATCCATTCCTGCCGCGCACTCCTTTTGTTTAAAAAACAAGAATTTATACTTTTTAGATTATCTTCTATTGTGCTGGCACGTCATTCGCAATAGATTTTACCGCACAGGCAAGTGCTCTTTGAAACGTAACCGACTCTCTTTAATGGATCTAAACGAAAGCCGGACTCCGAATGATTTTTACTGTGAGCTGCGAGCAGGCCACGCCTGGAAGGAGTACACCATTGAAAGAGATTTTACTATTTGGCCGAGTCGAACATGAGGACCTGATTTGCAATGTGCTGGAACATGCACAGGGCTACAAGTTTCGGCACACCAGCAGCGCCGAAAAGGCGCTGAAAATGCTGGAAAAGACCTCGCCAGAATTCATCATGGTCACTGGCAACATTGGAAAAAATGGCGATGGGAGTTACTACATCGAGTTATAAAAATACCGGCCACACTCTCGGCTACCCCATCATCCAATATACTTCCATCCCGATTTTTCTTATTATGTTTTTTGTAATAAGGAAGTCGGGACACCTACCCCAAAGAAAGGGACACGGTTTCGCGCGCTGTGTCCCTTTTTATTTTACTCTATTCGGATCACCTTGCCGTCTCGCCTTGATACATTGTCCGGCCCCAAAAAACGCCAGTCGCACCAGTCATTTAAGAAGTGTTTAAATCTACAGGTTGTGGAATATGCTTACCCACACACAAATGTTAATAGCCGTGAATTCATGTTGACGAAGTGTTCAAATCTACTGGTATTAAAATTTGTAATGGTTCGTTCCGCTCTTGTTCACAGTTTACTAACACACTGCGCACACAAAATTACATAAATTTGAAAAATAGTGACGGCTGACAAATGTCGAATAATTATAGGATTGCTTGTTGCAACGCAAAGAAAAACCTGTTTCTATCCACATATCCACCGCCCTTATTATAAATAGATTCTACTTGATTAAATAAGTAAAAATAACTAAATTTATATCACCTTATGTGACTCTGAAATAAAACAAATTAATCGCGAAATTTCGTTGCGTCACGAAAGCCGTTTCAACAACATTGCACGGAGGATAGGAAAATGAAATTTGTGGTCAATAAAACAGAATTGTTTCAGTGCCTCCAGCGCATCATCGGCGTGGTTCCCGTTAAAACGACCATTCCGGTGCTGACCAATATTTTATTTGAATTGGATGGACAGCGTCTGCGGCTCACCGGCACCGATTTGGAAGTATCGATTATTACTTTTCTCAACGTGCGCGGCGAGCAAGACGGTACGATTGCGATTCCAGCCAAGCGGCTCTTTGATATTATTCGTGAGTTGCCGGATTTGCCGATAACCGTGGAAACCGAAAAGAGCAATCGGGTGATGTTGGCAACCGAGAAAGGCAATTACAAACTCGCGGGCGAATCGAGCGAAGAGTATCCGCACATTGCGAGTGAATCGTTCGTGTCACAGATCAGCTACCCCACCCCGCGTTTTCTGCGCATGATCGACAAAACCGTTTTCGCGGTGAGCAGCGATGAGTTGCGCACCACGTTGATGGGCGTGCTGATGGAACTGCGCCCCCAGGAATTGCGGTTAGTGGCAACGGACGGCCATCGGTTGGCGAAAATTACCGATAAAAATTATACCGCCCCGGCGGCCGAGGCGAAACCCGACGCGTTATTTGTGAAGCAGGAAACCGGGACGCTGCAAGCGATCATGCCGACGAAGGCGCTGCAAATGCTGACACGCAATTCCGATCAATCCGAGTTGCTTGAAATCGCCGTGAGCGAAAATCACCTCACCTTCCGCTTGGGCGCCACGACCATTTACAGCAAGCTGATTAATGGCCAATTTCCGAATTATGAGCGCGTCATTCCGAGCGACAATGAACTGACGATGCACATTGATCGCGATATGCTCTCTTCCACCGTGCGGCGCGCCGCAATTTTTGCGAATCAAATCACGCATCAAATTCGCTGGAGCCTCGCGCCCGGCCAAGTCACCATTTCGGCAGAAGACGTCGAAGTCGGCGGCGAAGCGCGCGAAACGCTGGCGGCGCAATACGACGGCAAAGCGATGGACATCGGTTACAACGCGCAGTACGTGCAGGAAATTCTGCGTCACGTGGATAGCGAAGAAGTCCTGATCCGCTTGAAAGACCCCGGCAGCGCCGCCATCGTCGAGCCGGTACAACAAAAAGAAGGCGAACATCACATGATGCTGCTCATGCCGATTCGCCTCAATGACGCGCCGGCGTAAAGCTTGAAAATCGAGGAGAGATGATCGAGATAATGGCGGCGCGACGATCTGCAATCATCCATTTTCTATGTTCTAAAAGTTTGCATGATTCTCCGTAAGCTCCGGTTATTGAATTTTCGCAATTATGCGCAGGTGGAGTTGGATTTTTCGGCAGCGACGAATTTTTTTTGCGGCGCGAATGCACAGGGCAAGAGCAATCTCTTGGAAGCCATTCACTGCCTTTCGCTCACCCGCAGTTTCCGGACGAGCGCCGATCAAGAGTTGTTGTCTTTCAATGCGGATACCGGCGAAGTTGTCGGCGAGTATATTGATGAACTCGGCACCGAGCATTTAGTCACGATGATCTACCGTTGCGAGCAGCCGAAGCAAATTAGTTTTGATCGCAAACGGTTGAGCCGTCACGCCGCGCTGGTTGGAAAAATTCCCGTCGTGCTTTTTTCGCCGGAAAGCCACCGCATTACCGCGGGCGCGCCGGCGGAGCGCCGGCGATTTGTGGATATGTTGCTAAGCCAGGGTTCGCCTGTTTATCTCGCCGACTTGCAAGAATACAGCCGCATATTACGCCAACGCAACGCCTTGTTGGCGCAATTGCATGCTGGTGAAACCAATGCGGCCAATCGAACGTTGACGGCATGGGACGAATCGTTGGCGTTATATGGATGTAAAATTATTCAGGCTCGTTTTCAATTCGCGCAGGAAAGCGCCGATCTCTTGCAGCAAGCTTATGCGCACATTGCGGCGTCCTCCCATTTGCTGCAGCTCGCCTATCGCAGTCAATTCGACCACTTGCGAATCGACGAGATCACGCCGGAAAAATTTCTGGCGCGGCTGGGCGAATATCGCGGGCGCGAAAAGCAGCGCGGCCAAACCCTGGTCGGCCCGCATCGCGACGATCTGGAATTGAGCATCACCGGCATGGATCTGCGCCGCTTCGGCTCGCGCGGCGAGCATAAATCCGCGATCATGGCCTTGAAAATGCTGGAGACCGCATATTTAAAACGAAAACTGAACACCGCGCCGATCATTCTGTTGGATGATTTGATTTCAGAGTTGGATGAACACCGCGCGCAGCAATGTGTTCAACATTTTGCTGGAAAAGGACAGTTGTTTATTTCCGCGGTGTCGCTGATTTCCGATGCGTCGTTGCGCGAGGCGGCCAAGTTTCGGATAACCGCTGGAATGGTCGAGCGCATAAATTGATGAATTAACCATGTCGAAACGGCCGCGTACAGTCGGCGACGTGCTGGCGGAGCTTTTGCACCAATACGGCCTCGCCGAGCGCGTAAAAGAATTTGACGCCGTCAATTGCTGGGCGGAAGTGGCCGGCGAGCAAATCGCCAGCCACACCCAAGCTCGTGACGTGCGCGACGGCGCGCTGATCGTCGAAGTCGAAAACAGCGCGTGGCGCAACGAGCTTTATTATCTCAAGGCGGAGCTAATTGAGAAAATCAACAAAAAGATAGGAAAAAATCTTATTCATGATATCACGTTATTGTAATTCCGGCTGCCGACCCGGGCTTTAAAATTGCAGGTGTGTGTATGGCACTCAAAACCAAACCCAAACCCGTAGCTAAAAATAAAAAAGAAAAACCTGTGGCCAAAAAATCCAACGGCAAACTGCCGGAGAAAAAGGCGGCCACTGTTGATAAAATTCTTCCACCCAAAGCGCCCAGCAAGGCTGCGGCTCAAAAAGTGGATGCAAAGGAGAAGACGTCTGTGGTAGAAGTTAAAGAAGAAGTGCGTAATAAAGCTGTGTCTGAAAATGGCAAGGAGCCCAAAAATGGCGCGGCGGCTATTACCAAAGAAGAAGCGGTGAAACAATACGACGCCGGCACCATCACCGTTCTTGAAGGCCTCGATCCGGTGCGGAAGCGGCCCGCGATGTACATCGGGGATATTTCAACGCGCGGTTTTCATCACCTCGTCAATGAAGTCGTGGACAACGCGATCGACGAAGCGCTCGGCGGCTTTTGTGATAAAATCGAAGTGACGATCAACAAAGACGGCAGCGTGACGGTTGAAGACAACGGCCGTGGCATTCCGGTGGATTTGCATCCGGTGGTGAAGCGTCCGGCGCTCGAAGTCGTCATGACCAAGCTGCATGCCGGCGGCAAGTTCGATAAAAAATCTTACAAAGTCTCCGGCGGCTTGCACGGCGTCGGGGTTTCCGTGGTCAACGCGCTTTCCGAATGGCTGGTCGTGGAAGTCGCGCGCGACGGCAATGTGTACATGCAAAAATATGCGCGCGGCACTCCCGTACACGACGTGAAAACGATTGGCAAGCGCAAAGGCACCGGCACCAAAGTCACGTTCTATCCCGATCATGAAATTTTCGGCAAGCAGAAATTCAATTTTGATACGCTGGTCGAACGCTTGCGCGAGCTGGCCTTTCTGAATAAAGATTTGAAGATCAATATTCTCGATGAGCGCACCGGCAAGGAAGAAAAATTTCAATACAAAGGCGGCATCGTCGAGTTTGTGCAATATATCGACGAAGCGCGCGAAGCGATTATGAAGAAGCCGATTTATATTTTCGGCGAACGCGACGACGTGCCGGTCGAGTTGGCGCTGCAATATAACGACGGCTACAATGACAATATTTTTACTTATGTCAACGATATTCACACGATCGAAGGCGGCTCGCATCTGGTCGGCTTCAAAGCGGCGTTGACGAAGACGATCAATACTTACGCGGCGAAAAACAATCTCATCAAAGAGAAAGATGAAATTCAACTCACCGGCGACGATGTGCGCGAAGGTTTGACCGCGGTGTTGAGCATCAAAGTGGCGGAACCGCAGTTTGAAGGCCAGACCAAAACCAAGCTCGGCAACAGTGAAGTGCGCGGCATCGTGGAATCGATTTGCAACGACGGTTTGAGTGCGCATTTTGAAGAGAACCCCTCGGTGGCGCGCAAGGTGGTGGAAAAATGCTTGCTCGCCGCGCGCGCGCGCGATGCCGCCCGCAAAGCCAAAGAATTGACCCGCCGCAAATCCGGCATCGACGGCGCCGGCCTCCCCGGCAAGCTGGCAGATTGCAGTATCACCGATCCGGAACATTGCGAAATTTACATCGTTGAGGGTGACTCCGCGGGCGGCTCCGCCAAACAAGGCCGTGACCGACGTTTTCAAGCGATTCTGCCGATCAAAGGCAAAATCCTCAACGTCGAAAAAGCGCGATTGGATAAAATTCTTTCCAATGAAGAAATTCGCACCATCGTCACCGCGCTCGGCACCGGCATCGGCGGCGAAGATTTTGATGCGACCAAAATTCGTTACGGCAAAGTCATCATTATGTCTGATGCCGACGTGGACGGCTCGCACATTCGCACGCTGCTGTTGACGTTCTTCTTCCGTTATATGAAGCCGCTCGTCGAGCTGGGCCGCATTTACATCGCGCAGCCGCCGCTCTATCGCATTGCGAAAGGCAAAGAAGAATTTTACGCCTACGACGACGATGAGAAAGAATCTTTTCTCAAACGCTTCGAGAAACCCGAAGGCGTGAACGTGCAACGCTACAAAGGCCTCGGCGAAATGAACCCCGAACAACTTTGGCGCACAACGATGGACCCCGAGCAGCGCACGATGCGTCTCGTCACCATCGAAGAAGCGTATCAAGCCGATTTGGTGTTCTCAACATTGATGGGCGACAAAGTCGAGCCGCGCCGGAAGTTTATTGAGGAGAATGCGAAGTATGTGCGGAATTTGGATGTGTGAAAACTGAAATTGAATTTTGCAACAAATTTTTAAATAAGGATGTTTAAAAGCATGGTTACGACGAACATGAATTTCACCTCGATATTTGATCTGAGTCCGACTGAAAAGCTTCAATTGGTCGAAGATCTCTGGGATGACCTTGCTGCCACGCCCGAGGCCTTGCCAGTCCATGACTGGCAAAAGCAAGAGTTGGCTCGTCGAAAAGCCAATCTTTTGACTAATCCAGCCTCAGGACTCTCTTGGGAAGAGGTCAAGCGAAGGATTCGCAACCGTTATGGCCGTTAAATTGATTATCGCTCCGGAAGCAGAGCAAGACCTTGGCGAGGCGTATGCCTGGTATGAGTATCGGCGTGTAGGCTTGGGAGAAGAATTTTTGAGTTGTGTCGATGCTTGCATCCAAACCATTTGTCGCATGCCTGAGATTTATGCGGTTATTTATGAGAACTATCGGCGCGGGCTTGTGCGACGGTTTCCTTACTCAGTCTTCTATGAGTATGCCGATAACACAGTAACGGTTTACTGCGTTTTCCATAACTCCCGAGATCCGCATAAGTGGCGGGAACGACTAGCGTAATGAGTGTTGCTCCGATTAAAAAAGATCAACACGAACAAGCGCTGGCTTGGAAATGTCCAACTTGCGGCAAAAGGACTTTGGTTCGTGTTAATAAGTCCTATCAGCGCGTTGATGGCGCCGTTATCCCGAAATTAGATCGGCTGCAATGTCAATCGTGCCAAGAAGAAATTTTAGATTCGCCTGCGATGGACGTTATTGAAGAATTTCGGAAACGGCATCCGTTAAAAAAGGCGGCAGTAAAGCGGGATAAAAGAGTTTTGGCTGCTTGATAGGGCAATTAATGTTCTCGATATTGATGGGCGACAAAGCCAAGTCGCGCCGGAAGTTTATTGAGGATAATGCGAAGTATATTTAGAATTTGAATATGTAAATGGGAAAGCTTATTGAACTGCTAAATCGTATCGCTTGAAACCAGAATAACTTGAGTAATAGATTGCTGACATGCCTATAGACATTACAACGATTACTACGACACAGCGTGACCTACTAATAGGCACAACCGAAGGTCATTTTTTCGATGTCAAACGGATTGATATAAGCCCAGCCAAACTTACTGAGTCCGTCGCAGCTTTTGCCAACAGCGATGGAGGCGAGCTATATATTGGAATTGAAGAAAGAGGGCCAACAAAAGAACGTTATTGGAGAGGTTTTTCTAATCCTGAAGCTGCTAATGGACATCTCCAAATCTTTGAACAGCTTTTTCCTTTGGGTAAAGACTTTCAGTATGGTTTCCTGAAATGCATCGGAGAAACAGGACTTGTTCTGCATGTTGAAATCCGAAAAACAGCCGACATAAAGCGAGCGTCTGATGGGTACCCTTATATTCGACGCGGTGCGCAAAAGCTCAAAGTTACAACTCCAGATGCTATGAAGCAACTCGAATATATCAAAGGCCTGACTTCATTTGAGACGGAGGTAGTTCCAATTGAAATCGAAATTGTGACAAAGTCGAAACCGATAATTGAGTTTATGCTGCGCGTGGTTCCAACCGCTGAACCTGCCCAATGGTTGGCAAAACAACAATTAATCCGGACTGGAAGACCAACAGTAGCTGGTGTTCTTTTATTTGCCGAAGAACCACAAGCAATCCTGCCCAAGCGATGCGGCATCAAAGTTTACAGATATCGCACAAAATCGAAAATTGGATCAAGAGAAACGTTGGCTTTCGATCCGCTCACAGTGGAAGGTTCTCTATATGATCAGATACGACATGCTGTTGACATCACGACAAGAATCATTGAGGAGATGAAGAAACTTGGCGACGAGACTCTTGAACGCATTACATATCCGCCCGAAACTCTTCATGAGATTATTACAAATGCGGTAATACATCGTGATTACAGTCTAGCTGATGATATTCACATTCGAGTATTTGATAACCGAGTAGAAGTAGAGAGTCCTGGACGATTACCCGCTCATATTACTATAAAGAACATTCTTGATGAGCGCTTCGCTAGAAATCCTGCGGTCGTCAGATTGCTCAACAAATTCCCCAATCCGCCGAATAAAGATGTAGGGGAGGGACTGAACACAGCTTTCTCGGCAATGCGAAAGTTGGGTCTCAAAGTACCAGTTATTGAAGAACGTGACAACTCCCTTCTGGTTCAAATACTTCATGAGCCCCTTGCTTCACCAGAGGTGCTCATACTAACGTATCTCGAAGAGCACGATACGATACGAAATAAGATCGCCAGAGATATCTGCAACATTAGCGGGGACTACATCGTGAAGGATATTTTCAATCGGCTAACAAAGCGTGGCCTAATTGAAAAAATCCCTGGTACGCGCACCGCGTCTACCGCTTACAAAAAAGGCCCTAAGTTTTCAACTTGGCGAGGCGAACCATCAGAAAGAAAATAAAACTTATCTAACAAACTATGGACATCCAACGCGACAGAATCACCCCGGTTTTTATTGAAGAAGAGATGAAAGACTCGTACATCGATTATTCGATGTCGGTCATCGTGGCCCGCGCGCTGCCGGATGTGCGCGACGGCTTGAATCTTGTGTATTGGCGTGTGTTGCTTGGTTAAACAGAATGGTTTTTAAATCTGGAGAATAAAAAATGAATTCTGCTGCAATAAAAAAGACCGAAATTGTGCGAGAATTGTCCCTTCTGCCCGATATCGAGCTTGATCGCATTCAAGCGTATATCGAGTCAATTTTGCCGACATCGAAACGGCTCGTCAAAAACAATCGCAGTCTCAAAGGTATTTGGAGCAATAAAGGTTTTGAAAAAATTGCTGATTTGGAAGGCGAATTAAAAGAAATCAGAAAACAACTAAATGAAACGAGTTTGATGCGACAGATTTAGTATGAAATAAAACGAAGGGCAAAATTTGTGATCATAAAATTCTCTCGTCATGCCAAAAGAAGAACGAAGCTTTACAAAATTCCTGAGAACGCGATTACAAGAATAGTTGAAACTGCCAATTTGGATGCGGAAGAATATGAGTTGATTAAAGATATACCGGGCTTTAAATTTCCGATTAAGATTGTTGTTGCCGTCGAAGGGGAAGTGGTGACCGTCGTCACAGCTTACCCATTGAAGAAGGAAAGGAAAACATGAAAGTCTATTATGACGATACCGTTGACGCCGTGTATTTAAAGTTAAGCGATCGAAAACCGGACGGC
The DNA here is from genome assembly GCA_964631505.1 of uncultured Cytophagia bacterium. Taxonomy (GTDB): domain Bacteria; phylum Zhuqueibacterota; class Zhuqueibacteria; order Zhuqueibacterales; family Zhuqueibacteraceae; genus Zhuqueibacter. The sequence continues at coordinate 21,591 of CAZVZZ010000022.1, forward strand.
GTTGTCGAGCTGGCGGAAGGGATCAATTTGGACACCACCGGCGATGGCAAATTAGCCGGCATCGAAATTCTCAAGGCTTCTCAAAAGATTAATGTTCGCACAATTTTGTCATATACACTTGAAATCGACAGAAGTATTCTGAAGCAAAATATTTCTCACCGTCAAATTAGAGAAAACAAAAGCGCTGTTAAATCCAAGAGGAAACAGAAGGTCAAATTGAGTTAACTATGGACATCCAACGCGACAGAATTATCCCCGTTTTTATTGAAGAAGAGATGAAGGACTCGTACATCGATTATTCGATGTCGGTCATCGTGGCCCGCGCGCTGCCGGATGTGCGCGACGGCTTGAAACCCGTGCATCGGCGGGTGTTGTACGGCATGCACGAGCTGAATCTGCGGCCCAATTCGGCGTACAAAAAGTCCGCGCGTATCGTCGGCGAGGTGCTCGGCAAGTACCATCCGCACGGCGATCTCGCGGTGTACGATACCATCGTGCGCATGGCGCAAGATTTTTCACTGCGCTATCCGCTGGTCGATGGACAGGGCAATTTCGGCTCGGTGGACGGCGACTCGCCGGCGGCGATGC
>CAZVZZ010000023.1:0-21881 GCA_964631505.1 uncultured Cytophagia bacterium
AGCCCAACAGGACAATCAAGACCGTGCGCATACTTTCATTTAACGTGTACGTCTTGACGCTAATGCGGCCACGTTTTGAAACAATGTATAAAACAAAAATAAGCAGACTGCCGAATAAACCGACAAGCGCCGTGGAGGTGCTGGTGAAAATCAATGTTACCGCAAAAAAAATCGCGAGCCACAGCGCGGATTTTGGCCTCATAACGGAACCGGCTTTATTGTAGACGTAATAGAAGCATAAAAAAGTCGGCATGAGCAAAAACCGGGCGAACATAGAAGGTTCCGGCGCGACGGAATTCATGCGTTTGAATCCGAGCAGACGAATTTTCTGCCCGTACTTTTGTAGAAAGCTGACGCTATTGTTAAAAATAAAATCGGGATACGAAATACCGGCATAATACATATAAAGTTGTGCCCAGCCCCACAACGAGACAAAAACGCTGGAGATGATGAGCGCGCGGATCGCGCGGCGGATTTCATTCGGCTCCAGCTTGCAAGCGGCGATGCTGACTGTTAGAATAATGACGTACGCGAGATAAGCAAATTGCGTAAAATTTTCCATACTAAGGCGTAATTGTTGAAAATCACCGGAAGGCCGCCGCACATAAACATAATCACGAAATGGAATCAACAAGATCGACAACCCTGCAACCAAAACAAACATAATGAAAGGCATTAGCGTCATCCGCTGCAAATGCGTCAGATTCTGCCGGCCCCGGCGAAATAACCACTCGGTGGTATATCGCATCATCAACAAAATGCCGAGAAAATATCCGGGTTGCAATCCAAACGAGGGGTTTTGCAAATTAATGACGGCCGTCGCTGTAAACGGCATAAAAAAAATCGTAAGGTAGAGAATTGCCGTGCGCGACGGCAGTATAACCGCGATGAAGCCGACGATGATAATAAAATATCCAATGGGCGTAATCGTCATCTTAACACCACCAGTTTTTTCTGTTGCATTAAAACTCCTGCTTGTAAACGATAGAGGTACATGCCATTAGGCAGGGCAGGCGCGTCGAATTGCAAGGCGTGGTCACCGGAATTCATGGCCTGGTTGGCCAGCGTTGCCACTAAACGGCCGCTCAAATCATACACGCGCAACGTGATATGCTGAGGTCGATTGAGGGTGAAACGAATCGTCGTGGCGCGATAAAACGGATTAGGATGATTTTGCGCTAACCGAAATGTGGCGGGAATCGGTCCGGAGGGCGTTTCCTCGTTAACCGAGGTTAGAAAATTTTGCAAGCGCAATTTCAAATCTTGCATGACGGCCAGATAAGCTGGATCGTCAATACTATTTTGCAGTTGCGCCGGATCTTTCGCCAAATCATACAATTCGGAGCGATCATTTTTTGTTTCGACATAAACGTAACGTTCTGTATGCACTGCCGAAAAATGTTGCGTGGATGGCCAGCCTTCAATGATTAAATCCGTCCGCCACGCCGGCTGCGGCTGTAAAAGTTTTAATAAAGAGCGTCCATCAACGCCGCCGGGAATGGGCACACCGGCTAATTCATAAATCGTTGGCGCCAGATCGATATTGGCCACCAACCGCTGCTCGATTTTCCCAGATGCGACGAGCGGCGGATAACGCCACGCCAAAGCTTCGCGAATTGCTTCTTCATAAACCCGGCCTTTGTCCGTCAAACGATGCTCGCCCCAAAAATAGCCGTGATCCGAAATATAAAAAATCGCGGTTTGGTCGAGCTTGCCCTGTTTTTTTAATTCATCGAGGATCACATCAATGCTGAGGTCGAGCGACCACAGCATTTGCAATTGTCGGCGGCGTTCATTGTCAACCTTTTGTTGCCAGGCCGTGCCGAAGCGAGGCTTGGACTGCACCCACGCCGGTTTATCGGAAACATCGGTTTCATTATAATTCGCCGGTCGATATGGTGTTAGATCGGCATAGAGGCCTGTGTCACTGGGGGCCGGCTCCAGCGGCGTATGCGGCGTGCGCGGATTAAAAAAAAGAAAAAAGGGTTGATTGTCCCGCGCCTGCGCTTGTTTCAAAAAATCGATGACATAATCGCGCAACAAATAAGTCAGATAGCCTTGATGATTTGTCCAGACGCCGTTCACGTTCAGGCGCGGGTTCGTGTAGTTACCAAGCGCCGGCATGCCGATCCAGTAGTCGTATCCCGCTTTGGGGGTGGCGTCTTCGGAGTTGATGTATTTTCCGACTAAACCGGTGTAATAACCTGCTTGTTGCAAGCGGGGCACTAACGTCGTGACTTTGAGCGTGGAATCATTGTTCAGCGCCCGGTGATGCGAGGCATACATGCCGGTCATGATGCTTGCGCGGCTTGGTGTGCACAACGGCGTCGTGGCATAAGCGTTGGTAAAGCGCATCCCTTCATTAAAAATTCGCGCCTGGGTGCGCGGCATATAATCGTCGACTGTATCGAAACGCTGGTCATCAGTGATGATCACGAGGATATTGGGGCGTGCACTCTGTGCGTGCAAAGAAAACGCTGCGCCAATGTGCAGGGCGGCGCATATCATCCAAATTTTTCGGCAACACAACTTTATGTTCATGGCTAAACACCAAGGTGCTGAAAGGTTTTCCATTGTGCTTCCGTAACTTGACGCACAAATTCTTTCTCGGCTTCGGTCAGATAACTGCGCCAATATTTATTGACCTCGGCAATATTGCGGCCGGCATCATGGGCTTGCCTAGGTTTGGGCTCACTTCGCGACGATTCCCGGCGATAATACTTGTTGATCTGCGCTGCAACGCGTTCATCCCAAACAAGGCCCAGCCGCTTGTACAGCTTCGCGTAAGTTACAACCGGAGCACCGACAATGTCATCAAGATTGACAAAGTGCAGCCGTGGATTCGATTGCGCCCATTTCGTCAGCGTCGAATACACGACACTCCACAACATCGTGCCATTGACTACCGAGGCGTGGACGTTTTTATCACACGCCGTTGGCTCAGCAGGTATCACGACGCCAATTTCGCGCAGACGCATGAGGAGATCAGGGAGAGCGAAGGCCCACTCCATGCGTTTGAAACTCCCGGCGACAGCCCAGGGATTGCGCAGCGTCAAGAGCACTTCAACGTGATGCTGCGTTGCGGCACGGTCGGCGGCAAAACAAGCGAGCGGGTCTTTCCAAATAATTGTGCGTAAATTCGGCAACAACCGCAACCGGCGATAGGAGTTCAGCGGCCGCGCGCCAACGATATATTTCACCGCCCGCCGCCAGCCGTGATCCGAAGGAAAAATTCCCGTTTTGAAAGCCAACTCCAAACTTTTGATTTGCTCAACGGTTTGATCAAACTGCGCCAGCCCGAAGGAAACCGTGCCGGGAATTTCAAAATAATTCGCGATGTGCCGCAAACCGGAGTGATAATTAAACGGCTCGTGCAGGGCGCCGGCGCCGGCGGCTAAGGACAACATTTGCCCGACCGCGGTGGTGCCGCTGCGCGGCACGCCGGTAACGAGAATGAGGCGTTTCTCATTTGGCATGTGGCGTCGGGCTTTCCTGCAAATGATGATACAAACCGTTGGTGTAGCCATACTGCGCGAGCAACGGATACGTCAACACCGTGGCCATGCGGCGCGTGTTTTCATTCATTTTCGTCAACCATTCCAAATCCAAGCGTAAACTGGTGACGCCGTTGGAAAAACGATCGGGATTGCCGGAGATGGAATGATATTCCGGCAGCTCAATGGCGGCGCTTGTCGCAAAATTCAAACGTTTGCCGTTAAATGGGCTGAGCCGCTCCAACAAACGCTGCAATTCCGGTTCGGGATTTTTCATGAGATCTTCGTAGCGCACGCGCACATAAGGCAGCTTTGTCGCCAGCAGGCCGGCAAAGGCGTTGCGCATCATCCAAAACATCACGGTGCGCATCGGCGTATATTGCCGCAAGGCGACGCCGCTTTTGGCGTTCTGCTTTTTCTTCTGCCAGGCATAGACACAGGCGCGCGCATCGCGGACGAGATGAATCACATGCACCTCCAGCCCGGGGACGCCCTGAAGAATGAGCGCACCGGACGGAATTTTTGACGAATCGACGATAATGCCGGCGCCGGAAATTTTAGCGATCGCAAAATAAAGCCGGCGCAACACTTCGCGATATTCCGCCAGCCGCTTTTGAAACGCGTTACTTTTTATCGGCGTGAGCAACTGCAGAAAATGCCGTGAATGATCGACCGTCGTCCAAATATTTTTCATATGGGCGGGATCAAAATTGGGCAAATCACCAAAGGCTTCACCGACGACTTGACGCCAGAAGGCGCATTCCCGAAACGTTTGACCGCACGCGCAACGTTTGTTTTCTTCAAAGCCGTCCACCCAGATGCGATTCAATTCATTGGCTGAAACCGTACCCGGAATCGTTCCCAGAATACGATCCAACACCGTCGAGCCGCTTCGCCCCGCGCCAGCCACATACACCACCTGCAATTTTTTCATACGCCGTGTTTACTCCTAACATCACTCCTGGACTCTCGCGGCAAACGTTTCAGCCGGTTCATGCGAATATAACTGATAATGCCTAATTTATTTTTAACCACAATGACCATCCAGATATTTGCCAAGCTCATCGTTATTGCGGTTGCCAGCGCGGCGCCCTCCGCGCCAATCGTTTTGATCAGCGCGTAGCCCAGCACCAGCGTCAGCCCGGCGTTGACCGTCATAATGCGCGCGTGCTCGCGCTGCAAATTCGTCATCGTCATCAACACCCCAACCGCGCCGGAAAACGCGTTGACGCATTGTCCAACGATCAGATAAATCAAAATCCGATTAGCCGAACCATACGCCGGTCCAAAAAAGCCGAGAAAAAATTTTGGAAAACAAATGAACGCGATCGCAAAAGGCGCTACGGCAAGAAAAACCATTTGCGTCGCGCGCGTCACTTGCTGCTGCACGGACGCCAGCTCGTTTTTATGAAACCGCTCGGCAATGAGCGGCCCCATGACCACCCGAATCGCTTCGAGAATAAAATCCGGAAACGACGCCAGGCGCGCGGCCACAGCATATCGCGCCGCGTCTTCCATGCCGAGTATCGAACCCACCAGCAACATATCCGCGCGGGTGACGATCGTATACATCAGCATCGAAAAAAGCAACGGTTTTGCCGTTTTCATCCATTGCGCGGACTCGTCAATCCGTTGTCCATCGTTTGGACTCAGCGTTTTTTTGATGCGCTGCGTATCAATCAAAATCGAAACCAACAACGCCGCGCCGAGACACGCCAGCATCGTCGTGGCGTTGATCATACCGGCGCCATAAGCCAGCGCGCTGAACAATATCGCCAGGCCCGGTCGCAGAATCTGAAAACCGACGAGCGCCGGCACTAAAAATTTCAAACCGCGCAAAAATTCACGATTCAGCAACACCCCGGCCCACAACGGCAAAATGCCCAGCGCCAATAAAATGGCGGCATGCTTGCTCTGCGCCGGTTGCAGCACCCCCAAGTACCAAAGTGCGCCCGCTATGGCCAACAACACCGCGCTGAAACCTAATCCCGTTTGGCGGCCACGTCGGAGCAAGCCGCGCAGTTCGGGTAACCTATTTTCGGTATAATAAACGGTCGCAAACTTCGTGGTCGTGCGATCAAATCCCAGCAGGCTGATGGGGCCGAGCGCCGTCGCCACCGAAATCGCAAACATGACCACGCCGTAATCATTTTGTGCCAGAATTCTCGCCAGAAAAATCGAATATGCCGTAAACAGCAGTGCGCCGAGAATTTTAATGCTAAAGGCTGTGAGCGAGCTTCTCGCAAGGTTCACGTGAGTAACACCGCCTGCCAGCCGGTTCGAACATTCATCATAACCAATCAATAGGCGCGGCCGTCCGTTCTACACTTCGAGGGCGACGCCATCCATATCTTCCGGTATAGGCAAATGCATGAGTTGCAAAATGGTTGGCGCCACATCGCCAATCCAAAATTTATTTTCCCCCAACGGAACATGCGGACGCCGGATATAAAACAACGCGTCGTCAAACGTGTGCATGCCCGCCAGTGCGGTTTTTTCACCGCGCACGGCTTTGGTGACGTCAGCTTTCAGATCATAACCGTCATGCGGAATCGCCAGCAAATCAGCGGCTGTGTTCAAGCTCGGGCCGGAAAAAATATTTTCCCGTTTGATCACTTCGCGGATGATCGGCGCGCCGTCATCGTCGTGCAACGACAACAGCGTTTTAGCAACCTGCTCGCGCGCCGATTCATAAAGCTCCGGCGCCACCGTGCCGTGCGGTTCACGCCCTTTTAGGTTGATAAAAACGCGGCCGGGGATCAAGCTGTACGCTACCGACTCCGCCTGCATATCACGCAGGCTGCGCGGCGACGCAGTTTTGAATTTCAACAGGCCGGTTTCGACGAAATAGTGATTGAGATAAATCTCTTTTTTAATCGCGCAGAAACCGTGATCGGAAAGAATCAGTAATTCCGTTTCCTGATCGAGGCGGCTTACCACTTCGCCGATCAACGTGTCGACCTGTTGATAAAACTCGTCGAACGCGCGGCGGTAGCGCGCGTCACCATTTTCCACCCGCTCCCACAAAAAATGGTTGAGCCGGTCGGTTTCCATGATGTGGCATTGGAAAAAATCCCACGGCGTCTTCGTCAAGAAATGTAAGAGCGTTGCGGCGCGTTTGGCCAACACGTGGCGGCATTCGGCAATGAAACGATCCAAATCTTCACGGGCCAGCGCAGCGCGCGCATCAATTTTATATCCGAGGGCCTGCAATTCCGCGCCGACCTTTTTCGGATAAGCGATATTCTCCAATTGCGTGCCGAGAAAGCAACCGATCATGATGCCGTTGACCGGACGTGGCGGAAATGTTCCCGGCACGTTGATCACGCAAACTTTTTTTCCGGCGCGGCTCATGATCTCCCAGATCGTATCGCCGGCTAAATTGGCGGCAGTCGGCACGAACGTATCAAGCGTGCCGGGCTTCTTTTCAACGAACCCAAAAATATTGTGCTTGCCGGGATTTTTTCCGGTCATGTAACTGGCCCACGCCACCGACGAGACGCACGGCTGCACGGAGTTCATCCGGTGCAGCGAACCGTGCGCCAGCAATTGCTGAAAATTGGGCAACGCTCCGGCCGCCATTCGCGCTTGGAGAAAACTGTATGGAACGCCATCGATCGAGATCACCACGACGCGCGCCGGTGGCTTTGGGGGTAAAATCATTCGCTTCACACATATCCCAATTCTTCCAGACGCTGCCGCACCAGCGTCTCTTCCGCCTCGGAGTAAACGCGGCGTTCCTGGTTTCGAAACGGCGTGAAACATTCAAGCTGCTCGAGGTGGCGCAAAATTTTTTGTGCGCATTCATGCGGTGATTCACGATCGACATCACAAACCACCGGCGTCGCCTCCGGCAGTGCTTGATAAGCGCCGGCGGGGAAAACAACGAACTTGCCGCTCGCCGGCGATTGCAGGCAAGTCAGCGTCAGATGTTGCAGCGGCAGCGCGCGCCGGCGGGAAGAAAGCATCAACGCCCAATTCATGTCGACACGCACGACTTCATCATCTAAGATTTCACTCCGGCAACCGCGCGCCAACAACGCCGGCACGAGCGTATCGATAACCATCGTTTTGCCGTTCCCAAAGAGACCGGTAAACCAAATCGTGCAGGCGCGAGGAGACATGGTCATGTTGAAAACCTTTTTCGTGTAACGTCGTTAAAACAGCGTCTAGCTCAAATTTTCCAGTTACGCTTTTACGCATGACGTTTTTAGATTACGATTCCTGCTTACGGGTGCGCGATTTCTTTCTTTTCTTGTCGCCGTCTTTGCCGTAATAGTAATAGTGGTAGTAGTAGTAATAGCTGCCGTACATGCTCTCAATATGGACGCCGTTCAACAGGGCGCCGAGAACCCGCGTCTTCACATTTTTTAACAACGTGTGAGCGCGGAACGCGGCTTCGCGGTCGGTTTGTCCGGATTTGATAACAAGAATCACACCATCGAGCTGCGAGCTGAGCACGGCGGCGTCGGTGACGGCGATGATCGGCGGGCTGTCGAACAGCACGATGTCGAATTTCTCTTTCATGGCATCGAGCGTCGTTTTCATCGCCGAAGAGCCGAGCAATTCCGACGGATTCGGCGGCAGGGTGCCGCAGGGCATGACGAACAGATTTTCGATCTCGGTCGTTTGCGCGGCTTCTTCAATCGTCGCGCGGCCGACGAGAACGTTGGAAAGCCCGACGCGGCGGTCGATGTTGAAAATCGAATGCAAAATCGGCCGGCGCAAATCCGAATCGATCAACAACACTTTGCTGCCCATCTGCGCCATCGTAATGGCGAGATTCGCCACCGAGGTTGATTTGCCTTCGCCGGGGCCGGGACTGGTTACCAGCAACGCCTTCAATTCGCGATCGAGCTTGGTGTATTGAATATTGGTGCGGAAAGTACGGTAGGCTTCCGAAATCGGCGACTTCGGTGCAAAATGCGTGATGAGGCGCGAGACCATGCGCCGCGCTTCCGGCGAATCGACCGCGCCGTTCTTGCCGTTCATGCTCGCCGGCAAAACTTTCATGCGCTTGATCGCTTCGTCTTCCTTGATCATCGGAATCGAGCCGAGCACGGTGACGCCGATCTTCTCAATGTCTTCGATGCTGCGCACGGTGTTGTTCATGTATTCGAACAAAAACGTCAAGCCGACGCCGAGGCCGAGACCGACGATGAAGCCAAGAATGAGATTGAGTTTTTTGCGCGGGCGCACCGGCTCCTGCGGCGGCCGCGCCGGATCGATCAGGCGCACCTGGCCAAGCTGGCCGACTTCGGTGATGCGGGATTCTTGAAACTTTTCCTGCATCATCAAATAAATTTTTTCATCGGCCTGCGCGGCGCGCTGCAACCGCGCCAGCCGCAAACTTTTATCCGGCAGCGTTTCCAATTGCTTGTCATAATCACTGACGATGCGCTTGAGCGCTTCGACTTTCGGCTGCAGCGCTTGCAAATTGGTTTCAATCTCGATTTTGCGCGCCGACAACTCTTCGGTAACCGCCACCGGATTTAAAATTTCGACGGCGGCGAGCTTGGTGATTTCTTCCTGCAACTGCTTGCGCACCATGCCGATTTCTTCGTCGTATTTGCGCACCTGCGGATCGTCATCGCGATAAACCCCGGCGTTGAGCAGGCGTGAAATCAAGCTGGCTTTTTTGCCCTCCAACTCGCCCATTTGCTTTTTAAAACCTTCGATGTAGGGCGTGGCCGCGATGCTGTTCAAATCAAAATTCTTGCGGCTGCGGTCGAGCTGGGCATTGACATATTTCAGGCGTTCTCGGTTGGAATTGAATTCGGTGAGCGCTTCATTGTAAAGGCCTTCAAATTCAGCCGCCTTCTTGATCAGCTCATCGGTTTCATCCGACAATGCCACCACCTTTTCGCCTTCTTTAAAATTTTTCAGCGCTTCTTCGGACTCGGTCAACTGCTGCTTCACAATGCGCAATTGCTCATCGAGAAAGTTCTTCACCTGCCGCACTTCTTCCTGGCTTTCCAGGCGATTCTTTTCGCTGTAGGCCTGCGCCAGCGTATTGGTGATAAACGCCGCTTCTTCCGCGGTCGGGCCGGTGACGCGGATTTCGATCATGTCGGTGTCACGAATCGGCGTAATGATCAAGCGGTCGCGCAATTCGATGATCATGTCGTCAATGGTGAATTGATCCGAGGAGTCGCTGCTAAAGCTGAGCAGGTTGCTCGCCCAGCGGCCGATATCAGCCACCAAGCCGGTATCTTGTTGATCCGGAGGATACAGCAAAGTGATCCGGCTCGCGATCTCGGAATCCTGCAAACGCCGGATGACGATTTCCGCGAGCGTGCGGCTGCGCAAAATTTCCACCTGGTTATTCACCATGGTTTCTTTTTTCATCAAACTGCTGATATCGAAAAGCGATTGCTCCATGCCGCCCTTGTCTTCGATCATCAGCTTGGCCGCGGCTTCATATTCCGGCGTCGCCGTGAAGGTCATATATACGGTGAGGCCCATCACCAGCAAGAAGGTGGTGACGATCACCCAGCGGCCGCGATAAAAAATCCGGAGATAATCATTAAACGACACTTGCCGTTCGTGCAACTCTTCCATCGTATGCTCTTTCAAACTGTATGTAAAAGATTGGCCGGTGTTTGCCGGTTCGCCGGTTAACTGTTGTCAAGACCGCACAAAATTCGTTTAAGAATTTAGCGGCGGTCAGCCACATTGACCCAGAAATAAATCTGTGCGATCACGGCAAACTTGGAAGCGAAGTCCAGCACTTTGCCGACAACGTGGAAGGTGCTGCCGGGCATGACGATCGTATCGCCCGGGCGCAATTCCGGAATCAAATTTTGCTGGCCGGTCTCGAGATATTTTTTGATGTTGACCTCGAGAACTTCCTGGTTCGGCGAAGCGAGCTTGCTCAAATCGACGTTGTTGCTGCGGCTGGCCAAGGCGAGATCAGTTTGATTGAGGTGTTGGCTTTGCGCCGCGCCATTAAACTCCGGCGCACGAATGATTTTGACTTTGTTAATCTTGGCCTGTTCGATCGGGCCACCGGCGAATGAAATGAGGGAAATAAGGTCGGTGTTTTTGGGCACCATGTATTGACCCGGCTTGCGAACAAAGCCCCAAATATTGACTTTGATGAGCAGCTCATCTTCAGTCCCGAGAAAATATTGCGCGCCACGATTACGGTCGTCGGCATTTTGCTCGCCTTCATTTTGTGCCGTTGCCAAGGCGGGAAGGAGAAGGAAAAATAACATGATGAGGCATCCTGTGAAAAGAATGCCCTGATCCCGCCTTTTTGAGGAAAGACGGGACTTACTGAAATATTGCATAGCTTTACACCCATAGGTTGAAGTTCAATTTCGCCTGCGGCTTGTGGCCACGCCATCCATGGTTTGGCGAAATCCAGCATCGGCGGCGACTCCGCGCCACGCGACGCTGGCGGACTGTCAGGTTAATTTCATTGAGTTTCGCGCAAGCACGAAAACGTAAATTACATTTTCGTGTGAAGCCATCCCGAGGATCAGCTTCCGGCGCTTTTGCATTTTATTAACCAACAATCAATATATCGGCAAGAGGAGGGAATTGTCGAAAATGGTTGCAGAAATTTAACAGGAGGCGGGAACACAACGGCAGGTGCGCTCTTTCAATACCACATTTGTATACCAGCAAATAAAACGGCCAGCGGATCGAGTCCCATCCGCTGGCCAAAAAACTTTACCGCAGCATATAGAAGTTTTAGCGCATATCCACGACTTCCGCATCATCAGGAATCTTAAATGAGAACAATGCGTCGGCCAGCGGAGCGTTGCGTTGAGTGTTCTTCAAAAGATAAACAGTTTTGTTTTCGTTGATATCAATCTGCTCGATGCGCGGCGCCAGATACGACGTTTTGTCAATCCAGGCGGTGACGGATTGCACATAAGCGTCCTCGTCGCGCGGGGTCAACGCCAGCACGTAGCAATCCACGGCGCCGATCTTTTCGCTGCGCAGCAGTTTCGCTTTGAAATCGCGGGTGTATTTGAGAATTAAATCACGCGGCAACGGATTTTCTTTGGATTTTTCCAGACGATCAATCAGCACTTGCTTCTTGTCGAGCGAATACGTCCAAACAATTTTGCCGTCCGTGATGATCATTTGATTCGGCGTTTCCACGCGGTAGCGGTCGCCCTTTTTCAAATACAACGTGCCGTTGAGCGTCTGCGTTTCACCGGCCAACGACCAGGTGTACTGCTGTTCAAATTCGCCTTTTAGCGATTCGAGCTTTTCGTACGTTTGGCGGATTTTGGCGACAATGTCCTCGGCTTTTTCCTGGGCAAAAATCAAAGCAGTGGAACCGAACAAAAAAAATACCGATAAAAACATTTTTCTTTTCATTAAAAATCTCCTGAATCAGTAACTGCGTAATGCGAAGCGCTTTGAAGCATTTTACGAGCGTCTCTGCTAAATCGTAGTCTTGGGATCGATATAGATTACCGTCATGAAAACATCATGTAAATGAGAAAAATCATCGTCGGTTGTAAGAAGTGTAGCATTAAGCACCGACGCCGTTGCGGCTATCCAAAGATCGTTTTTTCCCATATTGCGTGATGACATTCCAGGTGGCAAATCTTTTCCAGTCAGCTTACCCTGACTAAATGTGTCGATCTCGGCATATCTCTGAATAATAGAGTCATTGTTGATATCAATACGAGGAACTTTTCGAAACGCTTCTTCAAGGCGTTGTTGCTTATGAACACCCCAGTGTAATTGCAATGCGAGCGAACGCAACTCACCCTGCGTCACGATCGATATTGCGGAAATATTGGGTAAGGTGAAAGGCTGATACTGCTGTTCGGCAAAAGCGGCGTACGGAGAGGTGCGTAAATAACCCAATAAAACGCCCGTATCTAAAAGATATCGTGCCATCAACTTGCGGTTTCAGGTGATTTCAGCATATCGAGCAATTGCTCAATACTTTCTTCGCCTGGCCACTTTCCCCAAATTTCCGCTGCGATATTCGGGCCGGATAACGCGTTTTGGAATTGCGCAACTAATTGTGTTGTCGATGGCCGAACTTTGAGGCGCTCCAAGACCTCATCGCCCTTTTGCCATGCCGTAATCGTTTGCGCTTCCAGAAAATTCGGCTTTCCCAAAGCCGTAAGATGGAGAATTCCCATGATCGTTATATGCTGTTCCTTTAACTCCCGTATTCGTGCGATTGCGGCCGGGCTTTCATTTACCCTCACGTTAATGGCTTCACCATTCTTCATAGTGAGTTGAAATTGTTTTCTACCGGGCGTCATTGGTTTCAATACGCCGGATACCAACACGGCATACGGAATCGGACGAGGCTTTTTTCTTTTTCGCGTTTTTGTCGAAGCAACTTTGTATCTGACGTGTTTCATCTTTGTCTTCTTTCATCTTAAAGTCGATCCATTTGCACGGCGTGTATTTCGCCAATCATTTCTGCTCAGACCCAATACTCTCATCGAAAAACTTCAGACGTTGACCTCGAACTTCGGACGCCGCGACCTCGAACTATTTCAGCCCCATGTCCTCCAAATGCGTTTCATCCATCAACACCTCGCGCGCTTTGCTGCCGTCAAAGCCGCCCACGACGCCGGCAGCTTCGAGCTGGTCGATCAGGCGCGCGGCGCGGGAGTAACCGATTTTCAAACGGCGCTGCAGCAGTGAGATGGAACCCTGTTGATGGCGCACGACCAATTTCAAGGCCTCGTCAAAAAGCTCGTCACGCTGGCCGTCGTTCAAACCGCCCGCGCCGTCGGCGTCATCGCCTTCGGTGCGAATCGGCAGCAGCGCTTTTTCGTAACGCGGCTGTTTGCGAATGTGATCGAGCACATTCTCGGTTTCTTCGGAACTGATAAACGCGCCGTGGATACGAATCGGCTCCGGGCTACCCGGCGGCAAAAACAACAAATCGCCGTTGCCGAGCAATTTCTCCGCGCCGTTCATATCGAGAATCGTGCGCGAGTCAATCTTCGACGCCACTTGAAACGCGAGGCGCGCCGGAAAATTCGCCTTGATCACACCGGTGATCACGTCCACCGACGGCCGCTGCGTTGCGACAATGAGATGAATGCCCACGGCGCGCGACATTTGCGTTAATCGCGCAATCGGCTCTTCCACTTCTTTCGCTGCCGTCAGCATAAGGTCGGCCAGTTCGTCGATAATGAGCACGGTGTACGGCAGCGGTTTCAACGGCGGCAGGCCTTCCTGTTCGGCCAGCTTGCCTTCGCGCAAGCGCGTGTTGTATTCACCAATATTGCGGACGCCCATGCGCGCCAGCAGCGAATAACGATTTTCCATTTCCCATTCCAAGCTTTTCAACACTGCCAACGCATTGGCCGGCGTGGTCACCACCTCTTCGTTGAGATCTTCGCGAAACGTTAAGTGATGAAAACGCAGCTTACGATACGTTGAAAGCTCGAGGCGCTTCGGATCAACCAGCACGAAATCAACCTGGCTCGGATGCGCTTTGTACAACATGCTGGCAATGATCGCATTCAAACACACGCTTTTTCCCGAACCGGTGGCGCCGGCCACGAGCAAATGCGGCATGCGATCCAAAGAAGTGACAAACGCTTGTCCGGAAATCGTTTCGCCGAGTGCGATCGTCAATGGCGAAGCGGATTGACGAAACGCCTCCGAGTCGATGAGCTTACGCAGATAGACTGTCTGCGGTTCCGGATTCGGCAACTCGATGCCGACTGCGGCTTTGCCGGGAATCGGCGCGACGATACGAATGCGTTTGGCGCGCATCGCCAGCGCGAGATCATCCGCGAGCGCGGTGATGCGGCTCACTTTGATGCCGGGCGCCGGCTCATATTCATATCGCGTAATCACCGGGCCGGGATTGATTTCCACCACGTTGCCGCCAACGTCAAACTCTGCGAGCCGTTCTTCCAACGTGTGCGCGTGACTGAGCAACTCTTCGCGCGTCTGCACCGAATCAATTTTGGTGGGAAATTTCAGCAAATCGAGCGGCGGAAAAACATATTCGCCGATTTCCGGCGGTGGCGGCTCTTCTTTGATTTTCTTCGGAACAGTGATCGCATTCGGCGCTTCGCTGGCCGCGGGACGAATCGGCGTGGCGGCCATATCGTTTGCCGGTACCGGTTCCGGCGTCAACGCCGGTGGCTTGCCGGGGATAATGGTGGACGGGCTTGCCGGCTTTTCGTTCATTTCGCGCAAGCGCGCTAATTTCTTCCAGCGCGGCTCTTCATCGACAGCAACATCGGCATGTTCTTCGTCATCGTTGTCATGATCATTTTCAGCAACGGCGACAGCCGGGGCTTTCGCTTTGCCTCCTGCCGGTTTCGCCGGCGATTCCGGCAGAGAGGGCCGCCAGGCCGCGACTTCGGCCATTCTTTTGGCAAATGCTTCACGCACATTCACTGAACCGGAGCGCAGCTTCTCGTAGGCTTCGGCAAGGCTCAATTGCGAGAAGGCGATAAAAATCACCACGGCCAGCATCAGCAAAATAATCGGGCTGCCGTAATCACCGAACGCTTTGTGCAGATAGGTGGCAATGAAACCGCCGACCAGCCCCGAACGGGAAAAACCGGCGGGCGAGTTTTCCGGATCCATCACATACGGCAACGCAAAAATCGTCGCGAAATAAAGGGCCGCGATCAAACTGTACAGCGTGGCGCGTTGCAAATTTTTTATCGGAAAATTCCAAAAACGGTTCCAGCCCCAGGCCATCAATAAAAACGGCACCACAATCGCGGGATATCCCAGCAGATATTTCACCAGCACATTGGCGATATAAACGCCGGCCACACCCATCGCGTTTTGCACTTGCGGCATACCATCCGGGGTCTCTTCCGGATGCACGAAATATGAAATCAAGCCGACCAGAATGAGCATGCCACACGTCATTAAGAGAATACCCAAAATCTCTTCCTGCCGCCGCGGGCTTGCACTGGCTTGTTTCTCCGACATGTTCTCCTCTCCTAAAAAGAATTCATCTGCGCCGCTTCAGCTTTGTTCTTCGCGCAACAACGGTATACACGATCATCTCTTGGCGGACAAATCCGCACATAAAGAATCATCGCGTATTCATCCTCAAGCTGGACAAACTTTGGGTTTCATTAACATCGGTACATTCTTAAAGCAACAAATTCAATATGGCAAATTTTATTCGTATTTGCAAGCATTTTGCTATTTTGAGTGAGCGCTCTGGGGACGTGCCCGCAAAGGAAAAACATATTGGCCGTGAAGTTTTACCGCACGCGATCAAAACATCAGTTTCCGCTTGCCGGGTTGGGCGCGCGGGCAATGGCTTCCAAATGCTCGTCAAACGCCAACACCGCCGCCAGAATCGTGGCCGCCGCATTGACAAAAAACTTCGGATCAATCCTGGCAAAAACATCGGAAGGCCGGTGATAATCGGCATGATCTTCGACGCCGAAATAAGCAAACGGAATTCGGCGGGCATGAAACGGCGCATGATCGGACAACGCAGTCCAGTTGTCGCTACCATGGTCGCCGTAATCGTGGCCAAGGCGTAGTTTCACCGCGCTGGTTTCGGCAATTCGATTTAAATAAGGTTTTAAAAAGGGATAATGAAACGTGCCGGCCACATAAAGCTCGTTCTTCTCATTGCGGCTCACCATATCGAGATTGACATTCAGCGCAATTTTTTTGAGGTCAATCGGCGGATGTTCAACAAAAGCGCGCGCGCCGTGCAGGCCGGCCTCTTCGCCGTCGAAAAAGGCAAAAATCAGCGTGTGCCGCGGCTGCTGGCGGCTAAAATAATCCATGATTGCCAGCAACGCCGCGACGCCGGAAGCATTGTCATCGGCGCCCGGATAGATCTGGCCTTTAACCAGGCCGAGATGATCATAATGCGCCGAAAGCACGAGACAACGCGCCTCCGAAACGCCCGGGAAATAGCCGATCAAATTCGTCGCGCGCTCACAAGTGTCGCCGCGCGTTGAAAAAGAAAATGTTTGCTGAAAACTGCCGTTGAAGGCGCGGAGGTTGTTCTCTTTAAACGCGGCGAGAATGTAACGCTGCGCTTTTTGGCTGCCGGCGGTGCAACTCTTTCGCCCCTGCATTGAATCCGCCGATAAAACTTTCAGATCTTGCAGCAATTGCAGCGTGTCGAGCCGAACTTGTGCCGCCACGGTATTTGTCACGAGCAACAACGCCCCCAATAATATGAAAAGCAGTTTTTGCATGGACTAATACGGGCGCTGATAAAACGGCGTTTTAACGATTCGCGCGGCGGCGGCGCGACCACGAATGTCAATGGTCAGCTCGGTGCCCACAGTGCTGTGCGCGCTGGCCACGTAACCAAGGCCGAGAGATTTTTCCAAACTCGGCGAAAAGGTACCGCTGGTGACGTAACCGATGGGCGCGCCGTCTTTGACAATCGGATAGCCGTGGCGCGCGATGTTTTTGCCCTCCATTTCAAAGCCGACCAGTTTGCGCGGAATGCCGGCGGCTTTCATTTTGACCATCGCTTCGCGGCCAATAAAATCGCCCTTGTCTAATTTCGTGATCCAGCCGAGCCCGGCTTCGAGCGGATTCGTGGTTTGATCGATGTCGTTGCCGTAAAGGCAATATTTCATCTCCAACCGCAGCGTGTCGCGCGCGCCGAGGCCGATGGGCTCAATGCCAAATTCTTTGCCGGCGTCAAAAATGGCTTTCCAAATTTTTTCTGACTCCGCCGCGGCAAATCCGACTTCGAAGCCATCTTCGCCGGTATAGCCGGTGCGCGAAATAAACGCCGGCACCCCGGCGATTTCACCGGCAGCGAACCAGTAATACTTGATCGCCGCGAGATCAACGCCGGTTAATTTCTGCAACGTCGCTGGCGCATTTCGTCCTTGCACCGCCAACAAACTGTAGTGGGCGCTGACGTCGGACAACTCGACCCCGGGCGTTTTATGTTGCGCGAGCCAGTTGAAATCCTTCTCGATATTCGAAGCGTTGACCACCATCATGTAATGATCGGGCCAGCGATAGACGATAACATCATCAACGATGCCGCCCTCGGGATAGCAAATCGCGGAGTACTGCGCTTGATATACGGCGAGCTTTGAAACGTCATTGATCGTCACGTGCTGCAAAAATTCCAGCGCGCCGTTGCCGCGAAACTCGAATTCGCCCATGTGCGAAACATCAAAAACCCCGACGCTGTTGCGCACTTGCCGATGCTCGTCGATGATGCCGCGATATTGCACCGGCATCCAGTACCCGGCAAACTCCACCAGCTTGCCGCCGTGCTGCGCGTGCAGGTTGTAAAAAGCGGTTTTTTTTATGCCCGCATTTTTTTCTGTTATTGCAGCCATCCGAATTTCCTTAAATTTTAAAATTAACCAAACCGTTTGCGTAATGAGTTACAGCGCTTCGATCACCTGTTTCATTTTTTGTAAAGCCGCCTGAATATTTTCGATCGAATTGGCGTAGCTCAATCGCAAATAACCTTCGCCGAATTTTCCGAACGCGGTGCCGGAAAGCACGGCAACGCCGGCTTCGTTCAGCAGCAGATCGGCGAGCTGCTTGCTGCGCATCGGCACGGCGCTGACATTGGGAAAACAATAAAACGCGCCGCCGGGTTTCAGGCATCGCACGCCTTTGATTTGATTCAAGCCGGCCACCATGAAGTCGCGGCGCTTACGAAACTCGCGCACAAACGCGTCCACCTCCTCATGCGGGCCGCGCAAAGCCGCAACGCCGGCGTCTTGCACAAATGTGGCCGTACAACTGTTGCTGTTGATCATGAGCTTCTCGATTTTTTGCGCCAGTTCCACCGGCATCACGCCGAAGCCGAGGCGCCAGCCGGTCATGGCGTACGTTTTCGAAAAACCGTCGAGCAAAATCGTGCGTTCCAACATATCCGGTTCCGAAAGCAGGCTGGCATGTTCGTGCTCGTAAATGATATTTTTGTAAACTTCATCGGCGAGCACCAGCAGATTTTTATGCGCTCGCACCAACCTGGCAATGGCGCGCACGTCATCACGCGTCAAAATGCCGCCGGTCGGATTTTGCGGCGAGTTGATGATGAGCAAACGCGTCGCCGGCGTGATCAGCGCCTCCAACTCGTTGATATTAAAACGAAATTCTTTTTCTTCCTTTAATTGCAGCGGCACAGCTTTGCCGCCGACGAAATCGATCACCGATTCATAAATCGGAAAACCGGGATTGGGGTAAATCACTTCGTCGCCAGCCTCGATGAGCGCGGTGATGGGAAAATAAATGATCGGTTTGGCCCCGGGCGTGACCACGACATTCTCCGGGCGCACGGTAACGCCGCGGCGGCGCTGCACGTCTTCACAAATCGCCTGCCGCAATTCCGGAATGCCGCCGGCGGGGGTGTAATGCGTGCGGCCTTTGGCCAGCGCCGCGCGCGCCGCTTCGCGAATAAACAGCGGCGTGTCGAAATCCGGCTCGCCGATTTCCAGATGAATAATTTTTTTGCCTTGTGCTTCCAACGCTTTTGCCCGGCTCAAAACCTCAAAAGCGGTCTCGGTACCCAAAACTTCCATCCGCTTTGCAAATTTCATAAGCACTCCTTTGGTTGCTCAGTTTAAAAAGCTGTTTGATCGCCAAACGTTGGTTGCGCCAAACTAAAATAACAAAATCAACCCATGAAGTCAAGTCAGGAAATGATTTAAGGTGGGAAATGATTTAAGGCCGTAGTTGAAGCCACGACGGAATTACCCTCATCCCAAAATAAAAATGGAGCATTGACTCGATAAACCGGATCAACCGGCCATTCGATTCAACACTCCATGGAAGCGAAAGGATAAAACCGGACGATTCAAACCACCGTCAATTCGACGCGTACATCGCCAGAATTTTTTTGGCTTCGGGATACGCCAGCGCGCGTTCGATATTGTTCGTGGTCGACTTCACAATCTCTTCGCACAATTTGACGGCCTGAGCTTTGTCGCCGACTTTCAAAGAGGCTTTCGCGAGCAAAAATTTATGAAAAGCGTCGTTCATATCGGCCTGCTTCAAATGCTCGACGGCGGCGGGATAATCGCCTTTTTCAAGCAAAATATAACCGGCCAAATAATAATAAGAATCTTTGTATTGCTCGCCCTCTTTGCCGCCTTCATCGATCATCTTCTTGATTTGATCGGCGATCTTCCACGCTTCGTCATACTTGCCCATCTTGGCAAGCGTGCGCGCGCGGCCGTGGTGCATGCGGCCCAGCCAGACGATTTTGTTGACGCTATCAACCGCGGTGGCGGGAGCGGGCGGCACGGATTTGTAACCGATCTCATAGCACCGCATCGCCTCCGCCGTGCGGCCAAATTCCAGATTGATGCGGGCCATGTGATTCCAGATCCACACCGGCGGAAAACCCTGCGCCGCACCGTTGCGATTGTAGCGATCCAGAAAATCTTTCAGCGTTTTCAACGCCGGATCCGGTTTGCCTTCATAAAGATCGGCCCAAATTTGCCCGAAAAACGGCCCGAATGGCGTTGCGTCGGGATCGACTTTATCCACGACTTGTTTGTAGGCGGCGCGCGCTTTGTCGTACTTTTCCATCAGCAAATAGCAATCGCCGATGAAACTCGAAGCGCGCGGCAGGCTGGCGTCGATTTTGTTGGCCATCTCAAACGCCGCAATGGCATCCGCGAAATTGCCCTTGCGGCGATTGACGTTGCCGAGCATCATGAACACCATGCGGTCTTGCGGCAGCATTTGACTGAGTTCCTTGAAACTCGCGAGCGCCTTGTCGTCTTCGTTTTTGTAGAAATAGACCATGCCTTCCAAATAAAGCTGCTCGTCTTTCGAAGCGTTTTTCGCGAGCGCCGAAAATTTTTCAACGACTTGCTGACGCTGCGGCGGCGGCGTAATAGCAGCTATCAGCATCTGCCCCATCGCGAAGTTCGAATCGGCAGCAACCGTTTTCCGCGCAAGCTGGGCAAAATCCTGCCCAAAAGATTCCAGTGATTTGATCGCCAGCACGAAATTCTCCTTCGCCGCCGGCGAGTTCGTGGTCAGCGTCAGCGACTTTTGCGCGAAGCCGGACGAGACGCACAGCATCATGAACAACGCCAACCAATTTTTACGGTGCACCATAACTGCCTCCTGAAAAAGTTTGAGCCATTTGATGAACAATTGACGGAATAATAGACCGGAGGAAAAAAATTTCGTTCAAGCGTTATCGCGAAAAGGCTTCGCCGGTTGATAGTACGTTTGCAACGCCGGGACACTGACAATCTCACGCTCCGGGTAACGCAGCGCCGAGAGTTTGCCGCCGAACACGCAACCTTGATCGAGATTGATGGTGTTGCCGATAAACTCGGCGGCCGGCGTTGGCGTGTGGCCGTAAGCCACCAAGGCGTTGCCGTGATAATCCGCGGCCCAATCGGCGCGCACCGGCAACCCGAACTCGTCGATCTCACCGGTCGTCTCGCCGTATAAAGCGAAACGGCGGACGCGGCCGTCGGAGCGGCCCTGCAACTCGGCTTTCATGCCCGCGTGTGCAACGACCAAATGACCGTCATCCAAAACCAAATGCTCCGCGAGTTGGCGATAGTGCTGCCGATAACGCTCCGTGAGCGCCTGCCGCTCTTCGGCGGTGAGTGTTTCAAGCTGCTGAATGGTGTCCTGCAAACCGTGGCTGATTTTAACCGGATTGCCTTTGAGATAGCGATAAAATTTGTCGTCGTGATTGCCGGGCACCCAAAAGGCGAGACCCGCCTCGAGCAGATCAAAAACGAGTTTTAAAACGCCGACGCTGTCCGGGCCGCGATCGACGAGATCGCCGAGAAAAATCAGACGGCGGCCTGCGGGCGGCGCATAAATATTTTTTTCATCCCGGCGATAACCGAGTTGGGCGAGCAGTCTTTCCAACTCGCTCCGGCAGCCGTGGACGTCGCCAACAATGTCGAACGGTCCGGTTTCGTCGCGGCGGTCGCACCACATCGGCACGCGGCGAACGGTCGTTTGCGCCACTTCTTCGGCCGTGTCGAAGAAGTGGATTTGGGTAAAACCCTCATCCGGCAGTTGGTTTAGCGACTCGCGAAAATTCATGAACTGCTGCTGCGCCACCTGTGGCGGCAAACGGCGATCGCGGCGCTGCGTATTGCGCGCGGCACAAACGCTTTCGCTGATTTTGAAAACCACCGCCACCACCGGCATGCGATACTTTTTCGCCAGTTCCAGAAAAGGCTGGCGCGCTTCTCTCCGCACGTTGGTTGCATCCACCACCGTCAAACGTCCGAACCGCAGGCGTTCTTCGACGATGCGATTCAACACGCGGAAAGCCGCCGCTGAAACGCCCTGATTGTTTTCATCGTCGCTAACCAGGCCGCGGCAATAGTCGGAGCTGACAACTTCCGTCGGCAAAAAATGTTGGCGCGCCCAAGTCGATTTGCCGCTGCTGCTCACGCCAACCAGCACGACGAGTGAAGGATTGGGAATGTGAAGTTCCGAGGTCATAAAGTCGAAAGT
>CAZVZZ010000024.1:0-1887 GCA_964631505.1 uncultured Cytophagia bacterium
TGGATCCGGACGGCGACGGCGACCCGAGCGACGGCATCGACGGCTGGCGGCTCGATGTTTCCGAAGATGTGGCGCCGAAATTTTGGGAGGACTGGTGTGCGTTGGTGCGCTCGCTCAATCCCGAGGCTTACACCATCGGCGAAATTTGGAAGCTCGCGCCGGAGTGGCTCAAGGGTGATCGCTACGACGCGGTGATGAATTATCCGGTGGCGTATGCGATGCGCAATTTTTTTATCGGCGGCGAAGAGAAATGGGGGCCGACGCGCTTCGACGCGGAGCTGAGTAAAATTCGCGCCAATTACAGCGAGGCGACGAATCACATTATGCAGGTGCTGATCGGCAGCCACGACACGGACCGGCTCGCGAGCATGATCAAAAACGCCGGCGACCGCGGTTACGATCAACGCGCCAGTTGCCGCGACAATCCGAATTATGATCCGCGCCGGCCGACCGCCGAAAATCGCCAGACGCAAAAAATGATCGTCACGTTTATGGCGGCGTATGTCGGGGCGCCGATGATTTATTACGGCGACGAAGCCGGCATGTGGGGCGGCGACGATCCCGATGACCGCAAGCCGATGGTGTGGCCGGAATTAAAGTATGAAAATGAAACTTACACGGCGGTGACGAAATTTACCGACAGCGATCCGGTGGCGTTTGATCGCGAGCTACTGGCGTTTTATAAAAAGATTTTGCGCTTGCGCCAACGCCACCCGGCGCTGCGGCAAGGGTCAATCACGACGCTGCACAAAGATGACGCCGCCGGCGTTTATGCGTTCCGCCGTGATTTTGCAAGCGACGCCGTCATTGCGGTTTTTAACGTCAGCTTGAAACCGCAGCAGATGAGCTTAAAAGTTGCCGCCGGCCCCAAGCTCCGTTTCCGCGACGCCTGGAGTGGAAAGGGAATGAACACGCGCCATGATGGGACGCTGGCGATCACGCTTGCCCCACGCCGCGCTGCAATTTATGAAAAGCAACCATGACCAATGTTGAATTCAAGGCCCGCGTGCAAAGCTTCGCGCGGGTTCATTCCATTTTAACGGCGAATCGCATTCCGCGCGCTGCGACGCTGCGCCAAACCGATACTTATTTTCACGCGCCAACCGGCCGTTTGAAATTGCGCGTGATCAACGAGGAAACGGCGCAGTTGATTTTTTACCAACGACCCGATCACGCCGAAGTCAAACGCAGCGATTATCTGATCGCGCCGGTCGCGGCGCCGGCGGCATTGCGCGAAGCGCTCGGCGCGGCGTATGGCATTCGCACCGTCGTTCAAAAAACGCGCGAGCTTTATTTGTTGCCGCGGCAGTTCGGTGCAGCCGCCGGTCGCGCGGCGCCTGATCTGGTTCGCTTGCATCTTGACGCCGTCGAAGGTCTCGGCCATTTTCTCGAAATCGAAGTTATTTTGCAAGAAGGGGAATCCCCAAAAATCGTCGAACCGGAAGCCCACTTCTGGCTGCAGGAATTTGGGATTGCGCCGGAAGATTTGCTGTCGGGATCTTATGCGGATTTGTTGGAAGCACTGGCGGTTTAAAAGCGGACTCTTTGCCCATCACTTTCGTGGAATCGCCGTTATATAAGGATGAACTGCTTCCGAGTAATATGGCTCTTGAGTGCCCCAGAAAATATAATCCAGTCTGAGCCTCTCCGTTGCAAACAAATACAATTCCGCAACGGTGACGCGCTTTCCGGTGGCGGCGTTCTTGTCCGCGAGATTATCATCTTGCACTGCCACGCCGGCCACGGTTTTCCGGCTGCGCGCCGCGATGAGCGGGTAGCTGTGATTCTGCTGTCCCTTTCGATGCGGGAGCAGATCCGGTCCACCCACGCCGACGCCGATGCTCTCCGCGTGGGCGTATATCTGGCGCAGGTAACCGCGGTCGTTCC
>CAZVZZ010000024.1:1987-21686 GCA_964631505.1 uncultured Cytophagia bacterium
ACGCCGATGCTCTCCGCGTGGGCGTATATCTGGCGCAGGTAACCGCGGTCGTTCCCGAATTCGCTCGCGCTGCAATTCGAAAAAGATAAAATGCTTGGGGCCGGTCGGACTATGTCGTTCCGCGATCGCTGCGGCGACGGTTATGAGGATCACCAGTAGCGATCTCATGGTCGCCAATAGAGATTTCGAGGTCATCAGGAGAAGGTTCGATTTTATCCGGATAACGCTCCGGTTGAGTCGGTTGTTGGGCGGTTTGCGCCGGGCGTCAGATCGCATCCACCGGCAAGCCCGCGAGTTCCATGATCTTCAGCGCGTTCGTGGTCGGACACGGGCCGTCGTGCAGTTTGTAATCAAAGATCATTTTGCCGCCGCTCACCTCTTCACGAAAATGATAATTGTGAATCTGGGAAAACGCCTCGGCCAGCGCGGTCAATTCCAAATCGTGCGTCGAAATCACCCCGAAGCCGTTTTGCCCCACCAGCGCGCGAACATAAGCGCGGCTGCCGATCAGCCGCTCGCGATTGTTCGTGCCTTTGAAAATTTCATCGATTAAAAAGAACAGGGGAGGAGCCGGCGTTTTTTTCAGCGCTTCTAATAGCGCTTTCAGCCGCCGCACTTCCGCGTAGAAAAACGAAAAACCGTCGCTCAACGAATCGTTGACATTGAGGCTGGTGAATAATCGGAACAGAGAAGTTTGCAAATGGCGGGCGCACACCGGCCCGCCGGCATAAGCCAAGCTGAGATTGACGCCCAGCGTCCGAAGAAACGTGCTTTTGCCGGACATGTTGGAGCCGGTGATCATGGCCAGCGCGCCGAGGTTGTGCAGCGCGAAATTGTTCGCGACTCGCTGTGTGGACGGAATGAGGGGATGGGCGATGTCGTGCGCTTGCAGATGAACGGCAGTCGCGGCCATTTCCGGAAAAGTGTAATCCGGATTGAGGTAAGCAAAATTCGCCAGCGCGTTGAGCGCTTCCAATTCAAAACACCCCTCGAGCCATTTTGGCAACTCGGCGGCGAGCCGGGCTTTTTCGTTGTCCAAAAAATAAGCGCAATACCAATCCCACGGCAGGGCGGCGTTGAGCAAAACGCGCATCAGCGGATTCATCCGCAGGCCGATGGCGATGGCGATCCTTCTGATTTGTTGCAATTGCGTCGAGGGGCGGTGAACCGGGTCTTTGAAGACACTGCAAAGCGCAGCCAAATTTTTATTTTTAGCATACGGATAGGATTCCAGATAAAAAAGAATCACTTTGAGCTTATCCAACTCGTCCTGCAGAAAAAGCGACTCTTCGAAAATCGACGCGAGGTTATCCGCATAAAAAAAATATAAAGCGACGTAAATGAAAAACGTAAGCTGCCAGTACGCCGCGAGGAGGCTAAAATGATTTAAAATGAAAAGCGTGAGATTCAACAGCGCGAGCGCGCTAAAGAGCGGCAGCAGCCATTGCGGGGCGCGAAGATTTTTCTGCGCGAGCCAAGCTGAAAATTTTTTCCCTTCCAGCGGCTCGCTGGTGACTTCCATGAAGCTGAGCAGCAGCTTATCCCGAAAACGCGCCAGCGGCGTCATTTCCTGAACGCGCGCCTGGCGCGACTCGATCTCGTGTCGTTGCGGCGTCGTGGTCAATAGCCATTTTTTGAGTCTCACGCTGCCTTCCACGGTGACCGCGAGATTGAGCAGATGGTGCAATGATTTGGGGCCGGTGAGATTGAGATCGATTTCAAAAGGATGATCGCGCTCCGGCGGATGTTCGGCCGGCGCGGGAATCGCCGCCCAATCCAATTGCATGCGCGCCAGTTGCGCGATTTTAATTTGCAGCCAGATACGATGCCGTTTCGCGCCGCCTTCCAGCCGGCGATGATAATACGCCACGACGTTGAACACGATCAGACCGAGGCCGGCGGCGCTCCAGAAAAAAAAATCGGGCAAAAAATAGGTGGTGAGCAGGCAGAGTCCCGCCGTGCTCAAAAAGATCAGCAACCGCATGAGGGAATAACGGCGGCTGCGGTTTTCCATTTTTTGCAGCCGGTTTTCAACGCGCAAAATTTGATTTTGCAGAGCCTGTAACCGCAACGCTCTTTTCGGCATGTAACTATTTTCTCTTTCCTTGTTGAATTCCCCAACGAAAAAAAACTCTCGAGGTGGAACTCCTTTTATCTTTTTATCTATTTATCTTTTTTCTCCGAGGTGCCCGTAGCAGGTAATCGGCTCGATCCCTCGCACCTGCACATTATGAAAAACTTGAAATTCACGCCGCCGCGCCGGCGAAAGGTGCTCATAAAATTTTTCGCCGACGACGATGGGGACGCCGAGGTCTTTGGTGATTGATTGAAATCGTGAGGCTAAATTGACCGGATGGCCGAGCACGGTGAATTGGCGTTTGCGGTCGTTGCCGACGTTGCCGCAGAACACCGTGCCGTAATTCAAACCGATGCCGATTTGAATCTGCCGGCCGCGAAACGAATAGTTCCGCGCGGCTTGCCACATGGCGATGGCACAATCCAGTGCTTTGCGCACCGAGTTGTTTTCGAGGCAAGTTTGATGGCCGTTGGAATTAATAAGCCCGCTGGCTGCATGATCGTGCAAAGCTTGCGGACATTGGGCCAGCGGCGCGGCCGCCGCTCCCACCGACTGCGTGAATCCCCAAAAAGCCATGACATTGTCGCCGATAAACTTGTCGATCATGCCGTCGTGCGCGTGAATGATCTCGATCATGCCGTCGAGATAGCGGCTCAGCTCGTTGACGATTTCCTCCGGCGTGGCTTCGAGCGAGAGGGAAGTATAGGAGCGAATATCGGCAAAAAGAATGGCGCAATCGATGTAGCGCGGGGCGCCGTAATCTTCGATGCCTTTGGCGAGCAAATCATCCAGCACGCGCGGATGCACGTGGCTGCGAAACGCCGCAAACATTTTCTGTTCCTGCGCCAACCGCACCGCTTCGTCACCGGTGGCCGCGCGCAATTTGGCCGAAAGAATTTTGATCAGGTTCAGCGTGAAGCGGTAATTCATCAAAAATTTTCTCGCCAAATCCGCGGGAATCACCAGCGCTTCGACCTTGCCGCGCGCCAGCGCCGTGGCGCTGTAAGCGACGTCGTCAACGACGCCCTGCTCGCCGATCATTTCATTGGCGCCGCGCGTAACGAGAAAAACATTGCCGCGCACGATATCGACCAGGCCTTGTAAAATCACGATCAGATGATCTGCCGGCCGCTCTTCCTGAATAATGATGTCGCCGTCGGCATACGCGCGTAACATGCCGGGCTTGAGATGGCGCAGGAGAGCTTTCGGCACGTTTTGCAGCACCGGAATTTCGGCGAGGCGGCTACGAAATTTCTCCCTGGCACTTTCCTTGACGGCAGAAGCCTTCTGCCATTGCGGTGATCTCATCGCATTCCTGCTGTTCAATCCACATCATCCATTGACACGCATACGGCTCCTCTTCAAAGTAGTTCGCGCCTGTTGTTGCCGGAGCTTGGCTCGCCGCTGTCCCTATTCGATCTCGGACTTCGGACTTTCGACCCTGCGGGCGTAGCCTCGGGCCGCACTCAATAAGATGCACAAATTCTTGGAACTTTCCAAAAGTTTTTGTATCTTAATTTCCGCCTTAGGGAAGGGCGTAAAAGCAATTAAAAAATAAATACGAAAGACAAAAATCAATATCTCGAAAGGAGTCCGGCGATGCTCAACAACATTCAGCACCAAAGCGCTTCCGGCAACGGCGCCGCAATAACGAAAAAACTGGACCGCACCCCCCGGCCAAAAATCTGGGCCGAGGTGCCCGATGCCCAATGGGATGATTGGCGCTGGCAGCTCAAGCATCGTCTCAATTCCGTCGATGAGCTGGCGCAGATCATCAATCTCACCGAGAGCGAGCAAACCGCGTTGCGCGCCAACAATCTGTTCCGCGTGGACATCACGCCGTTCTTTGCCTCGATCATCGACCCGGATGACCGCGATTGCCCGATTCGCAAGCAGGTGATTCCGACCGACGCCGAGATGGTGCCGTTCACCTCGATGATGGAAGACTCGCTCGCGGAGGATCGCCATTCGCCGGTGCCGGGGCTGGTGCATCGGTATCCGGATCGCGTCCTCATGCTGGTGACGACGCAGTGCGCGAGCTATTGCCGTTATTGCACGCGCAGCCGCATTGTCGGCGATCCGACCGCGCAGTTCAAGAGCACGGAGTACGACGCGCAAATTGATTACATTTCCAAGACGCCGCAAATCCGCGACGTGCTGCTCTCCGGCGGCGATCCGTTTATTTTGCCGCCGAAAGTTTTGGACAATCTGCTCGGCCGGCTGCGCGCGATTCCGCACCTCGAGATCATCCGGCTCGGCACGCGCGTGCCGATTTTCCTGCCGCAACGCGTGGATGACGAGCTCTGCGCGACGCTGGCGAAATATCATCCGGTGTGGGTGAATATGCATTTCAACCATCCGAAAGAAATCACCCCGGAAATTGCGCTCGCGTGCGACAAGCTCTCGCGCGCCGGCGTGCCGCTGGGCAATCAAAGCGTTTTGCTGGCGGGCGTAAATGATTGCGTTCACATTCAGCGCAAATTGGTGCAGGAGTTGGTGAAGATGCGCATTCGGCCATATTATCTTTATCAATGCGATCTTGTCGAAGGCTCCGGCCATCTGCGCACGCCGGTGGCGAAAGGCATCGAGATTATCGAAGGCTTGCGCGGCCACACTTCGGGTTATGCGGTGCCGACTTACGTCGTGGATGCGCCGGGCGGCGGCGGCAAAATTCCGGTGATGCCGAATTATTTGTTGAGCATGTCGGATCACAAAGTGGTGTTGCGCAATTTTGAGGGCTTCATCACCACTTACGAAGAGCCGACGGATTATAAATCGCACGATCCGAAGACGTGCGCGTATTGTCAGGCCAAACGTTCGGAACCGGGCCAAACCGGCGTCACCGGCCTGTTGGATGGCGAGCGCCTGTTTATTGAGCCGAAAGGCTTTGATGAAACCCATGCGCGTGGCGGCGCCAAACACCGCTTGCGCAGCGAAGATGCGCACAAATGGCAGCCCTTCGGCATTGGCAGCGAAACGAGCCCGGTGATTCAAGTCGGCGAGGCGATGGCAACGGCGAATCACGAGTTGTTGTAGGAGACCAAGCCGAACCCGATGGATCAAAAGCCGGCGATGCTTGAAGTTCGCTGCGCAATCCGTGTTCAAAAACCCTTTTGCCCGCAAAAAAATATTTTTTTGCGGGCATTTTTTTTCGAAAATTTTTTTCCGCACTTTTCGCCGCTGCCGGTAAGAATAAGTTGAGATTTTGACAAAACCCAGACTGGCATTGCTGCATTCATGTTACATCTGTATTAGAAAAATATTTAAACCAGATCGTGATTCTCCCGGTGCGGCAAAAATCAAGCTTGCGGTAATGCCGACAATTTCAATTTTGTTATTGCAGGTCTAGCTTGCCATTGTCTTCCCAGCCTTGCACTTCAGCCGGCCAGCCAAACCTATCCGTCGATTTGTTTTAAAACGGGGGTGTGGACTTTTTTTCACCCCCAATCGTGATGAGCCGAAAAAATGTGGATTTTATTTAACCCATAACTTTTGCGTACATCTTACGAATCAAACTTGACACTTTACGTTTAATTGATCACCTCATTCTAAACAAGCTGGCTTCCATGACGGAGAAGAAGGCAGAGGGACATGCTTCTATTTAACGAACTAATCCCGCGCGATGAGGAACATCCCGTGCGAACGGGATTGGACAGTCGCAAGGATATGCTGCAAAAATTTTTTGGCCGCCGTTTCGCCGGCCTGAGCTTTCGGAACCGGTTGCTCAGCGGCACGATTTTGCTGGTGGTTACTTACGGTTTGATGATCACCGCGGCCGGTTCACTCTTGCTGCAACCGAGCTTGTTGCAGCAAACTTTTGCGAACAGCCGCGCGCGCAGTGCACATCTCGTTCGCCAACTCGAACCGTTATTGGCCACGACGGCATTTGACCGCGATGCCACGCCGCTGGCACAGGCGCTGGATGAGCTGCTCAAGGTCGATGATATTCTACACTGCGTCGTTTATTCCGCGCAACTGCAGCCCGTGCTCGAAAAAGGCGCGCTTGACGTTGTCGACGCGGAGCTGAATACTTTGCTGGCGGGTTTGCCGAAGCAAGCGCAGCCGCGCGATCACCTCGTTTGCCGGAATGGCCGCCAACATGCTTTTGTCACCATCCATCCTCTTTTTGCCGAAGCGCCGGCCGAAGACACGCAAGTCATGCCGACTTCCCGTCTGAATTTGACAAAAGCCGCCCCGCCGGTTGGATTTCTCCGCATCGATTATGATCTCGCTTTCGTGCGCCAAAAGCGCGCAGAGTTTTTTAAATTAAATTTGTCGATCATGGGGCTTGTGCTCGCCGCCGGCATCGGATTGGCGATGACGTTGAGCCGCGGGCTGCACCGTCCGATGCGGCAGCTTATCGACGGCGCGCAGCGCATCGGCAACGGCGATCTCGAGCACCGCATCGAAATGCAAGGCCGCAACGAATTGGTGCTGTTGGGGAAATCGTTTAATCGCATGGCCGCGCACCTGCAGCAGCGCGAGAGGCAACTGCAGCGCTCCGAAGCATTGTATCGCCGGCTGGTGCAGGATGCCCTCGACGGTATTTTTGTGGTGGATCGCGACTTGCGTTTTATCGAGGTCAATGAAACGTTTTGCGAGATGTTCGGTTGCCGCCGCGAAGAATTGTTGCAATCGACGCTCAATGAAGTCATGGCGAAAACCAGCGGCGCGGAAGAATATCTGGGCGATATTTTGTCGCGCCGGCCGTTTCGCGGTGAGTTGGCTATTCAGCCGCGCACGGAATTGGCTTTGGCTTCATCGCTGTATAACGGCAAGTTGGCGAGTTTTATCGAGGACCCCGCCGCTGCGGGAAATACGGCCAGCCGTGGCCATTCTGAACCGCCCGAGGCGCGCCCGGGGCGAGGAGCGGCGTTGCGCAATTTATTATTTGCGCGCACGATTGATCTCAATGCCGCGCCGATCAATGATGAAATTTACATGGGCATTGCGCGCGACATTACCGAGAAAAAACATTATGAGGTGGAGTTGCACCGCGCCGCGGAATTGCGCGAGTTGTTGCTCCGCACGATGAGCGACGGCATTGCGGTGCTGGATCGCGCCGGCGAGTTGCTGATCAGCAACCGCGCCCTCGAAGAAATTTTTGAAATGTCGCAGACGGCGCTTTTGCAAAGCCGGTTCTTCGAATTTAAAAACGGCTGGAAAGTGCTGACGCTGGAAAATGAAAATTTGCCCCGCCAGCGGCATCCGATTTATTTGGCGCTGCACGAACAAAGACGCAGCAGCGATTGCCGGTTGAAAATTTGCCGCGCCGGCCAGGAGAAATATCTTTCCATTAACGCGGCGCCGTTATATGACGAGCGCGAGCAGTTGATCGGTGCAATCGTGGCGGTGCGCGACATGACGGCGACGGTGCAGAATGAGCGGGCGCGTGAAAGCTTACAGCAGCAGATGCAGCAAACCGCGAGACTGGTGGCACTCGGGGAGTTGGCCGCGGGCGTGGCGCATGAGATCAATAATCCGATGACCGGCATTATCAACTACGCGCAGCTTTTGCTCGAGCGCGCGCCGCTGCTCGACGAGAAACAATTTTTACTGCAGGGAATTTTGCGGGAGAGCGACCGGGTCAGTAAAATCGTGCACAATCTGCTGACTTTCGCGCGCCAACAGCCCCAGGAGCACAGTTGGGTGGGGCTGGATGAACTGCTGGAGTCGGCGCTGCATTTGATGGGACATCGGTTGCGTAAAGACGGCGTTAATTTGGTCTATGCAATACCATCGGATTTGCCGCCGCTCAAATGCCGCAGCCAGCAGATTCAACAAGTTTTCATCAATCTGGTCAGCAATGCCCAGCATGCGTTAAATCAAAAATATGCCGGCCAGCATGAAAATAAATTGTTGAAAATTTCGGCGTCGGTGCTGCAGCGGCATGGCCGGCGTTTCATTCGCACAGAATTTCACGACACCGGCGTCGGCATGGCGCCGGAAATTCTGCCCAAAATTTTCGATCCATTTTTCACCACCAAAAAACGGTCGGAAGGAACGGGGCTTGGGCTTAGCATCAGCTACGGTATCATCAAAGAACATCAGGGTGATATTTTTGTGGAAAGCCAGGCCGGCGAGTACACCACGTTTAGCGTGGAACTGCCGGTTGTCGAGGCCGCGTTGGCCGGTTAAATCGTTAGCAGCGGCAACGCGAAAATTTTTAACAGCGGAGAAGGCTGGGATTTTTTAGTAAAATCGGAGTGGGAGCAGGTACCAACAATCAAGGACGATTTATGTTGAAACCACTTCGAGTTTTGGTGATTGAAGATTCGCCGGATGACGCGGTGTTGTTGCTGCACGAATTGCGCCGTTGCGGATACGATCCGGTGGCGACCCGCATCGATTCCCTCACCACAATGCAGACCGCACTCACCGAATCAAACTGGGATGTCATCATTGCCGACTACAGCTTGGCACAATTCAGCGCCATTGCGGCTTTGGAGTTGTGTAAAGTGCACGCCGTCGATGCGCCGTTCATTATCGTCTCCAGTTTAGTCGGAGATGAAAAAGCCGTGGCCGCCCTAAAAGCCGGCGCCCATGATTTTCTCGAGAAGAGCAATCTCTCCCGGCTCGGCCCGGCGATTGAACGCGAGCTGCAGGATGCCGAAGTTCGTCGCGCCTGCAAACGCGCCGAGGCGGCGCTGCAAAAAGCCAATGAGGAGCTGGAAGCCAAAATTGATGAGCGCACGCGCGCGCTCGTTCGCGCTAATCTGAAATTGCGCAAGGCGATTTACAAATTGAAAAAACTGTCGCGCGAAGATGCGCTCACCGGCCTGTTGAATCGCCGTATGATTTTGGAGCGGGCGACCGCGGAATGGGTGCGTTGGCGGCGTTATGTTTCGGCGTTTTCCATTATGATCATTGACGCGGATAATTTTAAATCCATCAATGACCGGTACGGGCATCTCGTCGGCGATCAGGTTTTGCGGTCGATTGCCAATACGATCAAGCGCTCGATTCGATCCGTCGATATGGTCGGCCGACTGGGCGGTGAAGAGTTTGTCGTGGTGATGCCGGAAACCTCGGCGGAAGGCGCGCTGGCCGCAAGCCAAAATATCATGAGCCATATCCGGCAAGCGCGGCTGCGGACCGATGATTTCGTGATTCAAATGACGGTGAGCATCGGCATTGCAACGGTGAGTCTCGACGACAAAAATTTTGACGCGGTGCTGCAGCGCGCCGACGTGGCATTATATGCCGCCAAACGGCAGGGAAAAGATCGCGCCGTGGTGAGCGCTTGCGGTTTTCCGGAGCTGGTGGTGGCAAGCGTCTGAAGGATAACGCCAATGAAGTTATCGCCAGTCAATTCACGTTGAGCTTGGATTCCGTGGCCGGAGTTGAAGCCGGGCTTTCCCTAACAGCACCGTTGTCCTCGTCACGGTGCCACGAGCGTACATCAAACAACAAGACCAAGCTGCCGATGACCGCGCCGATAATGGTTGTAGCTAACCGCCAGAACACGGCGTAAATCATCAGCAACGATTCGGGAAGCAGCTTGCCCATCAGCAAAACCGCGGAAAGCTCGGCGACGCCGGAAGCGCCGGGGGTGGGCGCAAAATAGATGACTAAAAGCTGGACGATCTGCAAACCGACAAACATGCCGAAAGGAACGTTTTGTCCGAGGGCACGGGCGATCACGTAACCCATCAGGTATTTATTAAAGAAAAGCGTCAAGGTGAGCAAAACGGTCGCGGCCAGTGCCCATTTTTTTTGCTGGAGAATTTTTCGGAAGCTTTTGCCGAAACGTTGAGCTTCGTCTTCCAGCAGGTTCAATAAGCGATCGCGCAAAGCCAAAAATTTTTCATGCCGCCCCGGCAGCAGGTGAAAAAGAAATTTGATGAGCCGCATTCCCAAATGCGGAAAGAGCAACACGAAAAGCACCAATGCCGCGACGCCGCCGACGGCGACGAATCCGGTTTTCAGCAGCGGCGCAAAGTTTTCACCGAAGAGCGTGGGCGGCAATAAAAACAGCGCCGCCACACTGGCGATGAAGAAAAAGATGAGGGTCGCCCCAAAATTGATCAACGAGCTTAATACCCCATCGCCCACCTTGGCGCCGCAACGCCACAAAATATAAAGCTGCGCCGGGCCGCCGCCGGTTTGAAACGGAGTGGCCGCGCCCATGAACATATTCGCCCAATTCGAGCGCATGCAATTCCACAGCGAAACATAAGGCAAAATTTTTCCGTCGAAATAAAGCCGGTAGCGCAACCCGCCGATGAGATAATCCAATCCAACGAGGGGAATGAGAATGAAAAAAAAGCGCCATTCCATGCGGCTTAAAAATTCTTCCAGTCCCGCCGGACGTTTCCACCAGATGCCGAGCAGCGTTCCCGCCAAAGAAAAAATAATGAAGCCTTGAATGCCGCGCACCATGACCTTGGAAGAAGGGAGAAGCTCGCTTTTTGTCGATGGGAATTCGGCGGGGTTAGTGATCATGGTTTTGAGCAAAGAAAAGCGTTTCTATTTCCTGAATCAGAAAGGGCAGATTCGGTTCGTTGAATGACAGGTCGGGCGCAGGAACGCGATGATGCTTGAGGTCGGGATGAATGTGTTTATGATGTGGATGCGTTGATTGCAATGTCGGATCATTGGGATGAGGTTGGGAATCGTACCAGTATTGCGTCGCCTCGCCCATTTTTACCTCATATGCGTAATCAATGATGAATCTAACTTCGGGAAAGAGAAAATTTAAATTTTCGTGGATGGTTAGCGTGAGGTCGTTTGTCAGCACAATTTTCCCTTTCAGGATTCCGGCTAATTTTCCTCGGCGTTGCAAAACCAAAGTCGAGAAAAGAATGTGAGATGAGAAGTCGCGAATCCGATAAACCAACTCTTCGTAACTATCAAGCGACCATTGCATGCGTTCTCAGATGGGCTAATTTTTCTGCGACTGAAAATTGTTGGACGCTGCCGTTATATTCACGTTGGCAGTCAAGAACCGTTTTATAAGACCCAGCCCAATCCACGAAATCGAAATTAGGGCCGTCCTCATCCAGCAAGCCTTGTGAGTAAAGCTCGTAAAACTGATCCGAGAGCATAGTGTATTTTTTTTCATACTGAATACAAATATCTCTCGAAGCGTATAAAGTTTCGAGTATTTCTTCCGGAGAGAAGCGGGGGGCTCTTTCGCTCATATTTTGTTTTATCATGGGGTTTATAAGTTTTTTTCCACAAGTAAAATAAGGAACGCATCAATAAGATGCAAGACTTATTCTAACAAGCCCTTATTCTAACAAGCACATGGCAACGCTCAAATCCTCAACATAAAATTATCAATAAGCCGCGTTTTGCCGATCCGCACCGCCAGCGCGATGACGATTTCGCCGGCGACGGGTTGCAGCGCGTGCAAAGTCGCGCGGTCAACAATCTCGATGTACTCGATCACCGGCGCCGCCACTTCGCGTTGAATGAGTGATTTCATTGCTGAAATAATTTGGGTGGAGTCGCGTTCGCCGTCGCGAAGCATGCGTTCGGCCAACGTGAGCGCGTGATAAAGCGCCGTGGCTTGCTGGCGTTCGGCCGGGGAGAGGTAAACGTTGCGTGAGCTCATCGCCAAACCGTCCGGCTCGCGCAGCGTCGGGCCGACGACGATTTCGATCGGCAGGTTTAAATCCTGCACCATGCGCTCGATGACGACAACCTGCTGCGCA
Source organism: uncultured Cytophagia bacterium (assembly GCA_964631505.1). GTDB lineage: Bacteria > Zhuqueibacterota > Zhuqueibacteria > Zhuqueibacterales > Zhuqueibacteraceae > Zhuqueibacter. The sequence goes on from CAZVZZ010000024.1 coordinate 13,724, forward strand.
TCTTTCTGGCCAAAGGCGGCGAGATGTGGTTGCACGATGTTGAAGAGTTTGCAAACCACCGTTGCCACGCCGCGAAAATGTCCGGGCCGCCAGGGGCCGCAGAGCGTTTCGGTGAGATATTCCACTTCAATATGCGTGTGGAAGTTTTTCGGATACATGTCCTCGACTTGAGGGTAGAAGACGACATCGACGCCCGCGTTTTCGCAGAGTTTCATATCCCGCTGCAAATCGCGCGGATATTGCGCGAAATCTTCTTGGGGACCGAATTGCATCGGATTGACGAAGATGCTGGTGATCAGGATATTACAGCGCGGCCGCAGCAAGCGCATGAGGCTGACATGGCCGTCGTGCAAATAGCCCATCGTCGGCACGAAGCCGATACGTTTATTTTCGGCGCGCCACGCGAGCGCCTGCTGCTGCATTGGCGCGGCGGATTCGATGATGGAGAGGCTCATGATTTGGAAGGAGTCGTAGGTAATGCGGTTAAATTACGGCTGCGCAGATAATCACGAAAAGCTTCGAGTCGCGGCAGGCTTGCGCGATCTTTTTGGCGATTGGCGGCGCGCTGGCTGGCGACGGGTCCGTTGGTTGTTTTGATTCCGCGTTCATGTTAGCTTTGCCTTTAGAAAAATTGAAGAAAAAAAGGAGCAAGGTTTATTCCTTCGGAGGGTGCAAGTCGGCGGTTACCCAATGACGTCGAGCAATAACCAGTTCGGGGCGATTTAAACGTAATGAGTTTAACGTGGCACGACCGCAAGGCGTTTTACCGATTATTTCGGTTCCATCGGAACTCCATGTGAAATGCTCCTTCCAAATTTGAGTTCGCGGATTGAATAATCGTAAACGCCGGCCAGTGATGGGATCACGCCCATGTGTTTGATCACTTTTTATTTTATTGCACGCTACACAGGCAAGCCAAAGGTTTTTCTCGTCTGAAGAACCTCCAGCTGCCTCGGGAATAAGATGCTCAATTTCCAGCGAAATCCCCGTAACCGTTTCTGCACTGCGGCAATAGCCACAGCGATTCTGTCCTTGGAGCCGGATAAGTTTCCGTAGTCGCGTAGGAATTGTTGTCTTGCTCACACTACATATTCTCGGTGTAGTGCCGTTGCTGGCGCATATCCTCGCCACTTGAGTAAAACGTAGGCACGCGCTCGACGTAACATGAGCTGGTCCGCAGCCGCGAGGAGTGTATCAAGTTTCTGGCGTTCGCGTTCTGCCAATTTGCCGGCTTGGTTTTTTTGTAGTAAACGACTCAATTGTCGCCGCTGTGCAAGGGAAAGAGTGCTGCGCGCCACCTCCCACAACTGCTTATCAGTACATGATTCAAGGGCGGTTAATTCCGTGATGGTTTCCTCAGGCAAACCTTCCAAAGAAGGCAATGAAGATTTGAGAACCATGACGAAGAAATCTTCGATCGGTCGTTTCACCGCTCTCGCCGTTCGCCATGCCGATTGGTAAATCGATTGTGGAACTTGCAGTGTTACCGTTTGAAAGGTCATACAAAAAACTCCAGAGAATATCATAAAAACTCAAGAAAGGCTTCTTTTATGAAATTACGTGGAAACAATTTGAAAATCAAGCCAAACTTTATGCTGGCGTTTTTCCAATCGGGCTGCTGGGCTACGATCAACTCAACGGAATCAACTGTGGCGCGCGCACCCAAACATGTTCCGTGCAGTAAATACCGACCAACACCAGCGCGCCGATGATAAACAGTGGACTGCCGAGCCACAATAAAAAGAGCGGGATTATATTTCCCAATAAGACCACGCCGAGCCAAAAGAGCACACTGAAGCGGCCAGAGATGATCATCTGCACAACGGCTTTCGCATCGGCGGTGGGATGCGGCGTCAGCAATTCGGAAACGAGTACGATCAGATTCAGCGCGAGGCCGCTGGTCAAAACAATGCGCAAAAATTCGCGCCAATTTTCGCCGCCGGGCAGGACGAATGCGAGCAAGCCAAACACCGCGGCGCCGGCCATGAACGCGTGTACGAGCATGTGCAGCGGCAGCATTGGGCTTTGCCAGAAATCGCGGCCTTTGGCTTGCGCAAAAAGAAAGGCCGTGTAAACTGCCGCGATCACCGCGAGAACGGCATTGAGCCACAACAACGGTTGCCGCAGGCCGCGCCAGCCGAAGAGCCAACTCGCGCCGAACAACGTCAGTGTGCCGCCGTAAAACGCCAGCGCATAGCCGCCGCGCACGAGCCACGAGTTCCATTGCGGCCGCAACATCACATAAAGAAAACGTTTCGGCTTATCGAGATCTTGCACCAAAAGATAAGTCGTGAGCAAAAGAAAAATCAAACTCGTTGCAAGGCTGAGCCATTGCACTGCGGGGGAAACTCCCGCAACTCCCAGCACGCGCGCGAGAAACGGCACGAGAAACGCGCCCGCCGCAATGGCTTTCGTCCACACATACGCGGAAACTTTCCAATCCCACAACACGCCTTTGCCCGGCGCATCATAAACGCGGCGCGCATTTTCTTTGAGCACCTCCAGCGCTTTTTGATACATTTTCTTCTCGTCGCCGCCGCGCGGAATCAGCACGTCGTTCGGTTCTGCTTCACGTTGCCCATTTCCCGCCAACGCCTCTGCTAACTTCGCCGGATCGGTTTGATTGATTCGCGTTTCAGCGTATTTCGCAAAGTGGCCAACGCCGGTCACTTGCGAGCTCCACATATATTGATCGGATGGCGCCGTCACCAGCGGTTTGAGTGAAGCCTCGTCGCCGTCGATGTAGAAAAGTTTCGGGCGCGTGCCTTTTTCGACTTTGCGCGCCGTCACTTGCTCGCGCGCCAGCAGTTGCGCAATTTCATTCGCCGGATTATCGAGATCGCCGGAAATAATCGCATGCTCCGGGCACACATTGACGCACGCCGGCTCGAGGCCGAGGTCAACGCGATGCGCGCAGTAGTTGCACTTCGCCGCGGTGTTGCTGTCGGGATCGATGTAAAGCGCGTCGTACGGGCAGGCCTGCATGCAGCCTTTGCAGCCGATGCAACGGCGCTTGTCGAAATCCACAATGCCGTCGCCGCGTTTGAACAGCGCCGTCACCGGACAAATTTCGATGCACGGCGCGTCGTCGCAATGATTGCAACGCATCACCGAGAACAGCCGCCGCGTGTTGGGAAATTCGCCCTTTTCAATATATTTGACCCACGTGCGATTGACGCCGAGCGGCACTTCGTGTTCCGCTTTGCAAGCGACGGTGCAGGCGTGACAGCCGATGCATTTGCGATTGTCGATGATGAAACCGAAATTCATTGCCTCGCTCCGGAAAGTTTTGAGCGCAGTCCGACCCGCACCTGCTGACTTTTTCAATTCAGCAAAATTTCGCAGCGCCAGTCGGAATCGCTGGTCATAAGTCAGATTTCACTTTGAAAACTAAAAGATAAAAGAATTGCTTTGCCATGCAAGCGTTTTTCGTAGAAGTTGCGTCGGCAGGATTGTGGTGGGATTTTTCATTTGTGCACGGTCAAACTTTCAACCCAGATGACTTCGCAGGCGCCATCGCCTTGATCGGTGCGGCTCAACGAGCTGCGCCAGCTCCAACCATCCGGCGCTTTGACCGCAACGAGATAACCGCGCAGAGAAATGATTTCGCCGCGGCGCAGGCTTTTGAGAATTGTGGCAACCTCCTCATGGGCGGGAATCATGTGCATGTTGGCGCTGCACGCAGCGAGTTTTTCCGCTGGCACCGGCAGGTGACGCGCCCACCAGAAATAGCGCCGCCCGCTTTGGCTGATATCAAGGTGATCCAAAATTTTTTGATCGGACATCAAGCCCCAACCCAATGCCAGATCGATCGGCGCAAGATCAGCCGCGCGGTCGAACCAATAACGTTCTTTCCCCAGCACGCGCGCTTCGAGGCTAAATTGCGCCAATGCCGTGATCTGATACTCGTCTTTTGTCCACGCGCGGGTTTCTGTCATCGCAATTTGGCGTGGCGCGCTGGGAACGAGAATACCGGATGGAGGCGTGATTTCGCTTTCAAACCAATAATCGCGAACGAGAAAAGCGAAGATAATCAGCGTGAAGATGATCAATATTTTCTGCATCGTTACGGATCGTGATGATTCTTATAATACAATCACGATATTCAACGTGCAGAGCGAATATTTTCGCCATTACAACACTTTCGTTACTTTCAACCAATTCTCCCGCTGCACTTTTGCGCCTTCAATCGCTTGCGGCGAGCCGAGTACCACCACTTGACCATGCTGCTTCACCTGCTCCAACGCTTCCGCAAACCGGCGAAAATCTTTCACGGTGGTTGACAAAACTTCATCACGTAATTGTTGGCGTTCTTCTTCGGTTTCATGCACGAGATGGCGCACCAGCGAGGTGTAACCTTTAGCGTCCGGCAGTTGGTACGCGTCCAAATCACCGATGGTGCCGATGATGCTCTTCGTCAGCTCGTCTTCGCTCAAATCCACCTCGCGGAGAAACTTGGCGGCGCCGTCATAATTTTCCAGCGTGCCGAGCAAATTGGGATCGCGATATGACGTGAAACTGAACACGCCCGAGCGCCGGCCCATGCTGCAAAAGCCGCCGTACGCGCCGCCCTGCACGCGCACGCGCTCCCACAGCCACGTCGTGCGCAAAAAGTTGCTGATCACCAGCGCCGAGCCGTGAAATTCATAACCGTGCCGATAAAGATTCGCCGCCTTTCCGACGTAATTCACCTGCGCCGGAATCGTCAAGCCTTCGAAGCCGGCGGAATATTGCGGCAACCAGTGTACCGCATTGGTCGTCGCTGCCGGCAGGGTATCGATGAACGCCAACAGCTTCGGTTCGAATTGTTTGTAATTGGCCTCATCCAACGTCACGTTGCAGATCAAGCGGTTGCGATTGATCACCGTGCGGCGAATTTGTTCCAGCGCCGACAACACCTTCGGCCAATTTTCTTCAACATCCTTTGCGAGCTGGCGGAGAAAAAAGAGATAGCTCACGCCGCCCATTTGCTCGTCGAGCCAGCCGCTTTCATTGAAGCGCGCGCCGAGCCGCGTGTTCACAAACCCGTGGCCGCTCGGCACCAATGCCGCTTCCATCCCCGCTTTGGAATCCAACACCATTTGCCGAAAACGCTCGCGATTATCCAGTTTGACGGTCAGTAAAACATCGCGCATGATCGCCAGCAGATCATCGGTTTGGTGCATCAAACCTTTGCCGCGCAGAAACAGCCACGTTGCTGCCGCCTCGGCTTTCGGCAGGTTGGCGCTCAGCCGCCGCGTTCCCACGCCGCCGGTTTTCTGGCCGATGCGCTGCAAGAGTTTCACAAAATCTTCCTGCTCCGTGCCGATCTCCGTCAACGACCGCGAGAAGAGCGGAAGGTAAGGCAACAACGCCTCCGGCAGCGTGTGCCAATCAAATCCGACTTCCAAATAAACAATGCCGTTGGTAAACAGGTCGTGATGCAGAATTTTATGGCCGTTCTTTGCAATCACCGTACACGGAATGAGTTTGTTCTTTTTGTCGAGGTCGCGCAATTTCAGTATCGGAATCGTCGCCAGCGCTTCCGGCGCGTCGGGCGCCACCTGCCGGCGTTTCAGCTCGGCGGTGTTCTCGATGACGCGCTGCAAATCTTCGGCGCTCATTTGTGCGCGCGCCTGCGCCAGCCGCGCTTTCTCGGCCGCTTCTTCCTGCGGCGCGATCTGCGTATCCGGCTCCAGCAGCACCGTCACCCGATGCGGATTGTCCAGCAAATGCGCGCGAATCAAATTTTCAAAATACTGTTCTTTATTCGCAATGCGCGTTTTAATTGCCGCCAACGAGGTTTCGAACATCAACGGCTCGAACGGATCACGGTCATAGAGCCAGCTCGACAGCGAGCGCAACATCAGCGACAGCCCGCGCGGAAACGAGCCGGTGTTGTTTTCGCGTAAACGAAATTCCATCGTGTTCAGCGAGGCCTCAACCGTTTCCGGATCGATGCCGCGCTCCGCTAAATTTTTGAGCGTGTCAAAAATCAGCGTCTCGACTTTTTCGGCATCGGCCACCGCAATGCCTTTCAAGCCCGCGGCAAAATACATTTCGCGCAATTCGCTGTCCAGGCCGCCGAGAACGTCTTCGCCGAGTCCCGAATCGATCAGCGCTTTGTGCAGTGGTGAGGCCGAGGTGCCGATGAGAATATGCGAGAGCATGCTCAACGCCAGTTTCTGTTCGCGGTCGGTGGTTTCCGGCAGCAGCCAGTTGACATTCACCATGCCTTTTTTGCTGAGATCGGCTTCGGCGCCGGCATCGTATTTATACGCAAATTTTTTCGGTTGCTGAAATCGCGCCTGCAACGGAATCGCCGAATCATTCGCGGCGCGACCGAACTCTTGCAGATACTCATTGACGATTTGGAAACGCCGGTCCGAATGATCGTCGCCGTAAAAATAAATGTATGCATTCGAGGGATGATAGTACTTTTGGTGAAACGCCATGAATTGCTCGAACGTCAAATCCGGAATGTGCTTCGGATCGCCGCCGGAATCGACGCCGTAGGTATGATTCGGAAACAGCGCCTGCTGCGAGTATTCGCCCAATAAACGGTCCGGCGAGGAGTAATTGCCTTTCATTTCATTGAACACGACGCCTTTGAAGCGCAGCGGCTCGTCGGGATTTTCCAATTCGTAATGCCAGCCTTCCTGCTGCAACGTAAACGGCGTGAGGCGCGGATGAAACACCGCATCGAGATAAACGTCGATGAGATTGTACAAATCCTGCAAGTTCGTGCTCGCCACCGGATAGCACGTTTTGTCGGGATACGTGAACGCATTCAGGAACGTATTGAGCGAGCCTTTGATCAACTCGACAAACGGCTCTTTTACCGGAAATTTGCGCGAGCCGCAGAGCACCGAATGTTCCATGATGTGTGCAACGCCCGTCGAATCCTGCGGCGGCGTGCGAAAGGTGATGCCGAAGGCTTTGTTCTCATCGTCATTCTCCAGCGCCAGCAACTGCGCGCCGGTTTGCACGTGGCGAAAGAGCTTGGCGCGTGTTTTTAATTCGGTCAATTCCTGTTCGCGGATTAAGTCAAAACCATGAATCGTCATGATGGCCTCATTTTATGAACAAAAGATTGTTGGCGGAAACTGCGGGTTTATTTAATGTAGAAAAAATTAGGAGGAAATTCAAGGGGGTGAAGGAATTTAAATTGTGCAATCACTGCGACACGGTCATTCATTTACTGCAAGTTCCGGCTACGGTCCGCGGCGCTTTCATTCACCGTCTCAATCGTCTGAAACGGCAACGCCAGCCGCACCGGCGCGACTTTTATTTGCCTTCCCACAGCAGTTCGGTCATGTGGCTCCTTTTATGTTTTTCCAAATTGTTTGTTCTGTGCAGGTCGTCGTGCTTCAAATTTTTGGATATTGCTATAATATCGTTGTAAATCCTGCAGTTTTTTCTGTCGATTTTGCAAAAATTTTTCTTCGGGGCAAAATTTCATGCGAAGTTCCCACATAGCGGCATAATGTTGAAATCTTTGCACAGACGACAATTAGCTGTAATGATGCACGAGTTCAGCAAGCTCGGAGGTACTATACAGCCGGTGAACCTTGTTGGATTTTCGATGTAATTTTTTATTTGATGCCATGATAAAACCTCGCGTTTCACCTCGTGCCTCACGCCGGCTCGACCCACTTGTCATGCTTTTTAATCAACTCAATCAACTTCTCATCCGCCAACTCTTCGGGAATATTTCTTTCCACAATCTCCTTGCCGACGTACAAATTGATTTTCTTCGGGCCGGTGCCGACGTAGCCGAAATCGGCGTCGGCCATTTCACCGGGGCCGTTGACGATGCAGCCCATGATGGCGATTTTCACGCCTTTGAGATGGCCGGTTTTTTGTTTGATGCGCTCGGTGGTGGTTTGCAAATTAAACTGCGTGCGCCCGCAGCTTGGGCAGGAAATAAATTCGGTTTTGGAAATGCGCAGCCGCGTCGCTTGCAAAAGATTGTAGCTAAAGC
>CAZVZZ010000025.1:0-21362 GCA_964631505.1 uncultured Cytophagia bacterium
GGATCAGCGCAACAACCTGATCCGTTTTGCGGTTCAACCTTGCATAACTCCAAAAATCTAGTTTTAAGGAAAACGTATGGGAAAATCTTTTGTGATGCTGTTGGGCGCGTTGGCGCTGGCCGCCTGTGGTCAACAGCAACCTGCAACCACTTCAACGACGGCAACGGCGCGCAGTGGGTTGCGGAAAATCAGCACGGCGGATCAGCAGACCATCGAGCGTCTGCGGCAGAGCGGTGTGAAAATTCTCGTGCAGCAGCCGGATTACGTGATCATTTACAGCGACAGCACGACGCTGCAAACGCTGGCGATGAACACGCAACCCGTTGCCGAAAAAGAAGTCGTGCAGCGGCTGGTTAATATTCATTTCGCCGACAAAGCGCAATTGCAACAGATCGTCGATCTCGGCGTTGACCTGTGGGACGTGCAAGGCGATACGGTGACCGCGCGCGTTTATGATTTTTATCTCGAGCAACTTAAACAAAACGGCATCAATTATCGCGTCGTGAAAACGGACGCCGGCGCCAAGGAGGGTCGCGAATGAAAACGATGAAATTTCGCCTGATCACCGGTCTCGGCGCGATGTTCGGCGCCTTTTTATTGATGGCCGGAAGCTGCGATAACAACGGCGGGCCGAGCCAGCCCGACGCCGGGCTTTACCATACTTACGCTGAAATCGATGCGGAGCTGCATCAACTGGCCGCCGCGCATCCGCAGATTGCGCAGGTCAGCTCGATCGGCAAATCGCTCGAGGGCCGCGAGCTATGGGCGATCAAAATCAGCGACAACGTGGCGCAAGACGAGCCGGAGAGCACGGTGGTTTTTCTCGGCGCGCATCATGCCCGTGAATGGATTTCCGTAGACGTGCCGTTTCTGCTCGCCAAACAGTTGGTGACGCAATATGGCGCCGATACGATGGTCACGCGGCTGGTGAATCAAACCGAAATCTGGGTGGTGCCGATGGTGAATCCGGATGGCCATCAATATTCCGTCACCAGCCAGCGGTTGTGGCGCAAGAACCGCCGCAACAACCGCGACGGCACGTTTGGCGTCGATCTCAATCGCAACTACGGTTATCAATGGGGCGGTCCCGGCTCTTCCGGCGATACGTTTTCCGATATCTATCGCGGTGCCGCGCCTTTTTCCGAGCCGGAGACGCAGGCGGTGCGTGATTTTCTGCAGCAAAACCGACCAAGCAGTTTGATTTCGTATCACAATTTTTCGCAGCTTATTTTGTATCCGTGGGGTTACACGGATAATCCCGCGCCCGACAAAACGTTGCTGCATAACCTCGCCGTGGCGATGGCCGATCGCATTCGCGTCGTCCACAACGTTTCATACACGCCGGAGCAAAGCTCGGATTTGTATCTTGCCAGCGGCGACACAACGGATTGGCTTTACGCCTTGTTCGGCGTGCCGTGCTTCACCATCGAATTGCGCCCGCGTTCCGCGTCCCCCGGTTTTGAGTTGCCCGAAACCGAAATTGCGCCGACCTTTGCGGAAAATTTGCCGGCGGCGTTGTATTTGATCGATTGGTCGCTCCGGTCGCACGGTGTAACGTTGTAGAATGGCCGATGGTCTCGGTTATCATTCCCACGTACAACCGCGCCGCATTTCTGCGCGAAGCTATCGATTCCGTTTTGGCGCAGACCGAAAAAAATTTTGAGCTGATCGTCGTCGATGACGGTTCCACCGATATGACGCCCGAGGTGGTGGCGGCGTATGCTAATCGCCTGCGTTACTTTTATCAGCCGAATGCCGGCGCCTCCGCCGCGCGAAATTGCGGTCTCCAACAGGCGTGCGGAAAATTTATTGCCTTTTTGGATTCCGACGATCTGTGGCTGCCGAAAAAACTTTCGCGCCAGCTTGCGTGGATGGACGCACATCCGGAAATCATGCTTTGCTACACCGATGAAATCTGGATTCGCCACGGGGTGCGCATCAATCAGAAAAAAATTCACGCCAAGGCCGGCGGCTGGATTTATCCGCTCTGTTTGCCGCGCTGCATTATCAGCCCGTCGTCGGTGCTCATGCGGCGCGAGTTGTTCGAGGCCGTCGGCGGGTTTGACGAGCAACTGCCGATTTGCGAAGATTATGATTTGTGGCTGCGGGTGGCGTCGCGCTTCGAAGTGGGATTTCTCGCCGAGCCGTTGATTGTGAAACGCGGTGGCCATGCCGACCAGCTTTCGCACCGCGAGTTTGGCATCGACCGCTATCGGGTCACGGCGCTGTTAAAAATTTATGAACAAGCCGCGTTGCGAGAAGAGTGGCGGGATTTGACCGCCGCCATGATCGTCGCCCAAAGCAAAGTTCTTGAAAACGGCTTTCAGAAGCGCGGGAAAATGGTCGAAGCGAGTTTTTACGCCGGTTTAAAAACAAGATTCGGCGGCCACTAAAAATTTAGGCGTTATTCACTTTAAAAACGCATTTCAATTCATCTTTTTATCCCTTTTTCTTTTTATCTTTTTTAAATTTTATGTCCGTCGCCCATCATCTAAAAATTAAAATCTCCGAATACGACCAGCGTATTCGCACGTTCATTCCGAATTACGAAGAATTGCTCGCCGAAACCGCCGCGCCGGTGGCATTGGTGAAAAAAACGTCGCCGGTTATTATTGATTTCGGCATCGGTACCGGCGCGCTTGCCGCAAAATGTTTGCGCGAGGCGCCGCAAGCGCGCCTCATCGGTATCGATGCCGATCCCGAGATGTTGGCACTGGCTCGCCGCCGGCTCTCGAAAAAGCGCGCGGCCAAGCTGGAATTGCGTCACGGCGATTTTCTTTCTGCAGCGTTGCCGCGCTGCGATGTTGTTGTCGCCACGCTGGCGTTGCATCATCTTCATGACGCCGAAATCAAACAGCAGTTTTACGCGAAATGTTTTGCCGCATTGCGCCGCGGCGGCATCTTGGCGAACGGCGATAGCTGCCTCGCGGATCATCCCGAACTTTCGCGGCGCTATATGGAAAAATGGGGCCAACACATGGGCCAGTTTTATACCAAACGGCAAATCAAAGCCTTTGAAACCGCGTGGGCCGGCGAAGACAAATACTTCCCCCTGCGCCAGGAAATCGCCATGCTCACCGAGGTTGGATTTGAAGTTGAAGTCACGTGGCGGCGGCCGCCGTTAGCCGTGCTGGTCGGGCGAAAAATTTAACCGCGACATTTTGATGAGCATGTGGCGAATGATAAAAAATCCGCCGGGCGCCATTTCGCCGGCTCGGCGTGAGAAGTTCTCACTTGCTTTGCGGTAAATTTATTTTTATATTCATAGCATGAGGTCTCTTTCCAAAATGGCCGTTGCCCCGTTGCTGCTGAGCGTGTTCGTCATCGCCCTGTGCAAGCCATTTTACCCGTTGGTTGAATATTCCCTGAATAAAGTCTACATTGCGCAAACGCTTTGTGAAAATAAATACCGGCCGCAATTGCAATGTGAAGGCAAATGCCACCTTGCCAAAGAAATCGCCAAAGCCCACGCCGCCGGCGAAAGAGAAAACAAGCCGGTATCACCCAAAACCAATTCCGATCATGAGTGTTCTTATCTCAATACGCCGGTTGCTTGTACAAATCATTTGCAAAACCTGAACGCTCTATTGATCCTCACTTCGGTCATGCCTTGCACCTCCGCAGTAATAGCGGATATCTTCCATCCTCCTCGCCAGATTTTGGCCCTCGTGTAATTTTCGCCCAAAGATTTTTGGTTCATCATCGCGCCTCGAAGTGAAATTTTCATCATGCTGAAACGCGCCGAGTGGATTTGCGTTGCCCTGCTGCTGTTGGGTTTGTTCGGCTTATACAAGACCAAAGCGTGGCTGGCGGCAAAAAACCACACCCATCACGCCGCCAGGTTAAATTCCGGCTGCGGAAATTCGTGCGGCCGTCCGTATGCTTTTCTCAATCTTGCCACACTGCTGCCAAGCGGATGCGGCAAGAGCAAGCCTGTGCCGGCGCCGGCCTTGGAGCAGCAGCGCCGGTGGGAAGAATTGCGGCGACAATTGCAGCAAACGCTCGGCGAAAAATACAACACGCCGATTCCCGCGGCAACCGTACCGCAACTCAAACGTGGCAGTGAATTATTCGTCCAACTTTGCGCGGGCTGTCACGGTGCGCGCGGCGACGGCAAAGCCGCGCATCCCGGCGTGCTGTTGCAGCAGCCGTCGAATTTTACTGACGCGACGCAGGCGGCGTTTTTCTCCGAGCAAGCGCGGTTGCACATCATTCGCAATGGTATTACCGGCACCGCGATGATGGGCTGGAAAGAGGTTCTGCCGGAAAGCGATGTGTTGGCGATTTATTTGTACGTCCGTTATTTGCACGAGTCTGCAAAGCCCTCTTCTCTGATGCAAGAAATTTTCGGAAAAAATAAATGAGGCGAAATTTTTTTATATCTCTGCTGTTGTTCTGCAGTTTGGCTTGTCGATCCACCGACACCTTTCGCGGCACGGCGATGCCGGAAACACCCATCACGGAATTCGCGTTGGCGAATCAGCACGGCCAGCCGTTCAAATTGAGCGAGCAGCGCGGCAAAGTGGTGCTGTTCTTTTTCGGCTATACGTTTTGTCCGGACGTTTGTCCGCTGACGCTCTCGACTTGGAAGCGCGTCTACGATGCGTTGCGAGCCGACGCCCAGCAAGTCAAATTCGTTTACGTCACCGTTGACCCGCAACGCGACACGCCGGAAAAATTAAAAACACATTTGGCCGTTTTCAGCTCCGATTTTATTGGCTTGACCGGCGCCCCGGAAGTTTTAAGCGAAGTGTACGCCGACTTCGGCGTCTATGTCGAAAAAGTGAATATCGCCGCCAGCGCGGCGGGTTATCTCATGAATCATTCCACGCGCATGTTCGTGGTGGATCAAAAAAGCATCTTGCGGCTTTTGATCAATCATGACGCGCCGGTTGAAGACGTCGTGCATGATATTCGTCTGTTGTTGAAAGAGAAAAAATGACCTCGCCTCAGTTTGCTTTAAAATTTTGGAAAGGAATGGTTATGGCAAAATATTTTTGTTTGGTTTTAATGATCATGCTGGCCGCGGGTTGTCAGCGTGCTTCGAATACGGCGGAAATCAGTGTTGAAGAAGTTTGGTCTCGCCCCGTAATGGTCGCGGCATCCGAGGCGATGGCCGATAGTGCGATGACGAAGACGCCTCATACCGGCAGCAATGGCGTGGTTTATTTGATGGTGAAAAATCGCGGCGGTGCGGCGGATCGCTTGCTGCGCGCGCATACCAATGTTTGTGAGACAACCGAGCTTCATGAAACCATCATGGACGGCGACCGCATGAAGATGCAACCGGCGGAAAATGGTTTTGAAGTGCCGGCGCATGGGCAAGTGAAACTGGAGCCGGCCGGTCGCCACATCATGCTGATGGGTTTGAAACATTCACTGGCGGTTGGCGACAGTATTGAGTTACATCTCGACTTCGAGAAAAGCGGCACGAAAACGGTTTTCTCGGTGGTTCGGCAACCATAAACGAATTGAACCGCTAGCGTTCAAAATTTAGAAAAATAAAAATTCTTTGAACGCGGATTACACCGACGACGCAGATTTTCACGGATAAAAACCGTGATAATCCGCGCGATCCCCGTTCAAAGCTTTTACGTTTTGATTTTGTATTACCGGAGCACGAAAAAATGAAATCTCCCCAATACTTTCGTCACTTGATGCTCGCATGCTGCCTTTTTGTTTGGAGATCTGCAGCAGCGGATTTGCCGGATTCGACCCGGAATGTCACCGATGAAGAGGCGAGAAGAGTTGCCGGTCTGCTCATGGCGCCGTGCTGCTGGACGATGACGGCGGATGCGCACAGTTCCGAAATCGCCTATGAAATGCGCGCGCAAATCCGCGCCGCGCTGGCGCAGGGTAAAAGCGAAGCAGAGATTCTGCAAGCTTATGTTGCCCAATACGGCGAGCGCATTTTGGCCAAACCCACGAAACAAGGTTTCAACCTCTTAGCGTGGATTCTGCCGTTCGTTGCCTTGACGATTGGTGCTTTGATCTTGTGGCGTTTTTTGCATCGTAACGCTGCACCGGTGCAAACTCCGACGCCGACCATGATGGAGGCTGATCCCAATGATCCGTATGCGCAACGGATGGAACGGGAGCTGCAAGCCCTCGACCGCTGAACCAATTGGAATGGGGGGCGTTTAAAAGATAAACAATCCGTGATTTCTGCGATCTAGCATTTATTCAACGCCTCGGCTATTTTATGAAAAAAAGATTTTTTTATCTGTGCGTTTTTTTGTGGCAAACTATCGTCACGGCGCAAGATCTGTCTCATCATCACCTCGAAGCGCAGCTTAAGGCGCAACAACTGACGCTGCGGCGCAACGCCGTCGCCAAAACGGCCATCAGCCACTACGGTTACGATGCGCTGTTCTATCATATACAGCTTAAAATTTTCCCGGCCACGCAAGAGGTCGAAGGCCAACTGGTGATGGAAGCGAAAAGCGAAACCGACGCCCTCGCCACTGTGCCGATGGATTTTTATGCGAACCTGCAAGTCGTGAGCATCGGTGAAAATGCCGCGTCGTTTGCGCGCAGCGGCGATGTGTTGACGCTGGCGCTCAAGCAAACTTTTCCGCGCGGCCAAAAATTTCGCGTGAGCGTGAATTATCGCGGCAAGCCGCAAAATGGCGGCTTCGGTGCGTTCACGTTTAACACGCATGCCGGCGCGCCGATCATTGCCAGCCTCAGCGAGCCGTATTACGCGCGGCTGTGGTGGCCCTGCAAAGATACCCCGACCGACAAAGCCGATTCCGTACAAGTCGATCTCATGGTGCCGGATAATTTGACCGGCGTTTCGAACGGCAAATTGGAAAGCGTGCAATCCGCCAACGGTTGGAAAACTTTTTCTTGGAAGGAACGCTATCCGATCACGACGTATCTCGTTTCGATTGCCGTGAGCAATTACGCCGAATTTGGCGAGAATTTCACGTTTCGCGACGGCACGATCATGCCGATCCGGCATTATGTTTATCCGGAGAATCTGGCTTCGGCGCAAGCCCAGCTTGCGGACACGCGCGATATGCTGGCGTTCTTCAATAGCGCCTTCGGCGATTATCCGTTTAAAAAAGAAAAATACGGTCACGCGCAATTTGCCTGGGGCGGCGGCATGGAGCATCAAACGGTCACGAGTCTTAGCAGCTTCGGCGATGGGCTGGTTTCGCATGAACTGGCGCATCAATGGTTCGGCGATTTGATCACGATGAAATCGTGGCAGGACATTTGGCTCAACGAAGGCTTTGCGAGTTACAGCGAGGCGCTTTATTTTGAGCATCGCGACGGCAAGGCGGCCTATCGCAATTATATGGCGCGCTTCGATCATACTTACAACGGCAGTGTTTTTGTGCGCGACACCACGTCGGTAAGCAGTATTTTCAGCAACACCGTTTATCACAAAGGCGCGTGGGTGTTGCATTCGTTGCGCCGCGTCATCGGCGACTCGACTTTTTTCCGTCTGCTGCGACGTTATGTCGCCGATCCGCGCTATCGTTTCGGCAACGCGACAACGGATGATTTCAAAAATCTCGCGGAGAATATTTCCGGCCAAGAGCTGGATTGGTTTTTCGAGCAGTGGGTTTATCGCGAAGGCCGGCCCAGCTTGCGCTATGCGTGGAAATGGGAAAACGGCCAGTTCATCTTCCGTTTGCAGCAAATTCAGAGCGGTGATCCTTATCGTCTGTCGTTCGATCTCGCTGCCATTGCGGGCACGGACACGCTGCGCTTGACGCTCGAGCACACGGGCGGTTTTCAAGAATATCGTTTTGGCGCCAACAAACAAACGACGCGTGTGCTGGTCGACCCGGATTATTGGGTGCTCAAAAATTTGCAACAAGTGGATTTCAACAGCTTGAATGTGGATGGTAACATGGTGCCATACTCCTTTGCGCTGCGGCCAATTTATCCGAATCCGTTTTTGCTGAATCAACAGCCGGTGGCGGTTAATTTTTCTCTGCCACGTAATGAGAATGTGCGGTTGGCGGTTTTCAACACGCTCGGGCAGGAGATTGCGGCTTTGTTGGAGGATCGTTTAGCGGCCGGCAATCATACCTGGCGGTGGGATGGCCGCCAAGTCAACGGCGAGCCGGCGCCAGCCGGAATTTATTTCATTCGCTTGCAAACCGAAACCGCGCAGGCAACGCAGCGGATTGCCGTGTTGCGGTGAAATTAGAGATTTTTCCTTGACAGCCGTACGTTTTTTTTTCTTATCTTCATTTCGTTGTTTGGGAATAAACTTTTCCCGCGCAATGTTAAATCATTTAATTCACTCTCATCGTGGTGTAAACCCAAGGAGTTTTGCCATGCATGACAATTTCAAACGCTTCACCGCCGCCGGCCTGGTCGCCGTCATGCTGTTGGTGGGGTTCGTCGCTGAATATGCCCACCGCCATGCTGCGCCCAGCAGCGGGCCGACGACGATTGCTGATGCCGGCGGTCCGCAGCCGGAGAAATCCACCGGCCAGCAAATTAATCATGTTTGTTTCGTTTGCCAACTCAATTCCGTTGCCGTTGAAATCGCGCCGGCGTTTGATCTCGCGGTTTTGCACGCGCCACGGGCGTTGGTTTGTGTTGATGAATTTGTTTTCCTCTTTTCCACCCACTTCGCTCTCTCGCTGCATCGCGGCCCCCCCGCTTTTCTTGCCTAAAAATCCTTTCAATTTCTGTAAAAAGCAACGCTGTGTTTTAGCTCGCTTTCTTTTCGAGCTTCGCGGCCATTTTGCGTCTTGGGCAAAACCAAACATCTTGCAATTGGCATTGTTGTGATTTCGCCGGTTCTTGGATAAGCCTCAACGCAGAACGCTTCGCGCGATTTATATTGCCCCGCAGATTGAAGAATCCCGCTGATAAAGCTTTCATCCGTCGGGTTCTTCAATCCGTGGGTTTTCATCAAACGCTCTCGGATTTCTTTACCCGTTTGCGATGTCAATACGTACTTCAAGATTCACTGCCGACTAAAACATGATGTCTCAACTCAAATTTATTTTCCGCGCAGGCATTGTTGCGCTCGCCGTTTTCATTGGTGTCGCGCCCGCCGAAGAGAACCTTGCCAAAGCGCGTATTTACGGCGGCGTTTTTGACAAAGAGAACAAAACGCCCTTGCCCGGCGTCAATGTTTTTATTCTCGAATTGAAGCGCGGCCATGTCACCGATGCCGGAGGAAATTTCAGCATTGCCAATCTGGCCGCCGGACGTTACACGCTGGTTTGCCGCCTGCTGGGCTACGAAGAAACGCGGCGTGTCATTGTTCTCGGCGAAATGAGCCTCAAACAGGATTTCTATCTGAAAGCGAATCCGATTGGATTGGGCGTGGTGAACGTCGAGGCGGAAAAAATTCAGCAGAATCTTACCGAGGCGAGCCAGGCGCTCGAAGTGTTGACGCAGGCCGAATTGCAAAAACATCGCGGCCAGACGCTTGGTGAAACCTTGAAAGAAATTCCCGGCGTCACGGTTTTGCAAACCGGCCCGGCGATTGCGAAGCCGGTGATTCGTGGTTTGCACTCGCAGCGCATTCTCGTGCTCAATGCCGGGGTGCCGCAAGAAGGCCAGCAATGGGGCGGCGAGCACGCGCCGGAGATCGACCCGTTTGCGCCGGCGCGCATCGAAGTGTTGAAAGGCGCGGCCGGCGTGCAATACGGCGCCGGCGCGATCGGCGGCGTCATTCGGGTTGAACCTCGGTCGCTGCGGGAATTGCCCGGCCTCGGCGGCGAGCTTTCACTGAATGCATTCTCCAATAATTTGCAGGGCGCCGGGTCGTTGCTACTCGAAGGCGGCTCGGCAAAACTTCCCGGACTTGGCTGGCGCGTGCAAGGCAGCTTGCGCCGCGCCGGCGATTCCAACGCGCCCGCGTATAACATTCTCAATTCGAGCTTCGACGAACGCAACGCCTCGGCGGCGATCGGATACAACAGCGAGCGGCGCGGCGCGGAATTGTACTTCAGCCATTTCGGAACGACGCTCGGCATTTTTCGCGGCTCGCACATCGGCAACGTTTCCGATCTGCGGCGCGCCATCGAGCGCGGCCGGCCCTCGACCATCGGCGGCTTCAGTTACGACATCAACGCGCCCAAACAAAACATCACGCACAATTTACTGTCGCTCAAAGCGCGCAACGAGTTGGGAAACCTCGGCCGCCTCGAAATGCAATACGGCTGGCAATTGAATCATCGGCAGGAATTCGACGCGCACGCGCCTTTTTCCTCCAAGCCGCCGGCATTTCCGACGTTCGATCTTTTTCTGACCACGCACACGGCGGAAGCGACGTTTCAGCATCAGCCGGTGAAAAATTTCTACGGCAAATTCGGCGTCAGCGGCATGCGACAGGGCAACGTTCTCGAAACCAGCCGCAGTTTGCTCATTCCCAATTTTCGCGCGTACAGCGGCGGCGTTTTTGTGATCGAAAGCTGGGTGAGGGGGCCGTGGACGATCGACCTCGGCGGGCGCTATGATTATCGCTGGTTCAAAACGTTTCGCCGAATCGGCGAAAATGTTGTCGAGCGCATTCACGATTACAGCAACGTCACCGGCGTGGTGGGGTTGATTTACCAATTCGCGCCGTCGTGGTCGCTTGGCACCAATCTCGGTTCTGCGTGGCGGCCGCCGAGTCTCAACGAGCTTTACAGCGACGGCGTGCATCACGGCACCGCGCAGTTTGAAAGCGGCGATTTGAATTTGCAGAGCGAGCGCAGCGCCAACCTCGACCTTACCTTGCGGCATTTGAGCGCTCGCGCCCGCGCCGAAATCAGCGTGTATCGCAATCGCATGCACAATTTCATTTTTCTCTTCCCCGATCCCGAGCCGACGCTGACCGTGCGCGGCGCGTTTCCGACGTTTCGCTATCAACAAGCCGAAGCGCGGTTGCGCGGGTTCGACGGCGCGGTGGAATATCAACTTTCCGAGCTGCTGCAATTGGGCGCCGCGGTTGCCGTGGTGCGCGGCGATAATCTCGAAACGAACGAGCCGTTGTTTCAAATGCCCGCCGATCGCCTGCGTTTTGCGACGCATTGGCATTTGCCGGATTGGGGCGGGTTTGCCAATTCGTTTTTCGAGGTGAACGCGACGCTGGTGAAACGGCAAACGCGATTTCCGCAAAACGTCGATTATGCCGATCCGCCGTCCGGCTATGCGCTGCTCGATATCAATCTCGGGACGGAGCTTCAATTCGGCGGTCAACCGTTACGTTTCAATTTCAGCGCGCAAAATATCGCCAACAAAACGTATCGCGATTATTTGAGCCGGTTTCGCTATTTCACCGACGACCCCGGCCGCAACGTCGTGCTGCGCGTGCAAATTCCGTTCGGAACACCGGAGTGACAAACTTTAGTTTGTCGCTTTTGTTTAACATGCAACTGGTGACAAACCGATGTTTGTCACTCCACTTAACCAAGGAGCAACACCCATGAACATCTTTTTTAAAAAATCGCAACTTTGCCTTCTTCTCGTCGTTGCGTTTGGTTTAATCGTGATCTCGGGCTGCAAAGACAATCCCGCTGATCCCGATGACGACAACGAGCAGGAATTGATCACCTCCGTGACACTGACGTTGACGGAGCTGGACGCCGCCGGCAATCCCACGTCAACCGTCGCCACCGTTAATTTCAAAGATCCCGACGGCTCCGGCGGCGCGGCGCCGACGATTGGCACGTTGACGTTGAAACAAGGCAAGAATTACAGCGGCACGATCAAATTGTTGGACGAGACGAAGACCCCGGCGGAAGACATCACGGTTGAAGTTGGCAACGAGAAAGACGCCCATCAGTTTTTTTATACGGCGAAGGAAGGCGCGGTGGGCCGTGTGACGGTTACGATTCTCGACAAGGACAGTCGCAATCTGCCGGTCGGCTTGCAATATCGCGTCGCCGTTTCCGCCGGCGCCGTGGTCGCCGGCAAACTCAACGTCGTGCTCAGCCACTACGAGCCGGCCTCGAAAAAAGACGGTACGACGCGCAGCGATGAGAGCGACATCGACATTGATTTTCCGGTGAGCGTTGTGAACTAAGAACCGCATGGCGCAGAGCGCTAAGCGCATGGTGAAAAAACGCTATGCGCTGCGCTCCTTGCGCTACGGAGTTGACCCTAAACTCAAATTTGTGATTTATTTCACCCGGTTGCCGACAACCGGCCTCTTGCAATTTTGAAATTGCGCCCGTTTTTACAAAAATGCGCGAGGCAAATTTTCGCTGCCACAAAATTGGGATTGTTTTTCTTCACGTTGCCCGCCAGTTGGCGTTTGGCTTCTACGCATTTCCTACCCATGAACGTATATAACTAATGTTGAAAAGCGATTGCCTCACCTCGCGGCAAAGCAGAAGCAGTTTTTGGAAAAAACGACGCAGGTGTTCCGCGACAATACAAAGTTTTTCTCATGAAACGGCCTGGTTGATTTGCGTTCCTTTTTTATATGCCCGTCGCCATTTTGGCGAGGAGTTCACCCTTGTCCTGTATGAATTTTGCAGATGGGCCGAGAAGGCCGGCTGCAGACGGTCAAGGCACGGCGCTTGCTAAAAGATTTTAAGTTTTTGATCGAAGGTAAAATTTAAATTTTTACAAACATACAACACAAGTTAAGATTTTAACTCAAATGGACGTGACGGCAGGAGCGCGAACTCTTGCCGGAGAAGTTAGCGCGTGGCTTTAAGTGAAAGCGTGATGAAAAAGGAGCTTGCAAAAGCGCTCAACTCTAGTCCGGTCGCGGTAAGCATGACACCACCGGTTTTGCGCCATGGTCTTGCGGCCACTACTGCACCGGCCTATTCGGCGGAAGGACGCCTCGAAGGTGAGCATGGATTTTCGCGTGAAGCGGCGTTGCAACGTTATCATTTTGCGGTTAAACCGGCGATGAAGCGGCCGCCGTCGCCCGCCCAGCCCGGCGAAGAGAAAAAAACAAGCGAATGGCGAGGCCGCTGGCAGAAAGTCAAAGGCGAATGGCTGATCGCCCCGTTTTTTTTGTTCAGTTCTTTGGCGATTATTCTGCTGGTGCCGGAGAAATTGGTCAAGAAAATTACGACACCATTTACCGACGCCACTTTCTGGGATCAATTTGGCAAACGGATGCTGGATTTTTGGGGCGCCATTGCCGGCTTCATTTTCGCGTCGGTTTTTTTTATCGTGATGCCGGTTCTGATCAAGCTGGATTCGCGCGGCCCGGTTTTTTATGGGCAGCAACGCGCGGGGCTTAATCATCGCAAGCGGGATCGGCGGCAGGTTCATATTGCGGTGACGCACGAGCGCCGGGTTGGTGAGCGCCGCCAGCGGGATTTGTATGGCCGGCCGTTTACGGTTTATAAATTTCGCACCATGCGTGTGGACGCGGAAAAACAAAGCGGCGCGGTGTGGGCGCAAAAAAACGATCCGCGCGTAACGCGCATGGGCCGCATTCTGCGCTTTATTCACATGGATGAAATTCCGCAATTTTTCAACGTGCTCTGCGGCGAAATGAGTTTGGTCGGGCCGCGCCCGGAACGGCCGCAAATTATGCAGACGCTGATTGAAGATATTCCGCGCTTTCCCGAGCGCTTGCAGGTAAAACCTGGCATCACCGGCATCGCCCAAATTTATTGCGGCTATGATGCCACCATTGACGACGCGCGCGAAAAATTGCGGTATGATTTGATGTATGTCAAAAATTCGACATTCAAATATGATGTGCAGATTATGCTGAAAACGTTGTGGATGATCGTTAATGGCCGGGAAGTGATCAAATCCTGACCTCAAGTTTGGCGAGGTGGTCAGACAAGGAGTACGTGATGTTGCCTCACCTTTGGTTGGGCTGCGAGGGCGAACGCAAGAGCAAAATATTTTTAGATTTTTTTTATAGATTTTCTCAGCGGCTGGCGGCGCTGCCGCGGCGATACGCCGTGCGTGGATTATTCGGATTTATTTGGGCTTGCAGCCAGACGCTGGCGGCGCAAACGCCGGAGCCGGCTTCCACCTACACCCGCGTAGACGACAAAACCGAGGCGCGCATTCAAATTTTGACCCGGCCGACCGCGGCAATTGTTTGGCTGGACGGCGAATATTCGATGACCGCGCACACGCCCTACACCATCACGCATTTTCTCCGCGGCCGGTATCGCATTCGCGCCACCAAGGTCGGTTATGAGGATAACGAAAAGGATTATTTTTTTAATGGGCAGGGCGACGACAAGCTCACGATCAAGCTGGCGCCCAAAACGCGTTTCAAAGCGTTGTGGAAATCAATGTACCTGCCCGGCTCCGGCCAGGTTTACAGCGATCATCGAACGCAGGGCGTCGTCATCGGTTTGATGCAATTCAGCGCCGCCGGCGTTTTGTTGTATCGACAGATCAAGTACAACGATGCATCAAACAACTATAATACCGCCTTAAAAAAATTTCAGGCAAGCCAAAAAACGCAGGACGGGCAAGCGGATTTGATCGCGCAAGTGTTGGCGCGCAAAGCCGTGCTTGATGATGCCTACGACTTGCGCCGGCGCTGGCTCACGGTTGCCGGTTTAATTTATGCGTACAATTTGCTCGATGCCGTGGTTTTTTTCCCAGCTTATCATCACGGCGATGCTGAGGTGAAAGTTTCGCTGGCGCCGGCGCCGCGAGCGCTTCCTCCGGCGATTGGCTTAAACGTGCAAGCAACTTTTTGATGGAATGACCGCAATGATGCGCCAAGAAACAATGAGACAAAAAATTGCTTTCGCCGCCGCTCTCATGTTGGTGTTGATGGGAATCGGGAGTTGCAATAAGAAACCGACCGATCCGGTGTTTCCCAAGGATAATCAATTCCCGCCGCAACCGCGCGATCTCGCGGTGTCGGTGGACGACCAGCAGGCCACACTGACCTGGGAAATCGACAGCCCGGCCGGCATTAAATTTTATCGCATCTACCGCCGCGACACGACCACGACGACGTTTGCGGTGATCGACACCTCGCTGGATCGCATTCATCTCGATCGCACGGTGAAAAACGAGACGAAATATTTTTATCAAGTCAGCGCAGTGAACAACGGCGGTTTTGAAAGCAAGCGCTCGGCCAGCATTACCGCCACACCGTTTTCGCTCGCTTCTTTGATTATTTCCACCGGCGCGGATTACACCGCCCAGCGCGAAGTGCAGATCAAGCTCTCGGCGCCGGCGCGCACGGCGCTGATGAAATTGAGCAACGACGTGCTTTTCACCAACGCCTCGTGGCAGCGCTTTGAATCGGCGGTTTCATGGATTTTGTCATTTGGCGACGGCGTCAAAACGGTGTATGCCAAATTTCGCGACGCCGATGGCAGAGAAAATCCGCAAGTCGTCAAAGATTCGATTATTCTCGACACGACGGCGTTGATTTCCGAATTGACGGAAGACACCGGCGGACAAGTCAAACGCGCCGGCCAAACCATTCATTTTCGCCTGGTGGCGGGCGAGATCGGCGGCCGCGCGACCGTCAATATTTTTTCCGGCCCGCAAAATATTTTGTTGTTTGACGATGGCACGCAGGGCGATCAAACCGCCAACAACGGCATCTACGAAGTGAATTTTGTGATTCCGCAAGACACGCAGGTTTTACAAGCCAAAGTGCGCGGCAATTTTGTGGATCGCGTCGGCAACGTTGCCGCGACGGCAACCGCGGCGACGCAGATCACCATTCAAAAACCGCCGGATGCCGTGACGCTGTTTCAGCCGGTGCCCGTCGGCTCGCAACAAAATGCGCTGCGCTTGACGTGGTCGGTTTCCAAAGACACGTTTGATTTTGCAAATTACTCGATCTATCGCAGCCCCACGCCGAATTTTGATCCGTTTAAATTGTCGCCGATTGATCGTATTACGTTGCGCGATATCACAACCTATACCGATTTGAGTTTGCAAGCGGGCGTAACGTATTATTATCGGCTGGTCGTTTTTGATTTGGGTGGATTAACGAGCGCCTCGAGCAATGAAGTCGGCGCCCGCACCACGGCGAATTTGCCGCCGAGCGCGGTGATTATGAACACCCCGCTGTTGGTGGGCGACGGCTCGAGCCAAGTGCAGCTCACTTGGTCGCGCAGCACCGACAATGATTTTGCGAGTTACCGGATTTACCGCGCCAATCTCGCGGCGGTCGATTCACTCAGCATTCTGGTGACGGCGTTGACGAATCAAAATACGCTCGAGTATATCGATAAAAATTTGCGTGCGGCGACCAAATATTTTTATCGCGTTTATGTTTATGATCAGGCCGGCAACGCCACTGGCAGCAATATCAGCAGCGTGACCACCGCGCCGAATTTGCCGCCGACGCCGGTGACCCTGGCTTTGCCCGCGGCGCCGGATACCGCCGCGTTGAGCCTCTCGTGGTCGCAGAATAATGACGCGGATTTTTCGTCGTATCGCATCTTTCGCGCGAAAGCCGGCGATCCGCCAATTAACCCGGCGCTGCAACAGCCGATCGCAATCATTAACAGCAACCCGGCCAATACCAATTATCTCGATCGCGGTCTGGGGCGCAACAAAACTTATACGTATCAGATTTTCGTGTATGACAACGGCGGCCTTTACTCACCCAGCAACGCGGTGCAGGGCACGACGCGATAGACTTTTCATGGAGTGAAAGCATGCGTGGCAAAGCGGTTATTTTTTGGATAAGCTTTTGGAGTTTGCTGGGCTGTTTAAATCCGGCGGCAGCGCAAGAATATATTCTCGAGCCTGGCGATGTGGTGGCGATCTCATTTTGGCAAGTGCCGGATTTGAACGTGCAAGCGGCGCGTATTGATACCGAAGGAAAAATAAATATTCCGCTCGCCGGGAGAGTCAATGCCGCCGGCTTAACGATTTCACAACTCAGCAGCAAAGTGGTGGAACGGATTTCGATTTATAACAAATCGATCACGCAGGCGGCGGTGACGGTCAGCGAATATGGCAGTAAAAAGGTTTTTATCACCGGCGCGGTGGGCGCACCGGGAAAATATAATTTTGAAAAAATGCCGACCATCTGGGAGGCGATTCTCGAAGCCGGTGGGCCGTTGTCAACGGCTTTGTTGAACAATGTGCAATTGATTCGCGGCGGCAAAGAAAGCGGAAAAATCATTTCGGTCGATTTGTCGGCGGCGTTTGAGCGCAATGATATGCGCGACCTGCCGGCGTTGATGGCGGGCGATAATATTTATGTGCTGTCAAGTCAACCCTCCGGCGCCGGCTCGCCGGGAGGAACTTTTGGCGATGCGCCGGCAGCAAGCGGCATCGGCGGGATGTTCGTTCAATCGAAATCGGTTTATGTGTTTGGGCACGTCGTTGCGCCCGGGGTTTATCAAATTGACAAAGACGTTGATGTTTTGCAAATGATCGTGCGCGCCGGCGGTCCGGCTTATCCGAACCGTTTTAACACCAACGGCCCGATTACGGAGCCGGATCTGGAACACGTGAAAATTATTTCACGCGGTTTTGATGCGCCGGTGGTTTATTCGGTGAATGTGGAAAAATACACCAACACGGCGGCGCCGGTGCCGTTGCTGCTCAAGCCGGGCGATACGGTTTATATTCCCGGCAAGCAAAGTTTCCGGCGCTTCTTTTTGATTTCTTCTGCAACTGAAGTGATTCAAGCCTCGGTGGCGGTGGTCACTTCATACTTGTTATTGAATCAATTGTTTGGTCAAGGAAAATAGGCATGACGCAAGGCGGAAAAATCGATCTGCGGCGGTTGCTGCAAATCGGCCGGCGGTGGAAATGGCTGGTGATCCTGCCGCCGTTTCTCGCGCTGGCCGGCGCGTATGTTTATGTCATCACCACGCCGCCACAATATACTTCCACAACGACGATTATGCTCGGCACGAACCAGTCCATTATTCAGGACGTGCGGAATGTGATGCCGGGCACCGAGGCGAAAAGCAAACGCAAAATTATTGAATTGGGCGAAAACATTCGCCAGCAATTGCTGGCGGAGACGACGTTGAACAAAGTGCTCGATCGCACCGGCCTGAAACCGACGGCCGGCATTGTCGAGCGCGCGAAAGAGCTGATGGCCGAGCAACCGGAAGCGAATGAGCAGGAATTGTTGCGCGATTTGCAGCGCGAATGGCTGGAGCAAAAAGTCGTTACGGCGCTGTCGTTTCCGAAACGCGGCGATTATATTCAACTGACGCTGACGCATACGAATCCGGACGTGGCGTATAAGTTGACGAAAAATTTGGCCGAGGTTTTTATCGAAGAATCGTTGTTGGCGGAAAGCGTGGGCCCGCGCGGCACGTATGAGTTTGCCAGCAAGCAGCTTGAGGAAAATCGAATCAAGCTGGAAGCGGCGCGCGCGCGATTGCGCAATTTCAGCACCGGCATGGTGTTGTCGCAAACGCGGATTTCCGAAGTGAACCTGCAGAATGAACCGCAAATCGCCGCGCAGATCAAATCGCTCGACGTCGAAATTTCCGAAAAACGCAGCCAATTGCAAAACGTCGAAGGCCAGCTTGGCGGTTTGCCGGATCGCTTCGCGCTGCCATTTTCCGGCAAGGCCGCGGCTTTGCGCACGCGCATGTTGGAGAAAAAATCCAACGTGGCGCTGTTGATGGTGCAAACGAACTGGCGCGATCCGCAAGTGCTCAAGCTCAATCAAGAAGTGGCGACGCTGCGCGACGAGCTGCAGCAGGAATTGCTTGCCGCGGATAACGGCAATGGTTTATCTTCGCGAGATTTCGAGCTGGCCGTGCAACGGCAAATGACGCTCACTGATTTGGAATTATTGAATCGCGAGAAATCCGTTTTAGACGGGCTTTTGCAAAGCTATAAAAACAGCCTGACGCAACGGCCTTCGCAAAATCTCGAGTTGTCGCAGTTGCAAGCCGAAGTGAGCAAGTTGGAAGAAACGGTCAAACGTTTTGAAGATCAGGTTCAGAGCACGCAATGGAGCGACGATTTGCGCCGCAGCGATGCGGCGGTGCGTTATAATATCACCGATCCGGCCAAGCGCCCAATCACGCCGAATACCTCCGATCAACCGAAAATTTTAATTATGGCTTTTTTCGGCGGCTTAGGGGTTGGCCTCGGGCTGGTTTATTTGATCGAGTTTTTCGATCATTCTTTTAAAACCGTCGAAGATGTGGAACAAGTTCTCGGCCTGACCGTGCTGGGAACCGTGCCGCGGATTGATTTCGCGGAAATGAGCCGCGCGAAAAAATAATAAATTTGAAAAGGATATTTAAACCATGCCGCGCCGTCTGGTTGAAGCCGTCGAGGTCACCGAAAACCAAATTCATCTCATTTGCTTGAAAGGCATCTTTGATGCCTCGACGGTGAGTGAATTTGAAAAAGTGGTGAGCTATCTGCTGGCCAGAAATTTTTATTGCATGGTTGTCGATCTGAGCGCCGTCGAATTTATTTCTTCGGCGGGCTGGGGCGCGTTTACGGCGGAGTTGCGCCGCGTGCGTGAAAACAACGGCGACATCAAGCTCGCCGGAATGAGTGCCGACCTTTTTGACGTTTTCTTGTTGCTGGAGCTGGATCGTTTTATCAACGCTTATGAAACCGCGGATGAGGCGATTATGGCGTTTTTACAGCCGCCGCCGGAACCTGCATACGAGGAACCGATTGAAGTGCCGGAAGCTCTACACGAGCGCTTTAGTACGCCGGCCATGGAAGAAGCCGTCGCTGATTATGCCCCGGCGTCTTATGACACCGCTCCACCGGCGCTGATGGCGGCAAGAAACGGCGACCGTGAACAATATGATCACAATAATGATTTTTATGTTCCGGCAACTTCGCCGGCATTAACGCCGGGAAACGATGATTATTGGCCGCCGCGAGAAAATTTCAATGATGATGAAACGCTGGAGATTGAACCGGAGCCGGAGCAACGCCTTCTCGGCAGCGGGAGGGAGAGGCGCGAACGATTGTTGACGAGCGGTCAGGCGACGATTCAATTTGCCGAGGTTCCAAGAATTTTACCGCCACCGGCAACCGCGCCGGAGGAAAATCGAAATTACCATGAGACGCCCCCAGCGCCACCGTATGACATTAATGATGCCAGCAACGAAGCTGAATTTGATTTTTATGAGCCTGACACCGCGTTGGTTGAACACGAGGAACCGATTGCTTCGGCTGATACAGAGGAGACATTTCCAGCGCTCAATTTACGGGCGGCTGATGAGCCGGCATTAGAGGTTGAGAAAAGTTTTGAAAATTTTGAATTGGCGGCTTCATCGCACCAACCGGAACGCGAGTTCGGCAAGCCACGACCGCGAAAATTTTCCTGGCAGGAAGCGGAAGCGTTTTCGGAGCTGAGCTTGGATCTGGAAAGCCATTTGCAAACGCCTGGCCGCTACGAAGAAAGTGAAGATGATTTTAACCCATTCGAGGAATTTCACGAGGAAAAACCCAGCGCTGTGCCGGCACCTCCGGAGCGCCATGAGGAGACCCAGAAATTCAACACGATTGTTTTTGATAACGACGAGGGAATAGAAGAAAATAATGCCGGTGACGAGACGCATTGGGAGGCGCCGAACGCCGGCATGGCGGATTTGCAACCGGCAGGCGAAATGCACGCTCCTGTTTTTCATGACGACGAAGCCGGCGAGACGAGGGAAACGCCGCTGTTCAACGATTTTACGCCGCTCTTTCAGTCGCACCCGAATGTTGAGTCGCAGCGCATGAAGCCGGAGCACAACGACGACTTCGAAACACAGGATATTCGCGATCCGTGGATTCTTGAAGAAATCGATACGCTGCCGGAAGAATATGAAATGGATGATACCGGCACGTATGCTGACCGGCCGATTGCAGCCGAGGAATTTTCGGCATTCGATTTTGAGAATGAAACCGCGATGCCGGTGCCGGCGGCGGAAGATGCGTTAAAGTATGAAGTCTCACCTTTACCCATTGCTGAAGAACAGGCAATCGAGGAAATGCCGTCTGTTGATTTGAATGGCGCGGCTTTATCTGAAACGGATATGGCGCCGCACTTGATTACGCCGGATAACGAAAACGACGAGGCGATTGCGAATGATGCGGCGTATGCGAATGAGCCGTTGTCTGTTGAGCAAAATCGCGAAGAAGATTTAGCGCTGCCAGAAACGCTCGAATTGCCTGCGACCGTGGAAGCGTTGCCCGCCGCTGCCATTTCTGCCGGCGAGGTGCCGAAGATTCCGATGAGTGGCGACTTGGCGGAAATGATTCGCGGCATCATTGCGGCATACCCGCATTTTGGGCCGACGATGATTGGCAAATTTTTGGAAGAACGCGTGGAACCGCCGGTGTATCTCAGCCGCTCGACGATTTACCGATATTTGCGTGAAGCGAACCTGAGCACGCGCCGGCAACGGTTTGAATATGCCGGCGAGGAGTTCCCACTTACGGATGAGGCGACGTACGACGCGTAACAATTGGGCGAAATAAGGAAGTTTTGCGTGATCGTTCCCCATGCGATCACCGGTCAACTAAGGGATTCACTTAAT
>CAZVZZ010000026.1:0-20973 GCA_964631505.1 uncultured Cytophagia bacterium
GTTGAATGTCAAAACAACATAAGCACGCGATGTGACAACCCTATGTCAGGAGGTGCAAACTAAAGTTTACCGCTCCGTTTTCATGGTTTACGAGCAATGAAGCCGATACGATTTTTATAGAGATCAAACGTTCCATATTTGCGCGCGAGTTGCACGGTAAACCCTGCGCGCCGCAGTTCACGGGCAAGCTCGGAGCTTTTGTATAACTGGCAGCGATGCGTCTCTTCGTCACGGCGATAAAGATTTCCAACCCGCCGAAAAGTCGTGATGTGGCGGGTCAGCAATTTTTTCTTTTTATCTTCTTCCACTTCGAGCAAAACTGCCCAGTCTCTTCCCTGCACATGACGCAGGCGTGGCCTCGCCAACGAGGCGCGCCCGACGGTGATAACGTCAAAAATAAACAGGCCGCCGGGACGCAAAGCTTGATAAACACGCGAAAAATATTCTCGCAACGCTTGCCTGGTATTGCCGCGATCAAAGAGATAATTAAAACACTCGCCAAGGGCAGTTACCGCAACGCAGGGCGGCAGCGTGGTTTGAAGAAATGATTTTCGGATAAATCGCGCTTGCGGCACTCGTTGGCGCGCGAGTTTGATCATCGCCGCCGAAATGTCGACGCCAAGAACTTCGTATCCGGCGTTGCTCAACGCGTGCGCCCAAATGCCGCTGCCGCAACCGAGATCGACGATCAGGCCGTTCGTGATCTTATTTTGGTGAAAAATTTCGAGCACCTCCGGCGCCGACCGCCGCGCAAAATCGCCGAAACCGAGGTCGTGAATGTAAGCGAGATCGGCTTTGTAAGCGTTCATACGGGTGGCGTCATCGCAATTGGAATAAAGACATGGCAAATTCTAAGCTGGCGTTTTCATTCATTCGCCACTCCGGTTTGAATATCAATAACGTGCGCGCAGCCAGGCGGCCTCACAAAACTTGCAGATTCCCAAACTTGATTAAAATCTTTTTGACGCCGGCTTTTTCAAAATCGATGGTGAGCTTGGTGTTTTCGCCGCGGCCTTCGATGGCGCGAATTTCGCCGAGGCCGAATTGTGGATGTTTGACCATTCGCCCAATTTGCAGGCCGTCGCCGTCTTGTGATTCGTTTTCGTAATCCGGCGTGCGATCTTCGTCGACCTCGCGGCGCGGCCGCGGCTCGGCGCCGCCATGCGTTTCGAACGCCCGGTGGCGGCGCACTTCTTCATGCTGCACGAATTTTTCATCCAGTTCTTTTAGAAATCGCGACGGCAGGCAACTTTTGTTTTCGTTGCCAAAACGATTGCGCCACATGGCGTAAGAGAGAAAGAGCTTTTCTTTGGCCCGCGTGGTGCCGACGTAAAACAGGCGCCGTTCTTCTTCGATGTCCGCATCCGCCGAGCCTTCACGAATCAATGGGAACAAGCCTTCTTCGAGGCCGGCGATGAAGACGAGGGGAAATTCCAGGCCTTTGGCGCTGTGCAGCGTCATGAGCGTCACGGCATTGCTTTTTTCATCCCAGGCATCGATGTCGGTAATTAACGCGACGCGTTCGAGGTAACCTTCAATGGTGGGATTGGAAACTTGTTTGGCAAATTCATTCACCGAGTTCAGCAATTCACGAATGTTGTCGATGCGCTCTTGCGCGTTTTCGCTTTTCAACAGGCGAATAATGCCGGTGGCGTCAACGAGTGCATTGGCCCATTCCAACAGCGAAAGCTCGCTTTTCAAACTCGCGTAACGGTCGATGAAATCATAAAATTCCAAAACTTTATTGCGCAGCCCGGCTTTGATCGTCGCGATCTCGCCGACGCGACTGAGCGCTTGCAACAGCGTTAAATGATTGGCCTGCGCAAACTCTTCCAGGCGTTGTATCGTGGTGTCGCCGATGCCGCGCAGCGGATAATTGATGATCCGGCGCAAACTCACGGCATCTGCCGGATTCGTCGCGAGGCGCATGTAAGCCAAAATGTCCTTCACTTCTTTGCGCTCATAAAAACGCAGGCCGCCGACAATGAGGTACGGAATGCCGGCGCGCCGCAGCGTGTCTTCGATGACGCGCGATTGGGCGTTGGTGCGATAAAGAATCGCGCAATCTTTAAAGCTGTGGCTGTGCGCCGCGCCATTATGATAACTGATCTCCTGCGAGATTTTATCAAGAATAATTTGCGCTTCATGAAATTCGTTTTCGGCGACGACCAGCGCGACCGGCTCGCCGGCTTCGCGCTGCGTCCAGAGCTTTTTCGGCAAGCGCTCGCGATTGCGCACGATCACCGAATGCGCGGCGTCGAGGATATTGCCGGTGGAGCGATAATTTTGTTCGAGACGAAAAATTTTGCAATCGGGAAAATCCTGCTCGAAGTCGAGAATGTTGCGGACTTCCGCGCCGCGCCAGCGATAAATGGATTGGTCGTCATCGCCGACGGCAAAGACATTGCGCGAACGGCTGGCGAGCGCTTGCAAAAAAACATACTGCGTGCGGTTGGTGTCTTGAAATTCATCGACCAAAACATAACGAAACCGATTGGCATAAGCGGCGAGAATGTCCGGATGCTGGCGAAACAACTCGAGCGGATAAAGCAGCAGATCGTCGAAA
This sequence comes from uncultured Cytophagia bacterium, assembly GCA_964631505.1. Lineage (GTDB taxonomy): Bacteria > Zhuqueibacterota > Zhuqueibacteria > Zhuqueibacterales > Zhuqueibacteraceae > Zhuqueibacter. The sequence goes on from CAZVZZ010000026.1 coordinate 2,567, forward strand.
TCCATCGCATTATTTTCGCGCAGGCGTTTTTGATAATGCGCGTAAACTTGCGCCACAATTTCATCGCGTTTATCGCCGTCGCCGGCAATGAGACCCTGCCCGTTTTTGGCGCGCGAAATGCGAAAATGCACGTAGCCCGGCGTCAGATTGGGCGCGGAAATTTCGAGGTCGGAAATAATTTGGCGAATGAGGCCGAGCTGATCTTCGGAATCGTAAATCGAAAACTGGCGGGAGAAGCCGAGTCGATCGGCGTTTTGACGCAGTATGCGGGCACACAGGGAATGAAAAGTCCCCACCCACAGGCCGTCGTGATGATGCCGCGACAGCCTCCCGGCAATTAAACGCGAAAGACGCTCGTACATTTCTTGCGCCGCTTTGTTGGTAAAAGTCGCCGCGAGAATATTGTCGGGCCGCACCGCGCCGCGTTCGATCAAATACGCGATGCGATGCGTGAGCACGCGGGTTTTGCCGCTGCCCGCGCCCGCGAGAACGAGCGCCGGGCCGTCTTCACAGACAACGGCTTGGCGTTGCTCGCCGTTAAGCGCGTCCAATAGGTGATCGTATTTTTTCCCGTTCAGGGTTGAACCTCTAACTGCTGGGTACTTGCTCTTGTGATCTTGCGTTTGGATAATTGAATCTTGCGCCCGTGAACCGATCAGCGATTACTGCCATCACCAAGCGCGGCACGCTCGCGCCGCACGCGCGCGCGGACTTTGTCAAAATCGCTTTTCGCGCGCAGATGTTCTTGCAATGTTCGCGTGAAAGTGTGCGAGCCGTCGCCGCGCGCCACGAAAAAAATATAATCAACGTTGGCCGGATACAGCGCGGCGCGAATCGAAGCGATGCCGGGATTGTTCACCGGGCCGGGCGGCAGGCCGGGATAACGATACGTGTTGTACGGCGAATCGATTTCAAGATGGCGATTGAGCAGGCGCCGCGGCGGGCCGGGAACGATGTACTGAATCGTCGGATCGGCTTGCAGCAAGATTCCCTGCCGCAGGCGGTTGTGATACACCGCGGAGATCACGGCGCGCTCGCTATCGACCACGGCCTCGCCTTCAATGATGGCCGCAAGCGTAATCACCTCATGCAACGTCATGTTCAACGCCGCCGCGCGGCGGCGCAAGGAATCATTCACCTGCTGATGAAACTCCTGCACGATCGTTCGCATAATTTCCGGCGCCGATACGCCCCACGAAAAGGTGTAGGTGTTGGGATATAAATATCCCTCCAAATTTGAGGCCGGCACTTTGAGTTGCCGCACAAACGCCGAGTCCTGCGCGAGCCGAACAAAAATGGTAGAGTCGATTTCAGTGGCTTTTTGTAAAATGCCGGCGTAATCTTCAATGGTTTTGCCCTCCGGCAGGGTGACGCGAAATTGCACCGCTTTGCCGGAGCGAAAGAGCTTGTATAAATCCAAATTGGACGCACCGGCGGGAATGGCGTATTTGCCGGCTTTCAAGGTTTTTCCCCACTTCAAAATTTTGTCGGCCAACAAAAACGCGCCGCGGTTTTTGATCAGCCCCTGCTGCTTCAAACTGTCGGCGATCTGCGGCAGCGCCATGCCGCGATGAATGATAAAATTTTTTCCGCCGGCATTCTCCGGCACCGCCGGCGCCCGAAAAATAAAATAGGCGGCCGCGCTGCCTGCGAGCAGAGCCAGGAAAATCAACAGCGCAATTATTTTAAAAAGTTTTTTCACCGCAGAACCAGCAACACATTATAAATAGCGTGGGTATAAGAAGTCACGCCGATACCGCGCACCACAAACAAAACGCCTAACAGGATGCCGGCATAGAAACGAAAAATAAACGGCTCAAACGCCGCCACTTCGTTCCCGCCGAGAAAATGAAAGCCGGAAAACAACGCCGCGGCCAGCGACACCGCCAGCGTCGATTGCAGAATTTTATTCTCGCCGAAAATGGCGAGCTTTTGAAACGTGACGAGAAAGAGCGAAACCAGAATCAGCCGAAAGAGCAGCTCTTCGTAAATGCCGGCGCCGATCGAGCGCGTCAATTCTTTGCTCATGGCGGCAACCGTCGATTGCGCTTGCGGGGCCATCATCATAAAGACATTGGTGCGATTCGCCAATTGCCCGGCAATGACGTCCACCAGCACGGCGTACAGCGTGCTTTCAAAAATGCTATATGGAAAATAGACAAATTTGAAATCGAGCAAATTTTGCTTTTTGGCCAAATAAAATGCCCACGCCAATCCCAGAAGATAGACGGCCCACAAAAATAAATTGTTGCGAATGCCGACGAACCACAGAAAACGCTGCATCATGACTTCCGCGCTGTTGCTGATCACGATTTTTTCGTCGGCATAGATTTTCGCGCTGCTGGCCTCGTAAATCACCAACAACAGAAAAATCGCGAGCAGGCCAAAAAAATGCGAACGCGTTTTCTGAAAATACGATTCCAGCGCCGCCGGCATGAATTTTCCCAAGGGTACGCCTTTTTGATCAAATGATACAACTCGCCCGTTTGCTGCCGAACGCCCTTAAAACCGCAAGCGCACGGGCGGGCCAGTTAACGAAAATGATTTTCAATTCGGATTTGCAGCCGTTGTTTGACGCTACTGATAATCAACACCAGTTGATGGATCGGATCGGCGCCGGCGCCGGCGATGATGCCGGTGAGCAAATGATTGAAGAAATTCAACGCCAAGTGGCGGCCCGGAAAAATTTCATCCAGCACGCCGAAACGAAAAAACACGCACGCCAGAATTCCGACGGCCATGCCAATGAGCATGGTGATACGCGAAATTTTCAATTGCAGCGCCGCATAAGCTTCGGCGTCTTTCCTGAGCGAGATTCTTTTCTCTTCCAGGCCGGGAAAAAAAGTGACGCCGATTTCCAGCAAACGCTCGATAACCAAAGCCAGCGCCAGTAGGTTCAGAAAGGGATTGGTATCCAACGGCTCCGAGGCCATGGTTTCTTGAAAAAAGGCTTGCGCCAAAGCCGGCCAGGCGAATATCAAGCCGCCCATAAATGCGGCGGCAAGCCCTCGCCAGCTTCGCTGTGCAAGAGGGGTTCGGACAACGCTTTGCAACATGTTTGTTTTCCTCCGTCCGTGCCATTGCGTCGCGCCAATTTTCGGCGATCAACTCAACCGCATTAAACGCAACTTTTGAATATAGAGAAGTCGCCGAGAAATGTCAATAAATTTTTCTGAAAAATGCCGGTAAAATATTCTTGCGTGCGACAGAAAAATTTTTAAATTTAAACCCGATCCGTTTTAGGCAAAAAAATCACGAACCGAAAACAGGTTGATGCACGCGCTTTCGCCTAATTTTTTCATCGGCACCGCCGGCTGGTCCTACCCCGATTGGAACAATCTGGTTTATCCCAATCGCCGTCCGAAGGATTTTTCCGAATTGAGTTTTCTCAGTAATTTGTTCAATGTCGTTGAAATCACTTCGACCTATTATCATCCGCAGAGCACGGGCGCTTCGCGCGAATGGCTCAAGCAGGCGGCGGGCAATCCGCGTTTTCGTTTTACCGCAAAACTCTGGCAAAAATTTTCGCTGGAGAAAGTGCGCGCCGGCGATCTAGGCTATTCACAATCGGACATCGAAATCGCCAAGCGCGGAATGCGGCCATTGCTGGAAGCCGGGCGGCTCGGCGCGCTGCTCGTGCAATTTCCACAATCGTTCCATTATAATGAAGGCAATCGCGATCGCATCGCGCGCCTGCTGGAAGCGTTTCAGGAATATCCCGTGGTGGTGGAGATTCGACACGATTCGTGGAATCAACCGGCGGCGCTGCAATTGCTCAACGAGCGCGGCGCGGGCTTTGCGAATGTCGATCAGCCGCAGATCGGCCACGCGCTGGGCTTCACGGAAATCATCAGTGGGCGCACGGCCTATTTTCGCTTTCACGGCAGGAACCACGAACAATGGCTTAATAAAGACGCCGGGGTGGATCAGCGCTATGATTACCTTTATTCGGCAAATGAATTGGACGGTTTTGTCGAGGCCATTCGAAGGGCGCGGCGCCAAACCGAAGGCACGTTTGTGATTCTCAACAATCACCCGCGCGGACAAGCGGTGGTGAATGCGTTGCAATTGCAATTCATGCTTGCCGGCGTCAAGGTCGGCGTGCCGGAAAAGCTGTTGCAGGCGCATCCGGAACTGGCGTCCGTGCGGCTCGGCGACAACCCGCGCCAAGCTGAATTGTTTTGATTTCGTGAATTTTTTTTGTATATTAAACTTTTAAACATCTTCCCAGCGCAACGACGGGAAATAACGTTTGCATTAAAGATATAAACTCAATCAAGGAAACTGAACAGTGAACACGATTGCTTCTCGAAACGGCGGGATGACGGCGAACGGTCACACCATCGTTAATGATTTCAACATTCATGTGGCGACGGCCAACGGCTCCGGCAGCCAGACTTCGAACATGGTGTTGTTGCGTTCGATTTTTCAGATGGGCATTCCGGTATGCGGCAAGAATCTCTTCCCTTCCAATATCCAGGGCCTGCCGACGTGGTTTACGATTCGCGTGAACAAAGACGGTTACATCGCGCGGCGCGAGCGCAACGATATTCTCGTGGCCATGAATCCCGAAACGGCGGAAGAAGACATTCGCAAGCAGGATCCCGGCACGATTGCAATTTATGATGAGACGTTGAATCTGAATCAACGGCGCGATGATTTGCTCTTTTATCCGATCCCGTTCGACAAACTCGTGAAGCCGGTTTGCCCGGAAGCCAAACTGCGCAAGCTGGTGCGCAACATGATTTACGACGGCGTGCTGGCGCGTTTGCTCGGCATCGAAATGGCGGAAATCGAACGCGCGCTGAAGCAGCAATTTAAAAAGAAAGCGAAAGCGGTGCAGCTCAATTTTGACGCGGCCAAAGCCGGCTATGAATTTGCCGGCGAAAGCCTGGCGAAGCAGGATTTGTTCCGCGTCGAGCGCATGAACAAAACGCAGGGCAAAATCATTATTGACGGCAACTCCGCCGCGGCGATGGGCAGCATGTTTGCGGGGGTGACGGTTTTTTCGTGGTATCCGATTACGCCGTCGTCTTCGCTCGGCGAAGCGCTCATTGAATACACGAAACGCTATCGCCTCGATCCGCAGACGAAGCGGGCGACGTTTGCCATCGTGCAAGCCGAAGACGAATTGGCCGCCGTCGGCATGGCGATCGGCGCCGGTTGGGCCGGCGCGCGTTCGATGACGGCCACCTCCGGGCCCGGCATTTCGCTGATGGCGGAATTTGTCGGCCTGGCGTATTATGCGGAAATTCCGATCGTCATTTTCAACATTCAACGCGTCGGGCCTTCCACGGGTTTGCCGACGCGCACGATGCAGGGCGACATTCTTTTCACCGCCACGCTTTCGCACGGCGACACCAAGCACATTATGCTTCTCCCCTGTTCGGTAGAAGAATGTTTCGACATGGCGATCACCGCTTTTGATTTAACGGAAGAATTTCAGACCCCGGTGTTCGTCATGAGCGATCTCGATCTCGGCATGAATTACTGGATGTCCGATCCGTTCAAATATCCGGAGCAAACCATCACCCGCGGCAAAGTGCTCACGGCCGAAGCGCTGGAGCGCCTCGGAAAATTCGCCCGCTACAAAGATGTTGACGGCGACGGCATTCCGTATCGGACGTTGCCCGGAACGAAGCACCCGCTGGCGCCATATTTTACGCGGGGCAGCGGCCACAACGAGCGCGCGGGTTACAGCGAAAAACCCGAAGATTACAAAAACAATATGGATCGGCTGGCGCGCAAATTCGATACGGCACGCCAGCGGGTACCGGCGCCGGTGATCGAAAACAATGCACAAGCCGAAGTTGGCATTATCGGTTACGGCACCAGCAATTGGGCGATTGAAGAAAGCCGCGACTGGCTGCGCGACCAACACGGCATCCCAACGAGTTATTTGCGCTTGCGCGCCTACCCGTTTAACGACGACGTCTATGAATTCATTCGCCGGCATCGGCGCGTTTATCTCGTCGAGCAAAATCGCGATGCGCAAATGTTCGGCTTGTTGAAAATCGAAGCCAACGCGGAAGAAATCGCCAAGCTGCGCAGCGTGTTGCATTACGACGGCCTGCCGATCACGCCGAACACCATCGTACGGCAGATTCTTGCCTACGAAAAGAACAAACCGACTCTGCAACCGATTGAGGCGGTGGAAAAAGTTTTGTATGCGTCGGCTTGACAATCAAACGCCGCGCTCAAATTGAACGGAGACGGCACAGACAAAAAACTTTTGGCTAGCGTACAAATCGAAATTTATTAATTTTCAAGGATACAAGACATGAGCACAGCAGTTGCAACAGCTCCAGTGACAAAAGCAGCAAAACTCAATCGTATTGGCTTGGAAATCGCGCCGTATCGCGGCGGCAAAACCACGCTTTGCGCCGGGTGCGGGCACAACGCGATTACCGAGCGCATCATCGATGCATTTTATGAAATGGGCGTTGATCCATATAACGTCGTTAAATTCTCCGGCATCGGTTGCTCGAGCAAATCGCCGGCGTATTTTCTCGAAGTGGCGCACGGCTTCAACGGCGTACACGGACGCATGCCGGCGTTGGCCACCGGCGCGATTATGGCGAATCACCATTTGCTCGGCATCGGCGTCAGCGGCGATGGTGACACGGCTTCCATCGGCATGGGACAGTTCATCCATTTGATGCGCCGCAACCTGCCGATGATTTACATTATTGAAGACAACGGCTGCTACGGCTTGACCAAAGGCCAATTTTCGGCAACCGCCGATCTCGGCTCGAAGCTCAAAAGCGGCGTCGTCAACGATCTTCCGGCGATCGACACTTGCACGCTGGCCATCGAACTCGGCGCCACGTTTGTCGCGCGCTCGTTTTCCGGCGATCGCAAGCAGTTGCAAGCGATTTTGAAAGCCGCCATCTCGCATCGCGGCACGTCGATGATCGACGTGATCTCACCCTGCGTCACGTTCAACGATCATGAAGGCTCGACGAAAAGCTACAGCTACGTCAAAGATCACGAGGAATTGCTGGGCGACGTCAGCTTCGTGCCGTTCTTCGAAGATATCACGATCGAATATGAAGCCGGCACGACGAAGGAAGTGACGATGCACGACGGCTCGCGTCTCTTGCTCTCCAAATTGCCGGCCGATTACGATCCGTCGAATGCGATGCACGCGCAGCGTCTGCTCGCGGAATCCAAGCATCGCGGCGAATTATTGACCGGAATTTTTTACGTCAATCCCGCGGGCAAAAATTTCATCGACCTGCTGAACATCGTCGATGAACCGCTGAACACGCTTCCGCTCGAGCGCACTCGCCCCGGCCGGCAGGTGCTGAATGAGTTGATGGAAGAATTGAAATAGGTCCGAAATCCCGGGCCCAAGGCTCGAAGTCGTTTCGCCGTTTTATCTTACGCGTCAAACGTTCTTTTATTGCAGAGAAGGCGATTGTTCATCTCAACGATCGCTTTTTCTTTTTATCATTTTGGCTTTTTTATCTGTTTTCAACCAGCGAGGTGCATTATGGAACTGCTGAAAGTTGCCGACGTGCCGGCAACCACGGTGACAAAAGAAGCAACCGTTAGCGAAGCGATTGACGCGATGGTCAAAAACCGTGTGGGCGCGGTGGCCGTCGTCGAGCAGGGTTATTTAAGAGGAATTTTTACCGAACGCGACGTGATGATTCGCATAGTGCAAGCGCGGCGCCATTTGGAGACCACCAGCATCGCGGAGGTGATGACCTCGCCGGTCCAAAGCGTCTCGGCGGATACTTCGCTCAAACAAGCATTGGCGCAAATGATCGAGCAGCACATTCGCCATTTGCCGATTACCGACAACAGCGGCCGGATTCTCGGCATGTTGTCGATTCGCAATCTGCTGCAGCGTCGCGTCGAAGATTTGAGCCACGAGTTGGAAGCTGTCGATGCTTATTTGACGGCGGATGGCATTGGCGGTTAAGGCCGAAAATCGTCATCCTAATTCTCGGATAAAACGTTGCCTTAAAAATTTTTCGTGAGGAAATTCATCGATTCGCTGTCTATAAATAATGAAAGGGTGTGAGGTCATTTGCAATCTCAAGTCATTTATTTCAAACAGCGAGTCCAATATGTTTCTCCCCAATTTCAGCGAAGACGCTGGTAAAACCCGGCCCAACATGATCGATCATGAGTGGATTGCTTCCCGACGCGAGGCGGTAAAACAGTATCTCTGGAAAAAGTGGAATCTCAACGGCCACGATTTGGAGGAGGTGCTGCAGGAGACGATGGTCGCGGCGCTGCAAAGTTTCGACAAATATGAAGCGCGCAACGACGCAGAGCCTGGCACGTATTTAATCGGCATTGCAAAGAACGTCGTGCTAAGTTATTTCCGCCGGCGGGATCGCCACGAGCGCCGGCGTGTTTCCGTGGAAATAGCCGAGAGCATCGGCGTGCTCTTTCGCGACGAACTTGAAGCCGAAGAACTGGCGGCTTTCTTTCGGAAAAAATTTTCAAGATTACCGAAAAAATATGTCCAAGTTTTGAAGCTAATATTCTACCAAGATTATAAAGAGCGGGATGCCGCCGCCGAGATGGGCATTCCGGTCGACAAATTCTACAGCCTGAAATCCGACGCGCTCAAGCGATTAAGGAAACTCTGCAAAAGCGACCCTCGGCGAGATCCTTAATCGGAGGCGCGAAATTTTGTTAAGGAGAAATTTTAATGTTGTGTGCCTATCAGAATCGCCCCGATTACATTGCCGATTATGTGCGAGGCGTGCTTCCCGCCGATGAGCAAGAAACCTTTGAAGCCCATTATCTCAGTTGTGACGAGTGCCTCGCCAACGTTCGGCTAATGGAAAAAGCCGCCCTCACCATGCGTCGTTACGGCGCCGCAATTTTTGCACCCCGCCTCACCTGGTTGGATCGTCTCAAAATGTGGTGGGAAGAACTGCCACTGTCGCCGCAATGGAGAAGCGCGATTCCGGCGCTGGCAACTTATGTCGTTATCATCGGCTTCCTGAGTGTCGGCTACTGGTCATTCAAGTCCAGCGTGCCGGCCGGCGGTTTCGGGCACAAAGAATCTGGTGAGATCGCAACCAAGACGGCAAATCAATCCCTGGCCGAGTTGCAACACTATGATTGGGCACCACCGGCGCCAAACCCCACCGACCCCGAACTCACTAAACAGCTCGCTGCGATTCAACCGATTTATCAAGAGCAAAATTATCCTATAGCCGCTCAACGTCTCACCACCGTTGTTCAAAATTTTCCCCAATCACTCGACGCGCGCTTATTTCTGGGAATCAGCCAGCTTTTTCTCAATCATACGAATACGAACCGAGCCATTCAAAATTTGGAAACGATCATACAATCCCATCCGGATCATGCCGTGGCGCGATGGTATCTGGCGCAAGGTTACATAAAAGAAAACCGCTTTGACGACGCCCGGCAACAATTGACCGCCCTCAAAAAACAGAACGACTCTTATTACGGCCCGCAGGCGGAAAACCTTTTAACGAAACTCAATCATTTAAAAAAATAGCGCTTCAAAAAATTCCGTTCCAATTCCTAAAGCCCGTTGACTCGTCATGCGTCACGGGCTTTTTGTTTGCAAGCTTTTTTTAATCTTGCGCGGGACGACAATTATTTCTAAATTGACAACACGATGAGTTTCTTTCTACGCATGATTTTGCTGGCGCTGCCGGCGATATTGTTGATTTATATTTACGTCGGCAGACGTCTCACCTCCTCGCTTCAACAATTAAGCTCGCCGTCACAATCAAAATTGCGGCGAGGCGCGTGGTTGATAATCGGGTATTTGCTGCTTTATCCGCTTCTGCTGCTTGTTGCATCGGTTTCGCATGCCACGACCGTCAGCCAGGCGTTGAGTGGCGGACAACTTTGGGCGAAATTTTTTTTCATCTTCCCATTTTGGCTCGGCCTCATCTTCGTCGTCGAACTTCTACCCTTCTTGCTCGCGATCGATCTGTCACGGCTCTTGCTCCGGCCTTTATACAAAAAGCATCAGGCCATCTGGACAAAATCACAAGCGTGGCTAATCCTCGCACTGGCAGGGGTAATTGGAATTTATGTGCCGCTGCGAGTGCTGCGTGATACCTACTCGCTGCGGGTCTCGCGGCGCGAAGCGCCAATTCCCGGCTTGCCCCAAGCGTTAGAAGGCTTTCGTATCGTGCAATTGAGCGATTTGCAGGCCGACCTTTACACGGACGAGCGGAAAATGCAGCCGTACATCGACCTCGCCAACGCGCAGCAACCCGACCTTGTCGTCTTCGCAGGTGATCTCGTGACACGCGGCACCGATCATATTGCGGCGGGAGCAGAAATGATGGGACGTTTGCGCGCGCGGCTTGGCGTTTTTGCCTGCCTCGGAGATCATGATTACTGGGCGAACCCGAGGCTCGTGGCGCAACAGTTGCGCGCCCATCACGTCGTCACGCCGGAAGATTCGGTTTTGACGCTCGCCGCCAGTCCAGACAAAATCTCTTTGACGATTTTAACCAACGTTTATAATCGCCGTCCGTCAATGAAAACCCTCAACCATTTGCGGCAACAACGCCATGACAGCGCGGCGGTTCATCTGCTGCTTTCTCATCAACCGTCGGACGAGATCATTCAATTCGCGCAACAAAATGGCTATCATTTGCTTTTGGCCGGCCACACCCATGGCGGACAAATTGTATTCAAGCCTTTCGGCATGCCCTTGTCTGTTTCACATACCGAAACGCCGTATCATTCCGGCTTCTATCAAATCGGCGAATTGCTCTTGAGCGTAACCAACGGCTTGGGATTGACTTTTGCGCCGTTTCGCTATCAAGCCCCGGCAGAAGTGACGCTCATTGTGTTAAAACGTAAAGTGTAAAGTGAAATTTAAAAACGAGGAGTTCTGTCATGTCCAGCATCGAAAGTTTTATTGCGCAGTGGGAATTTGAATTTCAAACCACCGTCAACGTGATGCGCGCGATTCCCGAAGATAAACTCGACTTTAAGCCGCACGAAAAATTTTTCACCGCGCGCAAGCTTGCGTGGCATCTGGTGCGCATTGAAGACATTTTCGGCCGCGGCGTTCTCCAGGATAAAATCCTCATCGGCCAGAGCGCGCTTCCCACTGAGCCGCCGGCAACGGTGGCCGAGATGGTCGCCATCTTCGAGAAACAGCATCCCGAAATCGTCAACGGCTGGCGCACGCTGGATGACGCCGCGCTGCAGCAAAAAATTCCCTTTGTCATGCCGGACGGTGTAGTGCGGCGAGAATTGCCGCGCAAAGCCTATCTGCGAATCACGCTGCTGCATCACGTGATTCATCATCGCGGCCAGCTTTCGCTCATGCTGCGCTTGATGAATGCAAAGGTGCCGAGTATTTACGGCCCCACCGCCGACGAGCCGTGGAAATAAAGTGGCGTGGTTAATTGCGTTCAAAACGTGTTTTGCGTCATCTCGCCCACGCCGGTAAATTCGCGGCATCAATGCCAAACACCGGCGTGATGAGCCAATAAACCAGCGCCGTCACTAAAATCACGCCGATCAAATTCAGCCACAAGCCGGCGCGCGCCATTTGAGGAATGGTCACATAACCCGAGGCAAAGACGATCGCATTTGGCGGCGTGGCGACTGGCAACATGAACGCGCACGACGCGGAGATGGCAGCGGGAATCATCAACAGAAATGGATGCAACTGCAGCGCCTGCGCCGTCGCGGCCATAATCGGCATGAAAATCGTCGCCGTCGCGGTGTTGGAAGTCACTTCGGTGAGAAACGTCACCAATGCGCAAACCGCAAGAACCATCGCGAGCAGCGGCCAATCGTCGAATCCCACCAGCCTTTCTCCAAGCCACGTTGAAAGGCCCGTGGCTTTGAAGCCGGCCGACATCGCAATACCGCCGCCGAAAAGCAAAAGAATGCCCCACGGAATTTTGCTCGCCGTTCCCCAGTCCAGCAGGAATTCGCCGCGTTTGAACTCCACGGGGATCACAAATAAAATCGTGCCCGCAATCATGGCAATGGCGGCATCGGAAACTTGCTCAGCCATTCCCCAACGGCTCGCCCAACCGGGAATCGTCACGAAACCCAAGGGCAAATCCACGCGAAAAATCCACGCCAACGCCGTTAACAAAAAGATGATGAGCACGCCCCGTTCGCCGGTTGACATGCGGCCGAGTTTTCTGATCTCGTCGTCGATCAAATCTCCGCCGCCTGAAAATAAATCCGATTTAACTGAAAACAGGCGGCGCGTTAAGAGCAACCAAGTAATCGGGATAAACACCAGAACCAACGGCACGCCAAAGATCAGCCATTGTAAAAAATTCACCCGTGGCGCAGCCGGAAAAAGTTTTTCCGCCGCAGAAACGAAAATGAGATTCGGCGGCGTGCCGATCATTGTCCCGAGTCCGCCAATGCTAGCCGCGTAGGCAATCGCCAGCATCATGCATGTGCGGAAGTTGCTTATTGGTTGCTGATTGCTGGTCGCCGGTTGCTCGTCGCCGGCCGCTGGTTGGTTTGCCGCCAATTGCAGAATGACCGCCAGCGCGATCGGATACATCATCATCGTCGTCGCGGTGTTGGAAATCCACATTGAAATGAACGCGGTGGCGCACATGAAACCGAGCACGAGCCGCCGCGGCGCGGTGCCGATGCGACGGACGATGTGCAACGCCAACCGCCGGTGCAAATTCCATTTCTGCATCGCCAGGGCAATGAGAAAGCCGCCAAGAAAAAGAAAAACGTTTTCATCGCCGTAGTGGCGCGTGGCTTCCGCCATCGGTAAAATGCCAAGCAACGGAAACAGCGCCATCGGCAGCAGCGCGGTCGCGGGAATCGGAATCGCCTCGGTGATCCACCAGAACGCCATGAGGCCGCTGGTGGCGAGCAAGCGCCGCCCGGCTTCACTGAGTCCGGGCGTCAATGCCGGCCACATTAAAAAAAGAAACAACGGCACGCCAAGCAACAACCCGATTTTGCGCCGCCAGGAAAATTCGGGGCCGGCAGCATCGAAGCCGGAGTCGGCTTGAACTGCTTGAAGTGAACTGGATTCAGAAGGCATAGGAAAAGATTTTAACGCTTACAGAAAACGGCTTGAGCGATGAACATACGCTTATGATCATCCGGCACGAACGGATAGAACGGCAACAGCAGACGCGTTGATTTCCTCAACAGAAGCGCGTAAAATTCCAATAAGGTTCTCACTGGTTAATTTTTTATTGTGCCGCGTAAACGATTTTTAAAATAGCCCGGTCTATCTGCTTGACCGACTTGGAAGCGAACAGAATAACAAATTTTAACCTCATTTGCAATTTAAAAATGGCGCTGATTGCTTTTGAACAAATTATTTTTTATTTTGATAAAATGAAACCATTTCCAAAATTTCAACGCCGGCAAAATTTGCAGGCAAAAGCCGGTTGGCTCATTTTCGTTTTTCTGCCGTTTTATCTGCACGCCGCCGATCATATTATCATCGTCGCCGGCAAAGGCGGCCAGCCGGCATTTACGGAAAAATACGCACAGTGCGCGCGCCAATTGCACGAGGTGTTGACGACGCGGCAAGGTTTCACCCCCGCGCAGGTCAGCGTGTTTGCGGAAAGCAATTCCGGTTTGCCGTTCACAGTCTCGCCCTGCACGGCGGAAAAAATTCAAGCGCGGTTTGCGCAGCTCAGCGGCAGCATGCAGCCGGCGGATGGCGTGGCCGTAATTCTTTTCGGCCACGGTACGTTTGACGGTGATTGGGCCAAGCTGAATTTGGAAGGCCCCGATTTGCGCGACTTGGACTGGGCGCAGATGCTGGATCGCCTGCCGGCGCAGCGGCAAATTTTTGTGAATACCACCGCTGCGAGCGGGCCGTTTATCGAAAAACTTTCGAAGGCCGGCCGCGTCGTCATCACCGCAACCCGCAACGGCGAGGAAAAATATGCGACGGTTTTTCCCGAATACTTTGTCGAAGCGTTTTTGAAGCCTGACGAAGCGGATCTGGACAAAAACAATCACGTGTCGTTGCTCGAGGCCTTTGATTACAGCCGTGACCGCGTCGTGCGTTTTTACGAAAGCGCGAACCGCCTGCGCCCGGAACATGCGCTGTTGGACGACAATGGCGACGCTAATGGCAGCGAAACACCGGCGGCGAACAGCAGCGACGGCCAGCTTGCGAGCCGCAGTTTTCTTTTGGTGAATGCCAGTGCGGCGCCGCAGCCCATGGTGGACAGCAACAATCCATTGGAAAAAGAGAAAACGCAATTGCTCGCCGAAATCGAGAATCTCAAATCGCAGAAAAGCAATTTGCCGGAAACAGAGTACAATCGAAAAATCGAGGAGCTTTTTATCCGGCTGGCGAAACTGAATCGACAGATAAAAGGGAAGTAGCAGATAAAACGTGAAATGGCAAGACCTAAAAATTTGTTGTCCCAGTAAAAAAGAAAAGGCGCTACCGCTCTTCGCAATAGCGCCTCTAAAATTATCCAACCAACTCGGTTTTTTATTTAGCCGCCGGATAAGCGAAATCCGCCGTCGTCGCGCCGCTGGCGGCAACGGTAATCTGTTTGGTTTGCACACCCAGCTTTTCCTGCCAATATTCAACCGTGTACGTTCCCGCCGGCACGTCGGTAATCGAGAATTTGCCGTTGGCGTCAGTCACCGCATAATAAGGATGATCGACGACCACAATGTACGCGCCCATCCAGCCATGCACGTCACATTTCACCGGCACTACTTCCGCTTGCGCAAAGGTTTCCGTCAACTCTTTTTTGAATTTCGGTTGCGCGATATTTTTCGGTGGATTCTTTTTGCCATAAGTATGAATGTTGTGTAAAATGCCGTCGCTGTTCAAAATCTTCAGAGGTTTGTTGACCGGCACGACCACCACATGCGGCTTGTACACGCAAACTTTTTGATCGAGCACGAAACTCGCGCCCAGAGTTTCCATGCCTTTGCCCTGCTTAACGCCTTTGATCGACACCACGACATTTTGAATGCCTTTATTGGCGCCGACGATCAAGCTTTCATCCACATGGCCCTCTTTGCCGCAAATCGCCACGTCTTTGGTCACCTCCAGCTTTTTCGGCGCCGGGGCGGTGCCCGCATAAGTAATGGTGCCGCTCACCGTGCCGCCGGCAACGACCGGGGCCGTCGTGTAAGTTGGAGATGCCGCTGTGGCCGCCGGTGTATTTGCCGTTTTGCCATTATGGTTTGCAAAGCCAAACACAAAAATCACCATAACACCCAGAAGCAACAACGAAAAAAACTTCCGCATTTTACTACCTCCTTTGGAACATAAAGTTTTGTTGTTATTTTATTACGAAGGACATTTTATGATAGCCTTTTTTCACCTTTTAGTCAAGATATTTTTTGCCGCGGGATGCCGCGGGAAGCCGCGTTTGGGAAAACGGCATTTCACGATGGCGCTTGGAGAATTTGTTGATAATATCCTTCCCACTCCGGCATGATCTTATCAATCGCAAAGCGCTGCGCGTGTTCCCGGCTGGCATTGGCGAAACGCCGCAGTTTTTCGCTATCGCGCAGCAAATCCAGCGCGGCCTGCGCCATCGCATTGATTTCACCGACCGGGAAAAGAAAACCATTTTTGCCGTGCTCAATCACTTCGGGGACGCCGCCGGTCTGCGCGCCGATTACCGGAACGCGGCAATTCATCGCTTCGAGCGCCGCCAGCCCGAAACTCTCCTGCTCGCTCGGCAGCAAAAACAAATCGGCGCAGCGTAAAATTTGTTCGATGTAATCCACTTCCCCAAGAAACAAAACATCTTCACGCAGCTTGAGTTCTTTGACAAGCTGTTGCATAAACAAACGCTCGGGACCTTCACCGACCAGCAACAATTTGCAGGGCATCTGCTCGCGCACTTTGGCAAAAATCCGCACGACGTCGCTCACCCGTTTTACCGGACGAAAGTTGGAGGCGTGCATCAAAACCTTTTCCCCTTTCGGCGCATATTTTTCGCGGCGGCAAAGCATTTCATGCGTCTCTTCGCCTTTGGCGGGATCGATGAAATTGTAAATCACGCGAATATCGCGGCTAATATTGAACTCTTCGACGGTCCGTTGTTTAAGATAATTGGAAACCGCCGTCACACCGTCCGACTGCTCGATGCTGAATTTGATCATACTATAAAAAGATTTATCGGCGCCGACCAGCGTGATATCCGTGCCGTGCAGCGTGGTGATCACCTTCAGCTTTTTGGAATTGAGCACATGCTTGGCGAGATACGCGCTCGTGGCATGAGGCACCGCATAATGCGCGTGCAGAAGATCAAGGCCGTACTCCTGCGTGACGTCGACAATTTTCGTGGTTAAACTCAGATCGTACGGCGGGTATTTAAAAAGCGGATACGCGGCAACGTCAACTTCGTGCAAAAAAATATTGGGATGAAACTCGCGTAACCGAAACGGCACGGCGTAACTAATGAAATGCACTTCATAGCCGCGCCGCGCCAAGGCCAGGCCCAACTCCGAAGCGACCACGCCGGAGCCGCCGTGCGTGGGATAACAAATCATGCCGATTTTCATAAGCTACAACCGTGTTGAAGTTCAATGCTGATCATTTACTTCTACTATTTTAAATTTTAAATTGAAAATTTGCAATTTAAAATTTCTAATGCTGTCGAACGCGACATGCATTACGGCACCGTATCCTGGCACCATTCGCCGAAAGCGGCAACGGGATCATCGAGGCGCACCAGCTCGCGGACGATGTAGGCTTCGCCGTATTTCGTGCCGATCATGGCGCCCCAGCGGCGGTTTTTGACTTCGATGATTTCCAGAAATTCCGGATTGGTCAATATTGTTTGCGCGTCGCCATATTTAGTCATGTTGGGGCCGTGAAATTGCGATTCATGTTCGCGCACGGCGCACAGCTTTTGCTCAAAGGCGGAGCTGATGTCAACAATAAAACTTGGCGGCAATTCGAAGCGCTCCAAATAATACAACACGCGGTAGGGCCGCCACGGCTCGCCGGTCGCGCCCGACAAATTTTTTAAACCGGCGATCATTGCGGCGTCACGCACCAGATTGGAAGTATGAATGTGATCGGGATGGCGTGATTCCCAATGCACCGTCGCCACCACGCGCGGGCGCAGCTCGCGAATCACCTGCACGAGCTTGAGCTTGTTGGCGTACGTCTCTTCAATGGCAGCGTCGGGCATATCCAACTGGCGATGCACCGTCACTTGCATCATTCTGGCTGCCGCGGCAAATTCCTGTTCGCGGATTTCCGGTGTGCCGCGCGTGCCGGCTTCGCCGCGCGTCAACGTGATGGCCGCGGTGCGATAGCCCTGTTGCGCCAGCTTGATCAGCGTGCCGGCGCAGCCGAGTTCGATGTCGTCCGGGTGCGCGCCGAAGGCGAGGAAGTCGATGGAGTTTTGCATTTCGTTGCCGGTAAAATTTTATTGCGTTTCAGCCAAGAGATGTGTAGATTGGTAACGTCGTTAATACATAGATCAACTATGGACTATACGCCTTATATTCAAAAACTAAAAGAGCGCCAGGCCGAGGAAAAGGCACAGGCGGAAAAAAAACGCCAGCAGGCGCTCGCCCTAGCCCGAGAAATTGCCGTGTTATTAAAGCGGGATTTCGCAGCAAAACGTATCATTCTCTTTGGTTCCGTTTTGTCGCCGGAGCATTTTCACCTGCGTTCGGATATTGATCTCGCTGCCGTGGGCGTTCCGGTAAAACACTTTTTTAAAGCCTATGGCTTTGCTCTCGACCTCGCCAGGCCGTTCAATCTTGACCTTATTAATCTCGAAGATTGTCGTCCGGCGCTCAGTGAGAAAATTGCAACCACGGGGATGGAATTATGACCGTCAAGTATTTAGTTCTCACCGAGGAACTCCGCAAGGAACTGCAAGCACTTGCCGAAGTCGCAGCGCAGATCGCAACCGGTTTGGCCGACTACGGTGCAGCCGACGATGATAACAAGGATTATATTGTCGATTCGCTGGCGCTGAGCTTGCAATCGTTTTACACCGGTTGTGAAAATATTTTTCGCCGCATCGCCATGTATGTTGACGGCGAACTGCCCACCGGCGAAAGATGGCACTCCGATTTGTTAGAGCAAATGAGCATCGCCTTGCCGAACGTTCGGCCGCAAGTCATAACGGAAAACCTGCGGCAGGAATTAAAAGAGTTTCTCGGTTTTCGCCACGCCATTCGCAACATTTATATTTTCGATATTGCCGTCGAACCGGTCATCACACTGGCCTCGACGGTTTCCGATTTCTTTGCCAAATTCAAAGCGCAAATAGACCATTTTTGCTTGTTTCTCAGCAATGTCGGCAATGGCGATTAAGCCTCGGCAGCACACCACTACTATTTTAACATCTTTGCATTGCGTTTCGCAATAAAACCTTCCCGTCCATCCAGCAATTTCACTTTATACCAATCGCCGCTCGCTTCGATCAAATCCAATTCGATTTCGCCGGGCACTTTCACTAATGTTTGGCTAC
>CAZVZZ010000027.1:0-6696 GCA_964631505.1 uncultured Cytophagia bacterium
AGCGTTTGAGCAAAAAAACGACCTTCGACTTCGGACCCTCTGACCCGGGACTCTCTCACTTTGTCAACAACATTTGGC
The DNA here is from genome assembly GCA_964631505.1 of uncultured Cytophagia bacterium. Taxonomy (GTDB): domain Bacteria; phylum Zhuqueibacterota; class Zhuqueibacteria; order Zhuqueibacterales; family Zhuqueibacteraceae; genus Zhuqueibacter. The sequence continues at coordinate 79 of CAZVZZ010000027.1, forward strand.
GCACTTGCCGCACGTCGCCGGCTTGCAGAACGGCGAAATAGGCGCCGCTCGGCAGCTTGCGGCCGTTGAATGAAACGCGATGCATGCCGCGCTCGCGATAACCGTCCACCAGCGTCGCCACTTCCTGACCGGCGACGTTGATCACTTTCAGTGTCACGCGCCTCCCTTCCGGCAGGCCAAACGAAATCGTCGTCGCCGGGTTGAATGGATTCGGATAATTCGGCTGCAACGTAACCGTTGTGGGAATGCTGGCTTCATCCGCGCTCGACGTGTGCCCGGCTTTGGCGAGGCCGCTGTACACTTCAAATTCCGTCACGCGATAGTTGGCTTTGTTGTTGCGTTTCATGTACAAGCGCACGAAGCGCGCCGGCGTTTGGGCGAAGAAAATTTCCTGCGCCCCGGCTTTGCCGGCTTCCGTCGCGTAAATCGTCGTCCAATGCAAGCCGTTATCCGAGGTCTGAATTTCAAACGCCGTGGCGAAATAATTTTGCTGCCAGCGGATCACCACGCGATCAACCACGATTTGCGCGGTGGGACTCAGCTCCACGCGCAGCCAGACTTGCGGTTTCGTCGCCGTGACGGTATCGCTGCGCCAGAACGTGGCCAAATTACCGTCAACCACGCGGCCGGCCGTGCCCACGATGTCCGCGCTGGAGGCCACCGCCGGTTTGCCGACGGCCAGATTGATGTCGTTCGAGGGCGTCGCAGTGGCTTCATTCGTATAAGTCGAAATGCCGCCTTCGTTGAAGGCGCGGACGCGATACAGGTAAGCCGTCTCTTTGCTTACCTGATTATCGGAATAACTCGTGATATCCGCGCCGACGCTCGCGATCTCCGTATAAACCGTGTCGCTCAACAGCTTGCGCTCGATCTTGAAACCGCTCTCGTTGCTGGAAAAATCCTGCCAGAGCAAATTGATCTTCGTACTGCCGCCGCTGGTGGCGCTCAATTCACCCGGCGCCACCGGTGGCGCGCCCAAAGTCAGGTTATTCGCTTCATTGGAGTACGGCGAATAACCGCCGGTGTTGAAGCCGCGCACGCGGTAAAAATAGCGCGTCTCCGCCACCAAACCGGTGTCGATAAATGTCGAGACATTCGCGTTGACAATGCTAACTTCCACAAACGCCGTGTCGGTGCTCAGCTTGCGCTCAACCGCAAATCCGACTTCATTGTTCGCGCTGTCAACCCACGCTAATCCGAGCCGCAGATTAGGCAAGCGTTTGACGCTTAGCGCCCGCGGCCGCGCCGGGGCATTGGGCAATGTTGCCACCGCCCCTTCATTGGAATAAGCGGAAAAGCCGCCGAAATTGAACGCACGCACGCGATAATAATAAACCGTGTTCGGCGTCAAGTTGGAGTCGGCATAACTTCTCACATTCGTCCCGACAAAACCGATCTCCTGAAAATCGGTTTCAAAAAGCCGGCGCTCAATACGGAAGCCGCTTTCGTTGTTGGAGCTATCCGTCCACACGATATAAAGCCGGCGGTTGCTCAACGAGCCGCCGGTCAAACTGCCCGGCGGAATCGGCAGCGTCATGCTCTTCACTTCATTGCTATAATTCGACAGGCCGCCGGCGTTGAACGCCCGCACGCGATAGAAGTATTCGCGATTGCCGGCGAGGTTGGAGTCAAAGTAATTGGTGACGCCCGCGCCAACCGAAGCGATCTGGCTGAACTTGCCGCCCGCGCCGATCTTGCGTTCGACCAGAAAACCGGCTTCGTTGTCGGATAAATCTTTCCACAACAGCTTGATCTGCAAATGATTCATGGCCGTTGCGATCAGGCTATCCGGCCTGGCCGGCGGATTGGGCAACGTCGTGGCGCTGGCGACGTTGGAATAATTCGAAGCACCGCCGGTATTGAACCCATACACGCGATAATAATACGGCGTCAAAGCCGAGAGCGTGGTATCCGTAAACGTGATCACGTTCGCCCCGACGGCGGCGACCACGGTATAAGTGCCGGCCAACGTCGCCCGGCGCTCGATCCGGAAGCCGCTTTCGTTGACGGAATTATCCGACCACGTGAGCTTGATGAGCCGATACGTTACCGTGTTAATCGTCAGATTCGTCGGCGGCAACGGCGCGTTCGGCAGGGTCGTCACACTTTCTTCGTTGGTATAATCCGAGCCGCCCGCGGCATTATACGATCGCACCCGATAGAAATAATCCGTTTTGCCGACGACAGTCGAATCGGTAAAACGCTTCACATTGGCGCTGACAACGCCAATCTCACCGTACTCACCGGTAGCGCCGGTTTTGCGTTCGATCTGAAAACCGGTTTCATTGGTGGAATTATCCGACCACATCAGATTGACTTTGCGCGCGCTCGCCACCGTTGCACTGAGATTGCTCGGCGCCTCCGGCAGATTCGGCAGCGTTCGGACATTGGCTTCATTGCTGAAATTCGATTTGCCGCCGGAATTGAACGCGCGGACGCGATATGCATATCCCGTGTCCAGCGTCAAGCTCGAGTCGATGAAACTCTTGACGTTCGGGCCGGTAGTCGCCACCAGCGCATACGTTTCGGTTGTTCCGGCTGACGAAAGTTTGCGCTCGATGTAATAACCGGCTTCATTGGTCGCATGATCCAACCAGGCGAGCTTGATTGCCGTCGTGCTCAATGGCGTTCCCGTCAGGCTCGTCGGCCGGAGCGGCGGATCGAGCAACGTTTGCGCCACCGCCTCATTTGAATAATCCGAATGGCCGCCAACATTGTAAGCGCGGGCCCGATAAAAATATTCCGTGCCGCCGCTTAAACTCGAATCAACCAGGCTTTTCACGTTCGGGCCGAGCTTGGCGATGAGCTTGTACTCACCGCTCGCCCCTGTTGGTGAGCTTGCCGAACGGCGCTCGATCTGAAAACCGGTTTCGTTGTTGGAGCTATCTTCCCACGCGAGACGAATGCGCGTGTTGCTGATCGTTATGGCCATCAAATTTTTCGGCCCGACCGGCGGGCGAACCAGCGTCGTGGCGCCGGCTTCATTGGAGTAAGCCGAAGGTCCGCCGGGATTCACGGCGCGGACGCGATAAAAATATTGCGTCACCGGCTGTAAATTGACATCGGCATAATTCACCACGTCCCTGCCCACCGCCGCAATCTGTACATACACGCCGGTCTTGCCGAGCTTCCGCTCGATCTTGAAACTGTCTTCGCTGCTCGAGTTATCCACCCAGGCAAGATTGATCTGCAAATTCACGCGCGTAGTGGCCACCAAATTTTGCGGCTCCGCCGGCGGCTTGGCCAGGGTTAAAACTTCCGCCACGTTGGAATAAGCGGAAAGATTGCCGCGATTAAACGCGCGCACGCGGTAAAAATAGCGGGTGTTCGAGTTTAAATCGACGTTCGCATAACGCGTTACATTCGGGCCGGTGGTCGCGACCTCCACAAAATTGCCCAACGCGGTGCGGCGCTCGATTTTAAAACCGCTTTCATTGTTCGAGCTGTCCGCCCACGCGAGATCGACCTGGCTGCCGCTCACCGCCAGCGCCGTCAAATTCACCGGTGGTGCCGGCGGCGTCGGCAGAGTTCTCGCGCTCACTTCGTTGGAAGGCGCCGATTGGCCGCCCGCATTGTACGTGCGGACGCGATAAAAATATTCCGTATCCGGGTTCAGGCCGTTGTCTTGATAACTCACGGCATTCGCGCCGGCCGTGTCAATGACAGCGTAAACGCTGCCGTTGATTTTCCGTTCGATCCTGAAACCGATTTTATTGCTCGCGCTATCCGACCACGTCAGCTTGATTTGTACATGGCTGATCACCGCGGCCTTCAAGCTCACCGGTGAGGTTGGCGCGTTGGGCAAGGTGGTGGCGTTCGCCTCGTTGGAGTACGCCGAGAACCCGCCCGCGCTCATCGCGCGAATGCGGTAAAAATAAAGCGTGTTCGGCGCGAGGCCGGCATCGGAAAAATTCATTGAATTGGCGCCCACCGCGCCGACGATTTTATATTTGCCCGCCGTGCCCTGCCGGCGTTCAATCTTAAAACTGTCTTCATCCACCGAGCTATCCAGCCACGACAGATCAATCTGTTTATTGCTCACCGGCGTCGCGGTCAATTCGCGCGGGTTGGCCGGCGGATTGGGCCGCGTCGTGGCAAACGCTTCATTCGTATAGCTCGAGGTGCCGCCGGCATTGAACGCGCGCACGCGATAAAAATACGTGTTGAGCGCCTCGAGACTGTTGTCGGAATAATTCGTGACATTCGCGGCGACTTTTCCAATTTCCACATACGCATCCGTCACCGCCATTTTGCGCTCGATGCGGAAACCGGCTTCATTGCCGGATTTATCCTGCCAGCTCAAATTGATCTGCGTGTTGCTGATGGTGTTCGCCACCAACGTGCTCGGCGCGGCCGGCGGATTGGGTAGCGTAATCGCATTGGCCGGATTCGAATAACCGGAATGGCCGGCGCGATTATACGCCCGCACCCGGTAAAGATACGACGTGTTGGCCGCCAGCGTGGTATCGCTAAAACCCGTCGTATTCGCGCGCAACGCCGCGATCTGCTTGTAAGCGACCGGCGCTCCCGGCGCGCTAATCGAACCGCGCTCAACCTTAAAGCTATCTTCGTCAGTTGCACGATCTTCCCACGTCAAATCAATTTGCCGATTGCTCACGGTTGCCGCGATCAATTGCGTTGGCGCGCCGGGCAAATTCGGCAACGTCGTGGCGCCGGCCTCATTCGAATAAGCGGAATGGCCGCCGGCATTGATCGCGCGCACGCGATAGAAATACGACGTATTCACGGCGAGATTCGGATCTGAATATTTCGTTGCGTTCGGACCAACCCTCGCCACTTCAACAAAGGTTTGTGGTGAGCTTGCCGAAGCACGTTCAATTTTAAAACTGTCTTCGTTGGCGGCCATATCCTGCCAAGCCAGATCGATGCGCGAATTGCTTTTCGCGGTCGCCGTCAAATTCGCCGGCGCGGCCGGAGGGTTGGGCAGCGTCGCCGCCGTGGCCTCATTGGAGTATTCGGAATGACCGGCGCGATTGTAAGCGCGAACCCGATAGGAATACGGCGTGTTCGCCGCCAAAGCCGTATCGGCAAAACTTTTCGCATTGGCCCGCAGCACGGCAATTTGTTTATAAACGATCGGTGCACCGGCCGCAATTGGCAGTGAGCCTGTCGAACCCTGTGGTGAGCCTGTCGAACCACGCTCGACTTTGAAGCTGTCTTCGTTGGCCGAATTGTCCTGCCACTTCAGATCGATCTGTTTGTTGCTCACCGTTGTCGCCGTCAGCAATCCCGGCGCGGCGGGCAAATTGGGCAAGGTCGTGGCGCTCGTTTCGTTGCTGTAATCCGTGTGGCCGCCGGCATTAAAAGCGCGCACGCGATAAAAATACGGCGTGTTGGCGCTGAGATTAAAATCCGAATAGCTCGTGACGTTCGGGCCGACTTTCGCCACTTCCGTAAAAGCCTCTGTCGCTTTCGAGCGGCGTTCGATCTTGAAGCCGTCCTCGTTGCTCGCCTGATCTTGCCAGGCGAGATCAATACGCTTATTGCTCTTCGTCGTCGCCGTCAAATTCGCCGGTACGCCCGGACGATTGGGCAGCGTCGCCGCATTGGCCTCATTCGAATAAGCCGAATGGCCGGCTCGATTGTAAGCGCGGACGCGATAAAAATATCGCGTATTCGCGGCCAACGCTGTATCCGCAAAACTATTCACCGCCGCTCCAACCACGGCAATTTGTTTATACGGCCTGGGCGCTGCACCTGTCGAATCAGGCGGAGAGCTTGCCAAACTCCGCTCAATCTTGAAACTATCTTCGTTGGTTGAAGTATCCTGCCACTTGAGATCGATCTGCCTGTTGCTCACCGTCGTTGCCGTCAATTGGCTGGGCGGGCTTGGCAAATTGGGCAGCGTCGCAGTGTTGGCTTCGTTGGAATAAGCCGAATGGCCGCCGGCATTGAACGTGCGCACGCGGTAGAAATACATCGCGTTCGCCTCGAGATTAAGATCGGAATAACTCGTGACGTTGGGGCCGACTTTGACCAATTCCGCATAAGTTTCCTGCGCTTTCGAACGGCGTTCGATCTTGAAGCCGTCCTCGTTGCTCGCCAGATCTTTCCAGGTGAGATCGATGCGTTTATTACTTTTTGTCGTCGCCGTTAAATTTTCCGGCGCCTCCGGCCGATTCGGCAGCGTCGCGGCATTGGCCTCATTCGAATAAACCGAATGGCCGGCCCGATTGTAAGCGCGCAGGCGATACGCATATCGCGTGTTCGCCGCCAACGTTGTATCGGCAAAACGATTGACCTCTGCCCCAACCACGGCAATTTCACTGTACGCTTCGGACGGCGCCTCGGCCAAACGGCGTTCGACCTTGAAACCATTTTCATTAACCGCGTTATCCTGCCATTGTAAATCAATCTGTTTATTGCTCACCGTCGTCGCGGCCAGTTGCGTCGGCGCGCCGGGCAGATTGGGCAACGTGGTGGCGTTCGCCTCATTTGAATAATTTGAAAACCCGCCGGCATTAAACGCGCGTACGCGGTAGGAATACGGCGCGTCCTCCGTCACAGTGCTATCAGCATAACTCGTGACGTTCGACCCGACTTTCGCGATCTCAACAAAAGCCAGTGGTGAGCTTGTCGCAGCACCGGCTGAGCCTG
>CAZVZZ010000027.1:6796-10241 GCA_964631505.1 uncultured Cytophagia bacterium
CGGCCAAATCTTGCCAGGCCAAATCAATGCGTTGGTTGCTCCGCGTCGTGGCGGTCAAATTCGCCGGCGTTTCCGGCCGGTTGGGCAGCGTCGTCGCTTCGGCTTCATTGGAATACGCCGAATGGCCGCCGCGATTCGACGCGCGCACCCGATAAAAATATCGCCTGTTTGCGGCCAGTCCCGTATCCGCAAAACTGCTCGCATTGGCGCGCAGCACCGCGATGAGTTGATACGTGACACCGGCCGAACCCTGTGGTGAGCTTGTCGAACCTTGTGGTGAGCCTGTCGAACCACGCTCGACCTTGAAACTATCTTCATTGGCCGAATTGTCCAGCCACTTGAGATTGATTTGCGTGTTGCTTACCGTACTCGCCGTCAATTGGCCCGGCGGGTTGGGCAAATTAGGCAACGTCGTGGTGCCGGCTTCATTGGAATAATCGGAATGGCCGCCATTATTAAAAGCGCGCACGCGATAGATAAACACGGCATTCGCACCGACACTCTGATCCGAATAACTCGTCACATTCGGGCCGACTTTCGCCACTTCCACGAAAGCCGCGGCCGATTTCATCTTACGCTCGATCTTGAAACCGTCTTCGTTGCTCGCGAGATCTTGCCACGCGAGATCGATACGCTTATTGCTCTTCGCCGTCGCCGTCAAATTCGCCGGCGTGCCCGGCCGGTTGGGCAGCGTCGCGGCATGGGCTTCATTCGAATAATCAGAATGCCCGCCGCGATTATAAGCGCGAACCCGATAAAAATATCGCGTGTCCGCCGCCAACACGGTATCGGCAAAACTATTCACCTCCGCGCCGACCACCGCAATTTGTTTATACTCGCGCATTGGTGACCCGGCCAACGAGTTTGCCGAAGCACGCTCGATTTTGAAACTATCCTCGTTTGCCGAGTTATCCTGCCACGTAAGATTTATCTGCGCGTTGCTCACGGTTGTCGCCGCCAAATCGCCGGGCGCGGTCGGCGGCAAAGGCCAAGTCGTGGCGCTCGCTTCGTTGGAGTAGCCGGAAAATCCGCCGGTATTGAGGCCACGCACGCGGTAAAAATAAACGGTATTCACGGCCAGGTTGCTATCGGCATAACTGCTGATGTTCGCCGCAACCGTCGCCACTTTTGTAAAAGCCGTTGTGCTTAATCGGCGCTCGATTTCGAAAACGACTTCGTTGTTCGAGCTGTCCACCCACGCCAAATTGATCCGCCTGGCGCCCGCCGCATTGACGAGCAAGTTTCTCGGCGCCGCCGGCGCCAGCGGCAGCGTCACAGCGCGCGCTTCATTGGAATAACCCGAAAAACCGCCGCGATTGTATGCGCGCACCCGATACAAATAGGTCGTGTTTGCCGCCAAACTGGTGTCGGCAAAATTTTTCACATTCGCGCCGACGCTGGCCACGATCATAAATTGATCTGCCGGCGCGTTGCCCATTTTGCGCTCAATCTTGAAACTGTCTTCGTTGCTCGCTTTATCCTGCCAGATGAGATTGATTTGCCGGCGATTCACCGTGGTCGCAGTCAAATTCGCCGGCGCTGCCGGTGGATTCGGCAGCGTCGCGACGCTCGCTTCGTTCGAGTAATCCGAATGCCCGCCGGCGTTGAACGTGCGCACCCGGTAGAAATAGATCGTGTTGCCGGTCAAATTTTTGTCGGCATAATTCGTCACGTTCGCGCCGACTTTCGTTAATTCCGCGTACGTGCCCGCCGCGCCGAGCTTGCGTTCGATTTCAAAACTATCCTCGTTGGTCGATCGATCCTGCCACGTCAAATTAATCTGCGTGTTGCTCGCCGCGGTCGCCAGCAAATTGCCGGGCGAGTCCGGAGAAATCGGCAACGTCGTCGCTTCCAGAACATTGGAATAACCTGAAAAGCCGCCGGCATTAAAAGCGCGCACCCGATAAAAATAGGGCGTTTTCTCCGTCAGGCCGGTATTTGAATAATTGGTCGCATTCGCGCCGAGCACGATGATTTCCTCGTACTTTCCAGCCGCGCCGATTTTACGCTCGATTCTGTAACCGGCTTCATTAACCGCATTATCCTGCCACGCCAGATTGACCAAATTATCGGTAATCAGCACTGCGCTCAAATTGGCCGGCGCCGCCGGCGGTTTGGGCAGCGTGGTCGCGCGCGCTTCGTTGGAATAACCGGAATGGCCGCCGTCATTGAAGGCGCGCACGCGGTAAAAATAAATCGTATTGCCGGCGAGGCTGCTGTCGGCATATTTCGCGATATTGGCGTCAACTTTCGCAATCTCCGCAAACACCCCCAGCACGCCGGCCCGGCGCTCGATCTTGAAACCGCTTTCGTTGCTTGAGCTATCCGTCCACGCCAGGTTGATTTGGGAGTGACTCACCGCGGTCGCGCGCAAACGGCCCGGCATGAGCGGCGGAATTGGCGGCGTCGTCACTTCCAATATTTCCGAATATGTTGAAAAGCCGCCGGCATTGTGCGCGCGCACGCGATAAGAATAAGAAGTCTTTTCCGTCAAGCCGGTGTTCACGTAACTCGTCACATTGGGGCCGACCGCAATAATTTCCTCGAATTTTCCGGCCGCGCCGATCTTGCGCTCAATCCGGAATCCGGCTTCGTTGGTCGCATTGTCCTGCCACGTGAGATTGATGCGGTTGTGAATCACCAGGGTCGCGCTCAACTGGCTGGGCGCGGCCGGCGGGCCCGGCAACGTGGTGCTGCTCACCACCGCCGAATACGCCGAGGGGCCGCCGGGGTTGTAAGCGCGCAGCCGATAAAAATATTTCGTGTTTCCCGACAAGCCGGTGTCGGCAAAACTCACCGCGTTCGTGCCGACTTGCGCAATTTCCACAAACGCATCCGGCAAGTCGGTGGCGGCACGTTCGATCTTAAATCCCGCTTCATTGTGCGCGTTATCTTTCCAAGACAAATTGATGCGCTGGTAGCTCACCGTCGTCGCCGTCACATTGCCCGGCGCCGCCGGCGGGTTGGGAAATGTTTTCGCTCTCGCCTCATTGGAATAATCCGAATGCCCGCCGCGATTGGAAGCGCGCACGCGATAAGAATACTCGGTGTTGGCGGCAAGGCCGCGATCTAAGAACTCTTTGGCCTCGGCCCCGAGCGTGGCAATTCGCTTGTAAACGACGGGCACTCCCGGTGCTGCGTTTATCGAACCCCGTTCGATCTTGAAACTATCTTCGTTCGTGGCGTTGTCCTGCCACCCGAGTTTGATTTGCGTGTTGCTGACCGTTGTCGCAGTTAAGTTTCCGGGCGCCGCCGGTTTATCCGGCAACGTTCGCACGCTCGCTTCGTTGGAATAATCCGTGTGATTGCCGGTATTGAACGCGCGCACGCGATAAAAATACAGCGTGTTGGACGCCAAACCCGAATCGGCAAATTGCGTTATATTCACGCCGGCAATGGCAATTTGCAAATACGCGCCCGGCGTGCTTGCGGAGCTTGCCGAAGC
>CAZVZZ010000027.1:10341-20724 GCA_964631505.1 uncultured Cytophagia bacterium
CGGCAATGGCAATTTGCAAATACGCGCCCGGCGTGCTTGCGGAGCTTGCCGAAGCTTGTGCTGAGCTTGTCGAAGCACGCTCGATTTGGAATCCTTCTTCATTCGTTGCGTTGTCCTGCCAAGTGAGCTTAATGCTGGAATTGCTGGTGGCCGTCGCGATCACGTTGCTCGGCGCGCCCGGCGGATTCGGAAAGGTTTTCGCGCTGACATGATTGGAATAATCCGAATGCCCGCCGCGATTGGACGCACGCACGCGATAAAAATATTCGGTTCGCGCCGTGAGACCCTTGTCCGAAAAATTTTTAACGTTGGCTGCCAGCGTTGCAATTTGCTTAAAAGCGCTCGCTGCGCCTGTCAAAGCACGTTCAATCTTGACGCTATCTTCGTTCGTCGCGTTGTCCTGCCATGCGAGATCGATCTGCATATTGCTCACTGCCGTCGCCGTTAAATTGCCCGGCGCCACGGGCCGATCCGGCAATGTCGTCGCGCTCGCTTCATTGGAATAGCCGGTTTGATTGCCGGTATTGAACGCGCGCACGCGATAAAAATAAAGCGTATTCGCAACCAAGCCGGAATCGGCAAATTGCTTCACATTGGCGCCAACCAGAGCAATTTGCTTATAAGCGGATGAAGAGCCTGCCGAAGCACGTTCAATGTGAAAGCCGGCTTCGTTCGTGGCGTTATCTTGCCATTTGAGACTGATGCGAGAATTGCTGATGGTGGTCGCCACCAAATCGCTCGGCGCGCCCGGCGGATTGGGAAACGTTTTGGCCTTTGCCAAATTGGAATAATCCGAATGCCCGCCGCGATTGGAAGCCCGCACGCGAAAAACATACTCGGTGTTCGGCGCGAGCGTTTTGTCGGAAAAATTTTTAACATTCGCGGCCAGCGTCGCAATTTGCTTGAACGCGAGCGCTGAGCCTGCCAAAGCCCGCTCGATCCTGAAACTATCCTCGTTCGTGGCGTTGTCCTGCCAAGCCAGATCGATTTGCAAATGGCTCGCCGTTACCGCCGTTAAATTGCCCGGCGTCGCCGGCCGGTTGGGCAACGTCGTGGCATTCGCCTCGTTGGAATAATCCGAATGCCCGCCGCGATTGGAGGCGCGCACCCGGTAAAAATATTTGGTGTTGGCGGTCAAGCTTGAATCCATGAAATTTTTCACATTGACGCCAACCACCGCAATTTGTTTGAATGCGGCCGGCGAGCCTTGTGCTGAACCTGTCGAAGCGCGCTCCACCTTGAAACTATCTTCGTTCGTGGCGTTGTCCTGCCAGGTCAAATTAATGCGGGTATTGCTCAACGTCGTGGCGGTTAAACTGCTCGGCGCCAGTGGCCGCGTCGGCAGCGTCGTGGCTCTCGCTTCATTCGAAAAAGGCGACTCGCCGCCCAGATTATAAGCGCGCACGCGATAGATGTACGTCGTGTTCGGCATCAATCCCGTTTCCACAAAATTCACTAAATTGGCCCCAGTTTTTGCGATCTCCACAAAAACCAAGGGTGAGATTAGCGAAGCCCGCTCAATCTTAAAACCGGTTTCATTATCGGATTTATCCTGCCAGGTGAGGTTGATCTGCGAGCTGCTCACGGCCGAGGCGGTCAACTGGGTTGGCGCGAGCGGCGGCGTCGGCAGCGTGGTGACGCTCACGGCGGCGGCATATTCGGACTCGCCGCTGGCGTTGAAGGTGCGCACGCGATAAAAATATTTCGTGTTTTGTGTCAAACCGGAATCGGAGAAAGTCTGCACGTTTGGCCCGAGCTTGGCGATACGCGCAAAGGCCTCGACCGTCGCCAGCCGGCGCTCAAGTTCGAAGCCATCTTCGGTGTCGGATCTGTCCTTCCAGGTGAGAGCGACGCGCTTTGTGCTCACCGGCGTTGCCGTCAAGCTGCCCGGCGCTTTGGGAGGCGTGACGCCGTCCGCGATATTGGAATAATTTGAACTGCCTTCATTATTGAAAGCGCGGAGGCGATAAAAATATTTCGCGTCCCGGGCAACCGTCGTATCGGTGAAAATTTCGAAATTGGGGCCGAGCGTTTCGACCAGTGTGAACGCCGTGGCGGTGCTCAAACGGCGCTCGATCTGAAAACCTTCTTCGTTGTTGGAATTGTCGGTCCAGGCCAAGGTGATGCGTGTATCGCCGGTAATGCGCAAAGTCAGCGCGCTCGGCGCGGCCGGTTTGGCCGGCGCTGCATTCGCGTGGCCGGGACGGCCGTGGAGAATGGGCGCCCATAAAAATAGGCCCGCGAGACTGAGCAGCGCGAGACGCCGAAAAAACAGAATCCGAATCTTATCTTGGCAACGGATGGACGCGTTGGAGTTTTGCATGACTTTCCTCGAAGATTGAAGCTTAAGCTGCTATGAATTGCAATGCCTCTAAAATGCAGCCCCTGCACAGCCAAATGGTTGTCGATCCGCAACAGGAAGTTATAGAGGTGAAGAATAACAACATCACCGCCTTTGCTCCAAAAAGGCTGCGAGGTGTTAGAGGTTTTTAAAAAAGGAGATTCCGTTCTCGGTGGGCTGCGCCCGTGGGCTACGCCAGTGGGCAGTGCCAGCAGGGCTGTGTCCGTGGAAAAATATTCCCGCCGGGCAGATTTCCCGGCAAAAACTTGCCGGGATTCGATCCCGTTACAGCCTGATTCAACTAAAATCAGTTGGCAAAAAATGCCGCGTCAATGAGATTTTCCTGACAAACTAATCATTACCCCAAATGACAATGAATTGCGGAATTTTTCAACTTCGAAACGGCCATTAAACAACTTGCCAAATTCTGCTTTTCTGAAATCGATGTAAAAACATAAACGCTCCCCAATCCCCGATGGGGACAAATTCAACAGCAAAGGGCAACGCCCTTTGAAAACATATTATCCGTCCAATAAAGCCTTAAGCGTATACTAACTGAAAATATTCGTTGCTTTTTATCTCAAAGTGAGATATATTTGAATCGTGCACGTCATCACCCGAAAACGGCTTCTGGAATTTGGCGATAAGCATCCAGACACTGTCTCAGCGCTTGATCATTGGTATCGTGCGGCGAAGCATAACGATTTCGCTTCATTTGCTGAACTGCGAGCAACCTTTTCAGGTGTGGATCAAGTGGGAAGATTGGTGGTTTTTGATATTGGGGGCAATAAGGCAAGGTTAATCGCGTATGTGGTTTACCGGAAAAAACGAATCTATATCCGACATATTTTGGCTCACAAGGAATATGACAAAGGTAAATGGAAGGAAGAAGCATGACAAACTTAGCTCCCAATTTAGCCGCCACAATCAAAGTATGGCCAACGGTCTCCAGAGTGATTGCCACCCTGCGCACGGAGGAGCAGTATAATAAAGCGGTCAAGCTGCTTGATCAATTGATTGATCAAGTCAGTGAAAAACCAAACGACACACTGGATTCGCTGATTGACATACTGGGCACTTTAATCGAGGATTATGAAAATAAGTATGTCCCAGAACCAGTCGGCGACCCCATTTCGTCTCTTAAGCATTTCATGGAGGAATACAATTTAAAGCAAAGTGATTTGTCCGATATTGGAAGCCAGGGCGTTGTATCAGAAATTCTCAATGGAAAAAGAACGCTCAATGTCGCACAAATCAAAGCTTTAAGCAAGCGCTTCAATGTTTCTCCAGCCGTTTTTATTTAATAAAACAAAAGGCGACCAGCCAACACGGCCGGTCGCCTTTCGCGCATTTTTTCCCCAGATCAAGTGCCGGAGCCCCGCCTGTTGCTAAGTGCCAGTGTTCAGTAATCAGTTGTCAGTTACTGATTACTGATTACTGATTACTGATTACTGATTACTGATTACTGAACACTGCTTACCATCACTTTGCCAGCACCATCCGTTTCGTCTGCGTGATCTCGCCGGCTTTCATCACGGCGTAGTACACGCCGCTCGGCAGCTTGCGGCCGTTGAACGTCACGCGATGCATGCCGCGATCGCGATAGCCGTCCACCAGCGTTGCCACTTCCTGGCCGACGGAATTGATCACTTTCACCGTCACATGCGTGCCTTCCGGCAGGCCAAACGCAATCGTCGTGGACGGGTTGAACGGGTTCGGATAGTTCTGTTCCAACACCAGCGACTCGGGAATGATCGGCTCGCTTACTGCCGCGGCTTCACCGGCGGCTTTGGTCACGGACGCGCCGTACACTTCGAACTCGCTGATGCGATAATTCGACTTGTTGTTCTTCTTCGTCATGATGCGAACATATTTGGCCGGCGTCGCCGTGAACGGAATGTCCTGCGTGCCGGTCACCACCGCCAGCGCCGAATGCACCGTCGTCCAATTGCTCGCATCGCTCGAGACCTGAATGTCGTACTCGTTGGCGTAATACGTTTGATACCACTTGATCACGATGCGGCCAACCGTAATCGAGAGGCTCGGATGCAATTGCACTTGATACGTCTGCACCGCGCTCGCCGAGTTGACAAAACCGCTGCGCCAGAAGGTGACGCCGTCGCCGTCGTTGCCGCGGGTCACCGTGCTGGAGCTGTCGGTGCTCGAGGCTTCCGCCGGCTTGTTCAACGCGAAGTTGGTGCCGCTCGACGGAATCGCGCTCGCTTCATTGGAGTAAGCCGAATTGCCGCCGAGGTTGAACGCGCGCACGCGATAAAAATACGTCACGCCTTCGGTCAAACCCGTGCTCTCGTAGTTCGTCACGTTCGGCCCGAGCGTCGCCACTTGCGTGTACGTGCCGTCCACGCCGAGCTTGCTTTCAACTTTAAAACCGTCTTCGTCATTCGAATTATCCTGCCACGCGATCGTCACTTGATCGCCGCCCGCCACCGTGGCCGCCAAATTAGAGGGCGCCGCCGGGGCGTTCGGGAACGTCTTCGCGTTGGCTTCATTCGAGTACGCCGAATTGCCGCCGGTGTTGAAGGCGCGCACGCGATAGAAATATTGCGTGCCGCCGGCCAGCGTGGTGTCGGCGTACGTTTTCACGTTGGTATTCACCGAGCCGACCTGCGTATACGTTCCAGCCGCGCCGGTCTTGCGCTCGATGCGGAAGCCGGTTTCATCGTTGGAGCTATCCGCCCACGCGAGATTGATTCTGGTTTTGCTCACCGCAGTCGCCGTCAGTTTCGCCGGCGCTTTCGGCGGATTCGGCAGCGTCGTGGCTGTGGCTTCGTTCGAGTACAGCGAATTGCCGCCGGCGTTGAACGCGCGCACGCGATACACATACGCCGTGTTCGCCGTCAACGTCGAATCGGCATACGACTTCACGTTCGCATTGACTTGCGCGATTTGCGCGTACGTGCCCGTCGCGCCTTTTTTGCGTTCGATGCGGAAGCCGTTTTCGTTATTCGAGCTATCGGCCCACGCGAGATTGATGCGTTTGTTGCTCACCGGCGTCGCCGTCAAATTCGCCGGCTTCTTCGGCGGATTCGGCAGCGTCGTGGCGTTCTTTTCAGCGGTATAACCGGAATTGCCGCCGATGTTGAACGCACGCACACGATAGAAATATTGCGTCGCCGCCAGCAGCGTCGAGTCGGCGTAGGTCGTGATATTGGCATTCACGGTGGCAATTTGCGCATACGTTCCCGCCGCGCCTTTCTTGCGCTCGATCTTGAAGCCCGCTTCATTCTTCGAGCTGTCGGCCCACGCGAGATTGATCCGCTTGTTGCTCACCGGCGTCGCCGTCAAACCGACCGGCGCTTTCGGGGGATTCGGCAGTGTGATCGCTTTGATCTCTTCTGAATACGCCGAGGTGCCGCCGGCGTTGAACGCGCGGACACGATAGCTGTACTCGATGTCCTGGCTCAAGCCATTGTCTTGATAGGTCTTGACATTCGGCGCGACCGAGGCGATTTCAACAAACGCGCCGTTTCCAGTTTTGCGTTCGATCTTGAAGCCGTCTTCATCGTTGGCGTTATCCGACCACGCCAGATTGATCTGCGTTTGGCTCGCCGTTGTTCCTGCCAAATTGCTCGGCGCGGCCGGCGGCTTCACCAGCGTCGTGGCCGTCGCTTCATTTGAATAAGCGGAATGGCCGCCGAGATTGGAGGCGCGCACGCGGTAAAAATACTGCGTGACCGGACTCAGCGCGCTGTCTTTGAACGCCGTCGCATTTTTCGCCAACATCGCGATTGGCGCGAACGTGCCCGCCGCGCCCTGCTTGCGTTCGACGCGGAAGCTGTCTTCGTTCGTGGATTTATCCTGCCAGGTTAAATTGATTTGCAAATTCACCATCGGGCCGGCGGTCAAACCCGTTGGCGCGGCCGGCGGCACCGGAAACGTTTTCGCGGTTGCTTCATTCGTGTAAACGGAATTCGCCGTCACGTTGTAAGCCCGAACGCGATACACATATTCCGTATTGGCCACCAAGCCGGTGTCGGCAAAACTCGTTGCATTGACGCCTGCAATACCAACTTGCGCAAATGCGCCCGCGCCATTTTTACGCTCGACTTTGAAGCCGGCTTCGTTGTGTGAATTATCCGTCCACACCAACGCGATGCGCGTTTGATTGACGGGCGTCGCCGTCAGACCCGAAGCCGGATCTGGCGGGCCGGGGTTGGTTGTTGCGTTACCTTCGTTGGAATAGGGCGACAGGCCGCCGGTGTTGGAAGCGCGCACGCGATAGAAATATTGCGTGCTCGCGGACAAGCCGGTATCGGCAAAAGCCACCGTGTTCGCCGGCAGTTTCGCAATTTGCGCAAACGTTCCCGCTGCGCCCAGCTTGCGTTCAACCAGGAAGCTGTCTTCATTGGCCGATTTATCCTGCCACGCCAAATTGAGCTTCGAGAAGCTCACCACCGTCACGGCCAGATTAGTCGGCGCCACCGGCGCTTTCGGCAAGGTCGTGGCATCGGCAGTGTTCGTATAAGCCGAATTGCCGCCGGCATTGAACGCGCGCACGCGATAAAAATATTTTGTGTTTGCATTCAAATTGCCGTTGGAGAAACTCAACACATTCGGCCCGACCGTCGCGACCTGCGTAAACGTACCGGCGTTGCCAAGCCGGCGCTCGATTTTGAAGCCACCTTCGTTGTTCGAATTGTCCTGCCAGGAAAGATCGATCTGGCTGCTGCTGCTCGTTTTCGCCAACAACGCCGTCGGCGCCGCCGGCGGATTCGGAAACGTCGTGGCTTCGGCAGTGTTGGAATACGGCGTATGGCCGCCGGCATTGAACGCGCGAATGCGATACGCATACTTCGTGCTCACGCCGAGGCCCGTATCAGCAAAGGCCACCGCATTGGCCGGCACAATGGCGATCTGGGCGAAATTCACTGCCGTGCCTTGACGGCGCTCGATCTTGAAACCCGCTTCGTTGTCGGATTTATCCAACCAGGTCAAATCAATTCGCTTTTTGCCGGGTTTGGCTTTGAGGCTATCCGGTGCACCCGGAGCGTTGGGCAGCGTCGTGGCATTCGCCGTGTTGGAAAACGCTGAAATGCCGCCGGCATTGAACGCATGCACGCGATAAAAATATTCCGTGTTTGCGGCCAACCCCGAGTCGGCCAGCGCTTTAACATTTGCCGCAACGGAGGCAATCTCTGCAAACACGCCTGCCGCGCCCATCTTGCGCTCAACTTTGAACCCATCTTCCGGCGTCGACAAATCCGTCCACGCCAGATTGATTTTCGTATTGCTTTGCGTCGTCGCCGTCAAATTGGCCGGCGCATCCGGCAATGTCGTCGCCGAGGCTTCCGGAGAATACGGCGAATGGCCGCCGGTGTTGAAGGCGCGAATACGATAAACGTACTTCACGCTCACGCCGAGCAGCGTGTCCGCATAAGAGGACACGTTTGCCGGCAGCACCACGATTTGGGTGAAGCCCGCTTCCGTGTCCAAACGGCGCTCGATCTTAAAACCATCTTCGTTGCCGGCGTTATCCGACCACGCGAGATTGACGCGTTTGTAGCCCGGTGTCGCCGCCAGGTTGCTCGGCGCCAACGGCGTATTCGGCTGCGTCGTGGTGTTCGCTTCGTTGGAATATCCGGAGTTGCCGCCGGTATTGAACGCGCGCACGCGATAGAAATATTCCGTCACCGCGCTCAAACCCGAATCGGCAAAAGTTTTCACGTTCGGCGCCACCGTGGCAATTTCGGCAAATGCGCCGGCAGCCCCGATCTTGCGCTCGATCTTGAAACCGTCTTCGTTGCTGGAATTATCCGACCAATCCAGCTTGGTTTTTGTGTTGCTCAATGCCGTCGCTGTTAAACCGCTCGGCGACACCGGCAACGTCACGTTCTGCGCGGTGTTGGAATAAGCCGAGTTGCCGCCGGCGTTGTACGCGCGCACGCGATACACGTAGACGACATTCGCCACCAAACCGGTATCGGCAAACGCTTTAATATTCGCCGCCACCGTCGCGATTTGCGCAAACGTCGGCGTGGTGCTGGGCCGGCGCTCGATTTTGAAACCCGCTTCGTTGCCGGCATTATCCGACCACGCGAGATTGATTTGCTTTATACTCGCCGCCGTCGCCGTCAAATTGGTCGGCGCCGCCGGCGGATTCGGCAGCGTCTTCGCTTTCACGTCATTCGAATAACCGGAGTTGCCGCCGCTGTTGAACGCGCGCACGCGATAAAAATATTCCGTCACCGCGGTCAAGCTCGAATCGGTGAACGTTTTGATATTCGCCGCGACGTTACCGACTTCGGTGAACACCACCGCGGCGCCGGTACGGCGCTCGATCTTGAAACCGTCTTCGTTGTTCGCCAGGTCCTGCCAATCGAGTTTGATCTTCTTGTTGCTCAGCGCTTTTGCCGTCAGCTTGTTCGGCGCATTCGGCAGCGTCACCGTCTCGGCCACGTTGGAATAATTCGAATGGCCGCCGGAGTTGTGTGCGCGCACACGATATTGATATTTGACGTTCGTCGTCAAGCCCGTGTCGGCGAACGCGATAACGTTCGGCCCCACTGCGGCGATCTGCGTAAAGTTCGCGGCGGCGCCGGACTTGCGCTCGATTTTATAACCCTCTTCATTGACGGCGTTATCCGTCCACGCCAGATTGATTTGCTTGGTGCTGATCGCCGTCGCGGTTAAATTGCCCGGCGTGCCCGGGGTATTCGGCAGTGTCGTCGCATTGGCTTCATTGGAATAAGCCGAGTTGCCGCCGCCGTTGAACGCGCGCACGCGATAAAAATAATTCGTGATCGCGCTCAAGCTCGAATCCGTGAACGTTTTCACGTTCGCCGCGACCGTTCCCACTTCAGCAAAGAGACCCGCGGCGCCGGTTTTGCGCTCGATCTTATAACCGTCTTCGTTGCTCGCGTTGTCCGCCCAATCCAATTTGATCTGCGTGTTGCTCAACGCGGTCGCGATCAAGCCGCTCGGCGAAGCCGGCAAGGTCACCGCTTCCACTGCCGTGGAAAAAACGGAATTGCCGCCGGCGTTGAACGCGCGCACGCGATAAAAATATTTCACGTTCACCGTCACGCCGGTATCGGCAAAGGCGGAAACGTTTGCGCCGACGGTGGCGATCTGCACGAACGCCGTCGCGGTACTGGGCCGGCGCTCGATCTTGAAACCGTCTTCGTTGTCGGAATTATCCGACCAATCCAAATCGATCTGCTTCGGACTTGCCGGCGTCGCCGTCAAATTGCTCGGCGCGTCCGGCGGATTCGGCAGCGTCGTCGCGTTCGCCACATTCGAGAACGCCGAATTGCCGCCGGCGTTGAAGGCGCGCACGCGATAGAAAAACTGCGTCAACGCGCTCAAGCTGGTGTCTGTAAAAGTTTTCACGTTCGGCGCCGCGGTCCCGATCTCAGCAAAGAGGCCGGTCGCGCCGGTGCGGCGCTCGATCTTGAAGCCTCCTTCATTGCTCGCATTATCCGTCCACGCCAGTTTAATCTCGCTGTTGCTCAACGCGGTCGCCGTCAAAGCGCTGGGCGCGCCCGGCGGGTTCGGAAACGTTTTCGCGGTCGCCTCATTCGAATAGCTCGACTGGCCGTCGGCGTTGAAACCGACGATGCGATAGGAATATGTTGACAGTGCCGTCAAGCCGGTGTCTGCAAACGTCGTCACGTTCGGGCCGACCGTCGCGTGCAACGCAAACGTGCTGCCCACCGCGCTGGTTTTACGCTCGATCTTATAGCCGTCTTCGTTATCGGCATTGTCCTGCCATGCCAAATCAATGCGCTTGTTGCTTACCGGCGTCGCCACCAGATTCGTCGGCGTGTCCGGCGGATCGAGCAGCGTCGTCGCATTCGCTTCATTGGACGCCGCGGAATTGCCGCCCGTGTTGTAAGCCAACACGCGATAAAAATATTGCGTGCCGCCGATCAGATCGATGTTCGGATAGCTCGTCTCATTTGCATTGACCGTGTCGATCTTCGCATACGCGCCCGCGGCGCCGGTTTTGCGCTCGATGATGAAACCGATTTCATTGCTCGAATTATCCGCCCACGCCAGATTGATCTGCCGGTTGTTCTCCA
>CAZVZZ010000028.1:0-20433 GCA_964631505.1 uncultured Cytophagia bacterium
CGATGAAGTGGTTTTTCATCGCTTTTGTTATTCTCATTCTCAACAGCGGCTATCTCGCTGCCTTTGCCGAGCCGACGTTGTTTTACATGCTCAACGTGCTTCTGCATATCGTTTTGGGCGTAGCATTGATCATTCCGTTTTTTATTTTCGTGCGCCGCTTTTTGGCGCAAGATGCGCCGCGCGGCAGCGAGCTGGCCGTGTACATGGGACGTTTAGGGTATTGGAGCATGTCGCCGTGCGTGCTGACCGGATTGTTTTTGGTCTTGGTCAATGCCACGCACGCGCATCGCTGGGTTTTATACTTTCACATTACCGCGGGTTTTATCGGCGCCGCCTTTTTTCAAAAATCGATTCGCAGCGTAGCGCACAAAGTCAGCGTCAAAAATTCTTACGATGTTGCCGGCCGCGTGGCTTGGGTCGTGTTCGTGATTGCGCTGCTCATGCCGATGGCCGCCGGCATGTACCGTTTGCTGTCGTCACGCGACGCGGGGCGCATTACCAACCCCGATCTGCTGTCGAACGATTTCAACGCGAGCAGCCGCAACCCCTTTGCGCCGTCTGCCGTTTCGACGCCGGCAAAAAAATTTATTTCGGCGCAGCCGTTTATGCAAGCCGCAAGTTGCGGCCGTTCCGGCTGCCATCCGGAAATAGTGCAACAGTGGCAAAGCTCCGCGCATCGTTATTCGTCTTTCAACAATCCGTGGTATCGCAAATCGGTCAAAGCGTTGCTGGCAAATAAATCGCCGGCGGACACGGTGCAGGCAAATTATCCGGCGCAATGGTGCGCCGGTTGTCATTCACCGGCGTGGCTGGTGAGTGGAAAATTTTTGCAGCCGTTAACGGAGGTGAACGCGGCGCCGGAAGCGCACAGCGGTGTTTCCTGTGTCGCCTGTCACTCGATCGTACAAGTGCGCAGCACCGTTGGCCAGGCCGATTATGTGATCGAAGAAACGCCGTTGCACCAATGGGCCGCGAGTGAACATAAAATGGTGCAGCGCATCTATGATTTTCTTTTGCGCGCCGATCCGGAGCCGCATCGCCGCAGCATGATGAAACCGTTTCATCGCGACGATAGCGCGAAGTTTTGTTCCGCCTGCCATAAAGCGCATCTCGATCAGCCGGTGAATCAATTTCGCTGGTTGCGCAGCTTCAACGATTATGATCCGTGGCAGGCCGGCCCGTTCTCCAGCGGTCGCAGCCGCGGCTACGTGACAACGCGGGAAGGGAGAAATTGCGTCGATTGTCACATGCCGTTCGTGGCGGCAAAAGATGGCGCGAAAGTTCGAAGCCATCTTTTTCTCGGCGCCAATACGGCATTGCCAACCGTGAATCAAGATCAGGAACAATTGGAAGCCACGACTGCCTTTCTGCGTGATCGCCAGGTTTCCATTGAAATCTTCGCGCTCGGTAAGCCGAATGAGGCGTTGTTGTCGGAAACCGCGCCTCACGATTCCGGCAATGCAAAATTGGAATTGCAACCGGCGACATTGTTCGCGATTGGAAATGAGCAAAGTCTGTCGTTTGGCGTTCAACCGGCGACGGCTGCGGCTGAAGAAGTGATTGCGCCGCTTATACTCCAAAAAGCTGCCGTCAAACGCGGCGAAGAAGTTCGTCTCGACGTCGTGATCCGTTCGCTTCGCGTCGGCCATTTTTTTCCCGGCGGCAAAGCTGAAATGAGCGAAGCTTGGCTAGAGTTACAAGCTTTCGATAATCGTGGTCAAGTCATTTTCAGAAGCGGGGCAATGAATGACGAAGGCATGGTCGATTCAAGCGCGCATTTTTATCGTTCCTATTGGACCGATGCAGCAGGCAAACATCTTGACAAAAATAATTGGTGGATGGCCCGCGCCGCGGCGTATGTCAATCTTATTCCACCGGGCGGCGCCGACATGGCGCGCTACCGGCTCAAAATTCCGGCGGAGGGCGGCGACGAGATTTATGTCGTGGCCAAATTGAATTATCGAAAATTCAATCGCGCCTTGACGAATTGGATTTTTGTTGAAACCGCGCCGCCGAAAATGCCCGTGGTGGAAATGGCGCGC
Organism: uncultured Cytophagia bacterium; assembly: GCA_964631505.1. Taxonomy (GTDB): domain Bacteria; phylum Zhuqueibacterota; class Zhuqueibacteria; order Zhuqueibacterales; family Zhuqueibacteraceae; genus Zhuqueibacter. Next base: position 2,043 of record CAZVZZ010000028.1, read on the forward strand.
CACGAAATCAAATTAACCGTCATTCCGCCCGAAGCCGAAACGCCGGCGCCGCCGCTTGAAACCGGGCCGGGCGCTGAGCAAAGCTGGAGCGATTATGGTTGGGCCTTGTTGGCAAAAAACGATTTTATAAATGCTGAAGCCGCTTTTCTTCGAATTGCACAAAACCGTGCCGCCTCCACAGCGGGGGTCGAGGCCATGATCAACGTGGGCATCGTCCGCGCCCGCGCCGGAAAATGGGCGGGTGCGGCTGAGGCATTGGAAACGGCGATGCAAACGCCGAAATTTCCGTTCCGGGCGCATTTTTATTATGGCGTGACGCTGAGAGCGCTTGGGCAATATGACGAAGCGTTGAAGCATCTCAAGAAAGTGGTTGGCAAATTTCCGCGCGACCGCATCGCCAAAATCGAGCGCGGCCGGCTTTATTGGCTCATGCAAGATCACGAGCGCGCGCGGCTTGATTTCGAGAAAGTGTTGAGTCTCGATCCGGAAAATGTCGAAGCCTATTATTATTTGCGGCAAATTTACCGCCACCTCGGTGAAGAAGAAAAAGCCCGGCGCGCCGAAAAACTGTATGAGCGCTTTAAAGCCGAGGCATTGAAAACTTCATCAGATCCGAGCGGCCCGGATGCGAAAAATATTCAACGCGAACGGCGGCTCTATCACGAGCATGTTTCGATGCCGTTGCCATAAGCTGGCACCAAAGAAGCTTTCATACGGATGCAAAGCCGGAAACATATTAATCTGTGTGAAAAAAATATATAGAGTGGATTTTTAACAAGCTGCAATGCTAAAGCATTGCACTCCGATAGACGCAACGGACTGCAGAGAACCGCGATGAACGTTTTTGAAACGAACCATGCAAAAAGTCATATTTATCTCGTGGGCAGAAAACTGCAGCCGCAGCGATCATCTCGCGCGCTTGTTGGGCGGGAAGTCGTACATGATTTATGCCGGTTGGCTCGGCAGCCATCCCGCGACGATTGCATTGAAATACTTGATTCAAATCGTGCAAACGCTGCGCTTATTGTGGCGGGAAAGACCCGCCGTGGTTTTGGTGATGGTGCCGCCGATTTTTGCGGTATTGCCGGTTTATTTTTATTGCAAACTCACCGGCAGCCGTTTTGCGACCGACAATCACACGGCGGGCTTTACGATGAAGCGTTGGCAGCGGATAAAGTTTTTGCACGGCTGGTTAGAGAAACGCGCGGCCTGCAATATCGTCACGAATGAAAAATTGCGCCAATGTCAACAAACCTGGCGCGTGCCCGCGGAAAAAATTTTTTTGATCGGCGATCTGCCCGTGCAATTTGCCCAGATCGAAACGCCGCCATTTTTAAAGCAAAACGGCGTCACGAAGAATGGCGGGACGCCCAACGGTTTTTTCGCGGTCACCGCTGTTTGCAGTTTTAACCCCGATGAGCCGCTGGAAAATATTTTGCGCGCAGCGAATGAATTGCCGGACGTCAATTTTTTCTGCACCGGAAAATTAAAAGACGCGCCGGCCGGACTTTTAGAGCGTAAGTCCGCCAACGTTACGTTCACGGACTTTCTTTCCGTGCCGCATTATGCGGGTTTGCTCAAGGCCTCGCACGGGGTGATGGTGCTGACGACGCGCGATCACACGATGCAACGCGGCGCCTACGAAGCAATGGCGCTCGGCATCCCGATCATCACCTCGGATTGGCCGATTTTACGCAAGACGTTTGCCAACGGCAGCTTGTTCGTCGACAATTCGCCGCAAAGCATCGTGCAAGCGGTCCGCCGGCTCCGCACGGAATGGCCGCATTTTAAAACGGCGATTGAGCAACGGCGCGCGCAGCGCTTTGCAGCGTGGTTTGAAAAAGAAAAAGAATTGCGCCGGTTGTTGGCGTTACCCGCGAAAGATTGACGCAATTTATGAAAATAATATTTCTAACCCTTGCCGGTTACACGGTGAAATTTTTGCAACCTAAAGCTTGATGACTGTCCCCAATTACACTGCCGGCGTCGGCCAAAAATTTCATGAGCTTTATCGCCAGCTCTCGCGCCATCAAGGCAATGCGCTGTTGAATGATTGCATGTACGAGCTGCCGGCGGCGTGGAAATTCCTCTCGGCGTTGCGAAACGACCTGCCGATGCTCGTCGTGTTGCACGGTTTCAGCAGTGTGCCGCTGGCTTTTGCGCGGCATCTGCCGCGCGTCGATATTTGGGGTTTCAATCAAGCGGAAGCCGAGTTGTTTCAAGAACTGGCGCAATTTAAAAATTTGTCGAATTACCGCTTCTGCAACGCGGTGCGCGAAATCGCCGGGCCGTACAGCTTATTACTTTGGGTGCCGACGCGCCAAGCTGTCGACTCGCGCCGCGAAGATGATTGGTTGGTGCAGGCGCTCACGCAGTTGCACGCCGACGGCGAGCTGTGGTTGACGCATTGTTACAAACCAAATTGGCGCGATCCGATGAATCGTTTGCGGCGCATTATGCGGCGCCTCAAATCGCGCGAATACGAAACGTTGCCGCCGCAGGTTCGGCTGCTGCAATTGACCGAGCCGATTCCGCATCAGTCGTTGTTAGAACCGTTGACGGCAAAATTGGCGGCGCGCGGGAATGGTCATGCACCGCTTCGGCAAATCAATCATTTCGGCATTGTGCCGCACTGGTCAGCACCGGCACAAATCGCACCGCTAACCGCCTCGCCGGAAATCAAACGCGAGCCAGGGCCGCACTTGCGCATATTAGAGCAGAAAAAACTGTTTGAGACGTATCATGCGCTGGCAAATTTTGGCGCGACCCCGGCCTCGTCATTTCTCGCGCGGCTGTTGCACGAATTACAGGCGCGCGACCCCGGCTCTTCTTTTCAATTGAATCATTACCGCATTCTCGCCGGCGGCAAAGTGCAGATCGACGCGCGCTGGAAAAAAACACGCAACGAGCAAAGTGTGTTCATCAAACTGCCGTTGATTCCTTTTGCGGCCGCACGTTTATGCAAACAAAACGCCATGTTGCGGCATTTGTATCGTAACCAGGAATTGCGCCGGTTTGACATGGCGCCGTTCGCTTTTGCTAAAACCGTGCAACGGGTTTTTCCACAAATTTTGGCGCAAGGTGAATTTGAAGGCCAGCCTTATTTTATCGAAAGCCGGATCAAAGGCGCGCCGTTGAGCCGGCTGAACGTGCCTCATGCTGCTCTGCGAAAAGTTTGCGATACTTTATTTGCCTTCTGGCACGGCGTCCAAGCCTGTTGCGGCGCTGGGGTTGAAGTCGAGGCGCGCAAGTTTGACCAAATTTTTCGACAACCGGTGCAACGGCTTGCGCAATGGGCGAAAACCCCGCCGCCATACGAGGGGATTTGGCAACGGCTGGAAGATTTTTTTGCCGCGCAGTTTGGCGGGCAACGTCTGTTTTTCGGATTGGTGCACGGCGATTTCTCCACGAAGAATATTCTCGCGCACCACCAAAGCTTTGAATTGAGCGGCATCATCGATTGGGACATCGCCGAGCGTGAATCCATTCCGGCGCTGGATGTGTTGCATTTTTTTGTGCGCTTGGATGCCGGCTCGTTCCGCGAAGCGCCGGCCCGTATTGCTATGCGATTAATTCAGGCCGCGCCTTCGGCGTGGCATTGGCCCTACCTCCGCAACGCTTTGGACAAATTCGGCTATGACCGCAAACTCTTGCCGGCGATTGCGGTTTATTACTGGGTGCAGCGTTTGCAAATTTATTTGGATTCACCGAAGTATCTCGACACGGCATTTATGCAACGGCATCTTTATGAGATGTTAGATTTTTTTAACGCAACCGTTCTGAAAAAATAGCGGCCGCTTGGCTCGAACCCGTAGTTCTGCCGAAATGCGTACGAGTCAAAGGATAGGCATAGAATGACGATTTTTACCGCATTGCTGCGCGAGATGGCCGCGCGTGAAATACCCTACGTGCTGTTACGTGATCGGCCGGACGCGCCGGCCATCCACGATCTCGACTTGTTGATTGCTGAAGCCAAAACGCCGGCGTTTCTCGCGCTCTGCCGGCAATTTGAATTTCGCCTGATTCGCGACGGCCGGCTCAATCCGGGTAAATTGTTATTGCTGCGCTGGCGGCCCGGCGAGCAGCCGTTGTTGCTGGATGTTCATCAGCGTTTGGTCGTGCGCGGCGTCGAATATCTTGAGGCGCAGCGTGTGTTGACGCGGCGGCAAGCGCAGGAGGGATATTTTTTCCCGGGCCGCGAAGATCTTTGGCTGACGCTGTTATTTCATAATCTTCTCGGCAAGGGCGAGATTCAAACGAAGCATCGCGCCCAATTGACGAGTTTATCGGCGGGGAATTTGGATGAGGCTTATCTAACGCAACATGCCGCGGATTTTGGTTTGCAGGAAATTGTCGCCCGCGCGAAAAAAGATTTTGACGCAATACAGCGCGACACGAAACTCGCCCAGCAATTGCGCGCGTTGAGCTATCGTCGATTGTATCGGCGCCGGCCGGCGAATCGTTGGCGGCGCTGGAGACTCACGATTAAGGCGGCAATGCAAAAATGGGTAGGCCGGCGGCGCGGCATTCTCATTGTTTTGCTCGGGCCGGATGGTTGCGGCAAAAGCACCCTGTTGCGCGTACTGCGCGAAAGATTGCGGTCCGCGGCGTTAACGACGGACACCGTTTATCTCGGTCCGTGGGGTCAAAGCCTTTTGCCGCTGCAAAAAATGTTGAGCTATTTGCATATTACGCCGTACCGCGCCGAAGATAAGGCGTTTTATTTCGGCAAAACGCGGGAGCGCGTCACGCCGCACGGCTTGAATTTATGGCGGCAAAATTTGAAAGCATGGCTTTATTATTTGGCGGTTGCCGTGGAATTGTGGTTTCGCTATTTCAAATTGGTTCTGCCCAAATTGCGGCAAGGGCGAATTGTCTTGGCGGACCGGTATATTTATGATTTGCTGGTTGGCTACAAAAGCCGCCCTATGGATTATCATTGGCGCATTCGTCGCGGGCTCTGCCGGCTTTATCCGCGGCCGCATTTTACGCTGCTGCTCGATGCGCCGTCGGAAGTGATTCACCGCCGCAAACCGCAGTTGCCGCTGGCGCAGCTTGCTGCCGTGCGCCAGGCTTATGCGGATTGTTGCGAAACCTATAATTTCAAAATTTTGGACACGAGTGTGAGCGTAGAAAAAACCGTTGCCGATTTTGAGCACAATTATCTCGAACTGATTCTGACGCAAATTGAAAAATATGCTCAAAACCAAAACTAAAGCGCAGCTTAAAAACGAGGAAACCGTCACGATTGCTGATGATGCCACCACACCCAATCACAAAAATAAAAGTGTCGGCAAACTGGCGAAAGAAGGGGTGTTTTATACGGTTCTTGCCAGATTGGGCAACACGTTTACCCAGATGCTCGGCAGCATTTTTTTAGCGCGTCTGCTCGAACCAACGGATTTCGGCATTCTGCAATATGGTTGGCTGGTCATCGGGTTTGCGACGAAGTTTGGCGAGTTCGGCTTTAACATGAGCCTGATTCAGCGCAACACCCAAGTGCAGCCGAAGGATGTCAACACACTTTTCGTGCTCGATCTTTTTTTTAAAGTGACGTTGTGGGTCATCGTTTTAATCAGCACGCCATATATCGCAGCGTTTTTTAAAGAGCCGATTTTGAAAATTTTTCTGCCGGTGTTCAGTTTTTACATCGTGCTCGAGTGTTTTTCAACCTCGCCGGTGACGATGCTGCAGCGTGATATGAATTTCAAAGCTTACTCGCAGGTGCTGGCGATCGACCGCACGGTGCAGCTTGCCGGCGCGCTGACTTTTGCCGCGCTCGGTTACGGCGTTTGGAGCTTGGTGATCGGCGAATTTTGCGGCTTGATCTGGTCGTCGTGGCGTGCGATTCAACTTTCCGGTTGGCGGCCCAAGCTGCAATTTGATCTGGAAACGAGCAAGGAACTGTTTGGATACGGCAACTGGGTTTTTTTGCGCAACTTGTTTCGCTACCTTTCCGACAACGTCGACTATTTAATCATTGGACGTGTGCTGGATGCGCAACAACTCGGCTACTACACGAAAGCTTTCGAGCTGATGAAAACGCCGCGCAAGCGCATCACGCGCGCGTTGAGCAGCGTGGTATTTCCGGCTTTTGCCCGCGTGCAAGATCAGCCCGAACGCGTGCGGCGGGGTTTCCAGAAACTGGTGCTATCGGTGTCGCTGGTGGCTTATCCCATTCAAGTTACCATGCTGATGGCGGCGCCGGCGTTCATCTATGTCGTGCTCGGCGAAAAATGGGCACCGACAATTACCTGCGTGCAAATCATGTGCGTCGCCGGCATCTTGCGCGCACTCGATCCATTTTTAAATTCGGTTATTACGACGAGTGGTTTCGTGAAACGCACGGCGCTGCGCCGCGTGATCGAGTTTGCCATTCTTGCCGTCGCCGTCGGCATCGGAGTAAAATGGGGCATCAACGGGGTTTCCACCGCGGTGACAATTACTTCGATTATCGTCATGGTGTTGATGATTAACTTGATTCGCCGCGTGAGCTTGATCGGCTGGCGTGAATACCTGACGCCGCAATGGCCGGCCATCGTCGGCAGCGTTTTCATGGCCGCGGCTATGTGGGTTGTCAACGTGAGTTTGGAAAAGTATCTGGGCCGGTATTCACTGGGGATGTTGCTGGTTTCGACGATCACCGGCTTAATCGCTTATGCCGGCATCCTGCTCGTGTGGCGCCCAAAGCGTGTCGTTGATTTATATCAGGAACTGTCTGAAGATGCTCAAGGCGTGATCGCAAAAGGGCGGGAAAAAATTGCCGGTTGGAAGAAACGTTTCGGTTTGCAGAAGGAAACCTCGCCGGCAGCGTGAGTTGTTGCGAAAAGGCGAATTCAGACAATTCGAATGCCGGTTTCGATAATCTCCTCGACGAAAGGATTGTTGGGGGAAACATTCTTCCTATTCTTTAGTCAAGATTTTTATTGAAGACACTTTTGAAGATGCCACACTGGTTTGATAACGAGTGACCAGCAACAAGCAACCAGCAATCCAGCAACTAAAAATGCTCATCACTTTTTCCGGAATCGTCGGCGGCGGCAAGAGCACCAATGCCAAACAGGCGCATCGTTTTTTGCAGGAGGCGGGTTATCCCGTCGTCTATCTGCGGTTTCGCTTTTTGAAATCGCGCCGGCTGTTGCGCGCCCTGTTTGCGCGTGGACACAACACCGCGCCGCCGGCGCGTGACAAGACTAAACCAAAACGGGCCGATATGACGCTGCGGCGACAAGCCCTGCTCAAGCTGACACTGACGCGAACCCTGGGTTATCTCTGGCGCATCATCATGTTCCGGATTTTTGCCGCCATTCGCTTGCGCCGGAAGATTATCATCATTGACCGTTTTTATTATGACAACCTCGTGCACTATTCACTCACCGAGCGGCGGGAGCGTTTTTATTTGTGGCTGATTAAACGCGCGTTGCCGGTTCCACAACTGGCGTTGCTGTTGATCGCGCGGCCGCAAACGATTTTACAGCGCCGGCCCAATTACGACGGCGCGTACATCCGGCAGCTTTATCGAAACTATCAACAGCTCGCGCATGAATTTCCATATTTGACTTTTCTGCAAACCGACAGCTTCAAAAATCTCACCGCTGATATTTCGCATCATTTGTGCCGCACCGTTGAGCGCACCGGCGAGGCCAATCCACCCCAACCTAGAGTGTTGCTGTAGAATCGGCTTCCGCGTTCGAGGTAAAACGTTGCTACAATATAAAGTTGAAGTAAAATTTAGAAAACCAATCACTGGTCGATGAACTAAAAAACCGGGATTTTCCTCAATCCGCGCAGAAAACTCAAACGCAAATATTTTATACTTTCAGGTTTGAGATGAAGCCGATTGGAAAAGCCCGGGTTTCAATAATTTCCAAAAAACTTCCGTATGTCCCTACGCGCCGGCCTTGCTCTCGTGCTGCTCATTGTCGCCTGCTTTTGGACGCTGCGGCGGCCATTGATTGGCGTGTGTCTCATCATCGTTCTTTTCCATTTGAATCTGCGCATCTTTGGCGCCGGTTTGCAGGATATTCGCTTTCAATTTTTTGCAACGATTGCGCTTTTCCTTTCTTATTTGATCAATCGCGGTGAGTTGCATAAACTCGACACCTCGGCGCAACCGCCCATGCGCTGGCTCATGGCATTTCTTGCCATCTGTGTGTTGACCAGCAGTTGGGCGGCGTCTTCCGTCAGTCTGGCGTTTCAAGATACGTTCGAGTTTTCCAAAATCATTCTCTTCGCGTGGCTGATGATGAAAATTATTCAAACCGAAGAAGAAATGCGGGTCGTGATCTGGACAACGTTGATCTGCATCTGGTACACCTCGTTCATGGCGCGCTGGGGTGTTGACTGGGACTGGATCAAAGAAAACGAGATTGGCATCGCCACCGGAGGCACCGGTGTTCACATCATGATGTTTTTTCCGATGCTTGTCATCCTGGCGATCTTCGGCTCTAAGTGGGAACGGTTCGGCGCATATTTCATTCTGCCGTTCGTGCTGGACTTCATGCCGGTGACGCCTGAAGGCCTGCGCGCCACCTTTGTCGCGCTTTGTACCTCTATGGTATTCTTCTGGATTTTCGCGCCGAATCAAGTGCGCAAAAAAAGCCTCGTCCCTTTTGTCGTCGCCATTGTGCTATTCGTTTTCGTGCTTACTCCGCCCGGATATTGGGAAGAGATGGCCACGATTCTCGATCCGAGTTCCGAAGGCTCGGCGGCCTCCCGCAGCGTGATCAATCAGGCGAGCTGGGAAATTTTACGACGTTATCCGTGGGGCATCGGTTACAACAATTATTCGCTGATCTCTTTGCCTTATATTCCCGACGAATACATTTCGAACGTCGGCACCCGTGACGCGCACAATACTTATTTAAAAGTTGCCTGCGAGTTCGGCGTCATCGGTTTTTTGATTTGGGGCACGACGTTTTTTTTAACCTGGTACTATTTCCGAAAAATCCGCAAGACCATGACCAAAGACCAGCCGCCGACCAACTTGCAGCTTTACGCGCTGGCTTTTGAGTTGGGGCTGATCGGCATCACATTGAGCGTTTACACGCACAACAACAACGACCTTGACACGCTTTATTGGTTCGTTGCGTTCAGTTGCGCGCTCTACAATATTTTCCTGCGACAGCAACAGGCCAAAGAACCGCCCGCCGCGCCGATAAAAGCCCCGCATGAAATCGTTCTGGAAAAAATTCTTGCGAAGAAGAAAGCCGCGGAACCTGTTGCCCTGTCACGATCGTAGGGCAGGCTTCGCCCCTCGGGGTGGCCTTGTCTGTCCAGCCAATCATAAAAAAATCGACTGTGAAAAATTTTACACCCGAAAAAATTTTGCCTGTTTTTAAAGAAAAAATTCTGCTCATTCGTTTCATCGCCGGACTGCTGACTGGGTTTTCCGGAATATGTCCGGAACTGTCCGCCCAGCCCTTAGCAACCTTCACCCCGCCCGCCGGCAGTCCGCTCGCACGCAAAGTTCATCCGCGCTTGTTTTTCACCGCCGAGACGCTGCCGGCGTTGCGCCAGCGGTTGAATACGATTTACGCGAGTGAATGGCAAAATTTCATTACGATGATGGACGGCCTTTATAACGAATCCATCGACAACATTCCGCAGAATTACAAATTTCACGACGCGCGTAATTTCGCGTTTCTTTATCTTATCGATCCGGCGCAGATGCCGCGCTTTCGTTTCGGGCACACGCGCGAAGAATATGGCCGCCGCGCCATCACGCTCGCATTGCGCATCGCGTCGATTCGCGGTTACGTAGATGGCCACGATTCGCCGGCGTTGCGCAGTTTTTCCGGCGGCTACATCAACCTCGCGCTTGGCTGCGTTTATGACTGGTGCTTTCCGATGTTGCAGCTTGACGAGAAGCAGAAAATCGCACAGGGTTTGATCGATCTTTACACGAATCGCGAAAAAGACGCCAACCCGAACGAACACGTGCAGCTTTCCAACCAACTGTTGGGGCACGCGCATCACGGCAGCGTCGGCGCCATCACGATTTGGGGCGATCCCCTCGGCGCGCCGTTTGAAACGAAAGCGCAGGAGATGCTGAATTTCATGAAAGCGATGTACCTCGACCGCATTTTCGACACCGCGACGCACGTGATGGAAAATTCTTCCGGCTGGAGCGAGGGCTGGAATTATCAGTTTCTCAGCTTCAACAACGCAAAGATGTTCGCGGGCGCGGCAAGTTCGGCGCTGGGCGAAAATTTTTTCAAGACCTGCAGTTGGTTCTCGCAATACCCGCTGCAATTTCTTTGCAATGTTTTGCCGCATCCAATTGCCGGCAACTATTTTCTCAGCCGCAATGATGCGGGGCAATTGGAAACGACGCGGAATGAAAGATACACGCGGAGCTTGATCACCATTAGCGCGGCGCTGGCAAAAGATGATCCGAAGATGGCGAGTCTGGCTAAGTGGCTGCTCGATAAACACGGCGATGACAAAAAGCTCAAAGATGACCCGCGCGCGTATGCGTTGTTGTATGATTTCATCTGGGGCTGCAAAGAGATTCCGGCGCAATCGCCGCAACAGCTCAATATTCCGCTCACGCAAAAACTCGGCCTTGGCCAACTCGTGATGCGTTCGAGCTGGGATGATGCCGCGACGCGCCTCACCTTTTGGGCGCAGAAATGGTGGCTCGCGCCGCACGCGCATTACGATCAAGCGAGTTTTACGATTGAAAAATTCGGCCCGTTGGCGCTCGATGGCGGCGTGGATAAGGGCGGCGGTTTCGATATGGGAAAATCCAAATACAGCCGCGCCACTATTAATCACAACGTCATCGGCGTGCGCAATCCCCTTGAGAAAGGAAATGAGCTGCTCGATTATCAAATGGACGTTGACAGCGAAGCCGACATTTACACCGATCCGAGTTATCAACCCAACGGCAAAAATCACGTCGGTGAAATCGAAGCGTTTGAATCCATTGCCGGGCAATACGATTACATCAATTACAATTACACGCGATCGTATCGCGGCGGCCAATCCGTCAATCTCGCGCGGCGCGAGCTGGTTTATTTGCGGCCGCCCAATCCCCATGCGCCGAATGATCAGGAGTTTGTCGTCATCACGGATCGTCTCAACACGGTGAAGGCCGAATACGAGAAACGCTTCATGCTGCATTCATCGTTTCAATCGGATTTGATGGATGGCACGTGGCAGACGATGAACGAAGGTGTTGTCGAATCAACCGACGGGCGCACGGTGCGCGTCACCAATCAATACGGCAACTGTCACGGCCGTTTGTTTGTCAAAGCGATTGCGCCCGGCGAAACCAAATTGGTTCGCATCGGTGGGCCGGCGCCGTTTTGGTTCACGGATGCGGATTATAACGACATCTCGTTGCGCCCGCCGTTCAATGAATTAACCGCGCTGTGGGGCGGCAGCTCGCGCCTCGAAATCAAACCGGCAACGCCGCGCACGTACGACGTTTTTCTCACCGTGCTGCAAATCGGCGATGCAAAGACGTTGCACCAAATGGCGGAAGCCGCCGAGCTGAATGGAACGGAATTTTGCGGGACGTACATCAAAGACGCGCACGCGGTTTTGTTTTCAAAAAATGAAAATTTTTTGAACAGCGCAGAATGGACAATCGCGGGAAATGCCGTGGTCGAGCATTTGCTCGTTGATTTGCAGCCGGAAATTTTTTATACGATCACTCGCAACGGCGTTCCGTTTAGCACTGGCCGCGCCAGCCGTCACGGCACCGTTTGGTTTCGCGATCACCCGCAGCGAAAGGCGGCATATCGCTTGCAAACGGGCCGTTATGCTCTTCGGCCTCTCAATTCCGTATCGTCCTTTGCCCGCATCACTTTTCTTGAATAACGCAAGATGCCCTCGTATTAACAAGCGTGAGCTTTTCCGGCGGAAATATGACAATGGCGGCAATGACATTTTTGTAAAATTGAAGGCCGGTTTCCAGCTTCCGCGTCTATGCGCGAGCGCTGCTATAATATGTAGAAGGGGTGAGCCTGATTGGCGTTGGCTGGCGCGAATCATATCTAAAATCGTTGTGCTCAACCGGACTTTGAACTTTTAGACCTCAGACTTTTGCAATGGACGTTCGTTCTTCAATTCGCAATTTTTTAAAAAATGCCGCGCCGAACGGCGCCGGTTTTTCCGACAACGACAATTTGTTGGCCAAAGGCCTCATCGACTCGTTACGTATGCTTGATTTGATGAGTTTTCTTGATCAGCACTATCAGCTCAAAGTGGAAGATGACGATCTGATGCCGGAAAATTTTGAATCGATCAATGCGATCACGCGTTTTGTGGAAGAGCGAATTAAGGCGTAAAACGTCAGGCGTATAACGTGAGATGTAAAACGTAAATTACGCCTTACGTTTTACGAATGACGCATTATACTTATGGCGAAAGAATTCACCTTGCCGTGGCGGGCGTGGTTTGGGGACGCGCCGTTCAATATTTCTTTGCCGGATCACTGGGAAGTTGAGCAACTGTTGATGCAAGACGCGCCGGCGATGCCGGAGAGCGCCATCACCGCGGCGCTCGAATGCGCCATTGCCTCACCGCCGCTTGCTCAGCTCGCGCAAAATAAGCGCCGTGTCGCGATCGTAGTGGATGATCTCAGCCGGCCAACGCCGGCAGGAAAAATATTGCCGGCGCTGTTGGAGAGGTTGAAGGCCTGCGATATCCGTGACGAGCAAATTCGCCTCATCATCAGTCTGGGCTCCCACAGCGCGCTGACGCCGGCACAGATCCAACTCAAGGTCGGCGCTGAAACGGCGCAACGCGTGCTGGTGGAAAATCACGATTGCAATAACAATCTCGTTGATATTGGCGCGAAAGTGGGACAGACGCCGGTACTGATCAATCGCACGTTTGCCGAGGCCGATCTCAAAATTTTAATCGGCAGCGTCGTGCCGCACGCGTTTGCCGGATTCAGCGGGGGCGCGAAGATGGTGCTGCCCGGCTTGGCAAATATTGAAAGTATCGAATGGACGCATAAGGCCGTGCTCATGGGCTTGCGCGGCAAAGCCGGCACGCTGAAAGGCAATCGCTTCCGCGCCGAGTTTGAGCGCGTCGCGCGCCACCTCGGCGTGCAGTTCAGTATCAACGTCGTGGTCAACAGCCGGCGCGAGATTGCCGGACTTTTCGCCGGCGATCTTGAAGCCGCGCATCGTAAAGCCGCAGAAGTGGCGCGCCGAATTTACGCCACGCGTTTGCCGGCAAAACCTTTGGACGTCGCGATTTGCAACGCGTATCCGAAAGATGACGAGTTGTTGCAGGCCGAGAATGCGTTCATGTTTCACCACACGGCGCCGGCGAATTATTTGAAAGAGGATGGCCTCATTTTGCTGACCAGCGCCTGTTCGCTGGGCATGGGCCAGCACGGACTCTTCGGCCCGGCGCAACGGCTGTACCGCCAGCCGGTGCGCAAAGGTTTTTTGGGAAATCGGCACGTTGCCGCGTTTATGCCCGGCGTTAGTTCCGAAATCTTTCACCAAATTTATTGGGAAGGTTATTCGCATTTTCAGACTTGGGAAGCGACGCTGGAATTTTTACAGCACCGTTATCCGAACGGCGGCCGCGCAGGGATTTTTCCGTGCAGCAGCATTCAAATTGCCGGTTAAAAATAGAAAAATTTGCCGCTGGCAGACACGAGGTCTGCGCTAGGTTTGAGCGTCCTATTTGGACATGGAAATCACTCCAAATCAAAATGAAAATATTGATCACAATTTTAGGCCTTTGCGGCGCGCTGCTTGAGCCGTTTGAGGAGAATGCGCTCGCGGCGCAAAGCGAATGCGCCGTCATGCACACGGCGCTATTTTCTCGTTTCACCCGACAGGTCTGGCCTCATCGCCCCGGCATCCGTGCTTCCACAATGAGCCATTTTCACCCCAACCCGCCGCCGGATTTGTTCAAAACGTTGACGGAAAATTGGATAACATCATTCGATAAAGTCAAAACCGATTTATTTAAAAACCAATTGACCCAAAATAATTTTATTTCACAAAATTTGCATCAAGCCCAACACACGCTCTCCGGCGGCGTGCAAATGGCGTGGGCAAACCAATATGGCGCGCAATTGTTGCCGGGTGATGGTGAGGTGGCTGATCTTGCGGTTGATCGCAACGGTAATGTCTATGTGACGGGTTATCTTACCCAGCAACCTTACGGAGCCGATTATTTCACGGTGAAATATAACGCCGCCGGCCGCAAGCTTTGGGAAGCCCGTTACAACGGTGAATATGCCGGGGACGACTTTGCCACGGCGATTGCCGTAGATCGCGACGGAAATGTTTACGTCACCGGCGGCAGTGAAACCGGCGGCAGCGCCACGGATTATGTGACGATCAAATACAACGCCGCTGGCGCCACGCTGTGGACCGCGCGGTATGATTTTTCAAGCGCCGCCAGACCATCTTATGACGTGGCCACGGCGATGGCGATTGACGAACTCGGCAGCGTGTATGTGTCCGGCTGGAGTGAAAATGATTTTGCTACGGTGAAATATAATGCCGCCGGCGTTGCGCAATGGCGCGCGCGTTATTCGGGAAGCGGCAGCACCGCCGTGAGCGCGCTTGCGGTTGATCGATTCGGTCACGCTTATCTTGCCGGCCAAACTAACGATGTTTTCATCATCGTTAAATATGATTCCGCCGGACAAAAAGAATGGAGCGCCGGCTATTCCGAATTCGCCGGATCGAGCGGTATCGCTACGGCGCTCGCGGTTGATCGGCGCGGCGAGGTTTACGTGACGGGCATGTATGAAGGCTTAAGTTATCCGCAGTATTTGACGATGAAATTCAGCCGCGAGGGCGCGCGCGAGTGGACGGCATTTTATCGCGGCCCGGACCCGTGCAATTGGAATATCGCCACCGCGTTGGCGCTCGATGATTCGGGCGGTGTTTACGTGACCGGCGAGAGCGGGCGATTTTATGAAGATTGTTCGGATGGGCTTTGCGTGACGCGCGATGATATTGATTTTGCGACGATCAAATACAACCGCGCCGGCGAAGAGCAATGGAGTGTGCGTTACGGCCCAGCGGACGGTTGCAGCCATGCAGCCGCCGTCAAAGTTGATCGCGCCGGCAATGTCTTGGTCACAGGTTATGACCGCCGGGATTTTGCCACGCTGAAATATGATCGCGACGGGCGGCAACAATGGCTCGCCACTTTTGAAGATATCGGTGACGCTGATGATGTTGCCGTTGCGTCGGCCATTGATGAGGCCGGCAATGTATACGTTACCGGCTGGAGCATGCGAAATCAGGATAAAGATTTCGTGACAGTGAAATATGATCACGCCGGCTCGGCACATTGGATTGCGCGGGAGAACAGTCCGGGCAATTCGTTTGATCGCGCGACGGCGCTGGCGCTCGATGCGAGTGGAGATGTTTATGTCGCAGGCGCGAGTCAAATCCTTTCGGACGCGTCCTCAGTGTGGTCCTTGATTAGCTACAACGCTGCGGGAGCGACGAATTGGCAACGTCACGGACAAAGTGCAAAAGATATTCGGAATAGAGCGGAGAAGATTGCGACCGATGCAAATGGAAACATTTATGTTATTAGCTCGCGCTATAATTTGAACCGTCTGGATTATCATTATGGTACGCTGTCCAAATATAATCGCGCGGGAGCGGAGCTTTGGAACACGGCATTCGATAGCACGGCTAACCAAGGCCGCAGCCTTCCGGCGGCGCTGGAAGTGGATCGAGCCGGAAATATTTATGTGACAGGCGCGAGCCACAACGCTGATTTTGTGACCATTAAATACGACGCCGGCGGGAACGTGCTGTGGAAGGCGCGGGAGAATCCTGGGCCGCAATCTTTTAACGGCGCCACGGCCATGGCGCGCGACGATTCCGGCAATGTTTATGTGGCTGGTGTTGCCGATGGCGACGGCGTTACGATCAAATATAATGCAGCCGGCATGAAACAGTGGCTGGCGCGTTACCATGTGACCGAGGCAATTCATCGTGTTGCGGGAATCGTTGTTTCGCGAGAGAACATTTATGTTTTAACCGGCATCGGTTTTTATGCCGATTATCTCACGCTCAAATATGATCGCGACGGCCAGCAGCAATGGGAAGCGCGTTACAGCCGCCCGGGAAACTCTTTCGATCATCCGGCGGCGCTGGCGCTTGATGATTGGGAAAACGTGTATGTCACCGGCGAGGCCGGCACGATCAAGTATGATCGCGACGGCATGAAGCTCTGGCGCATTGAGACGGGAGCGTCGGTGTTGACTGTTGATGAAGCTGGCAATCTTTATACGACCGGCGTTTATCCGGATTCGGCGTCGATAGATGGCGCGGCAGATTTGTTCACGGTGAAATACAATGCTTTCGGCATACCGGAATGGAGTGCGCGCTATGACGGCCCGGGCAACTCGCTGGACTATCCCGTGGCGATCGCGCTCGATCAGTCGCGCAACATTTATGTTGCCGGCCAGAGCCGCGCGATTGACTCGTCGCGCTGGAGTTTCTTCACGACGATCAAATACACGCAAAACTCTTCGGCGGTGAATGACAAAACTCCGAATCGAATTGGATCGTCGCAGTTGGCGCAAAATTTTCCCAATCCCTTTAACCCGGCGACGCGCATTCGCTTCACGCTCGCGCAACCGGGCCGCGCGTCGCTGAAAATTTTTGACGTTCTTGGCCGCGAAGTCGCAACGCTCTTCGATGAAATGAAATCCGCCGGCGAACACGCCGTGCAATGGACGCCGGAAAATTTGCCCGCCGGCATTTATGTTTATCGCCTGCAGGCCGGCCCTTTGGCAAGCTCCGGGCAAGGCTTTGTGGAAAGCAAAAAACTTGTTTACCTGCCATGACGCCCTTTCTCATTCATCACTTCCTTGAAACGCACGCGCAGGCCACACCGGAATTTTCGGCTTGTATTCATGAAAATGAAATTGTATCTTATGGGGAAATGGAGCGGCAGGCCAATCGCCTCGCGCATCTTTTGCAAGAGCTGGGCGTACGCCGCGGTGATCGCGTGGCGTTGCTTCTGGAAAATTCCAGCGCATATATCGCGGCTTATTATGGCGTCCTGAAATGTGGCGGTGTCACGGTGGCGATGTATGCCACCACCACGGCAAAAACATTGTCGTATATTCTCAACGACTGTGAAGTCGGCGTGGTGCTGACGCAATCGAAACAGTTGGCGTTGTTCGACACGCTCGAGACTCAACCTCTCAAACGACGCGCCATCGTTCTGTTGGATTCGGACGGTGAGGCTGGCGACGCTGCCGGTAAAAACCGTTCCTGGAAAATCATCGCTTCGCCTCAGCTCGCGCAGCAGCCGGATACACCGCTCGATCTGCCGCTGATTGATTTGCACCTGGCCTCGATCATTTACACCTCCGGCAGCACGGGCGATCCACGCGGCGCGACGTTGAGCCATTTGAATGTCGTCACGAACACGCGCAGCATCGTGAGCTATCTCGGATTAACGGCGCAGGATCGCATTATGGTGGTGCTGCCGTTCCCGTATGTTTATGGGAAATCTTTGCTCAATACCCACTTTGCCGTTGGCGCAACGGTGATCATCGACAACCGGTTTGTTTTTCCAAACGTGATGTTAAAAACGATGCAGGAGAAAGCCGCGACCGGTTTTGCCGGTGTGCCGTCAACGTATGCCATCTTGCTCGGCAAATCCGCGGTGCGCAAAATGGAATTTCCGGCGTTGCGTTATCTCATGCAAGCCGGCGGCGCGATGGCGCCGGCGTTGATTCGCGAAGTCATGGAAATTTTTCACGGCAAAAAAATTTTCATTATGTACGGTGCGACCGAAGCTGCGGCGCGATTGTCGTACTTGCCGCCGGAAGATTTGCCGCGCAAAGTCGGCAGCATCGGCAAGGCGATTCCGAACGTGGAATTGCGTTTGATCAAAGACGGCGGCGACGAGGCCGGGCCGGATGAAGTTGGTGAAATTGTCGCCCGCGGCGCGAATATCATGCAGGGCTATTGGAATCAACCGGAAGAGACCAACGCCGTGCTCACCGCACACGGTTTTCACACCGGCGATCTTGGCCGGATGGATGATGAAGGATTTTTTTATGTCGTCGGCCGCAAGCGCGACATGATCAAATCCGCCGGCAATCGCGTCAGCGCCAAAGAGATCGAAGAGATTATTCTCGAACATCCGAGCATTCTCGAAACCGCGGTGATCGGCGTTCCTGATCAATATATCGGCGAAGCCATTTGCGCTTTTGTTGTGCCGAAGAATGGCGCATTTGTTATACCGGAAGAAGTGATTACATTTTGCAAAACCCGCTTGCCGGAATACAAAGCGCCGCGCACGGTTATGATGCGCGAGAGTTTGCCGAAGAATGCTTCGGGGAAAATTATGAAAGAAGAGTTGCGTCAAAACCAAAAATAAAACATCAACAGCCACCTTCAGGCGGCTTCAACTTTTA
>CAZVZZ010000029.1:0-14713 GCA_964631505.1 uncultured Cytophagia bacterium
TCTCCGTCGCCGGCCTCGATTTGAAATACCCGGGACAAATTGAAATTGTGGACAAAGAGTTTACGAATCCGTGAACGTTGTGAAGTCCGACTTGCGCTCGCCGGGTGTTCTAATTTAACAAGATCGTTGGGCGCCAGTCGGACTTCAACTTTGCATGAGCTTTTTCTTGACTTTGTGTCGCAAATCGGTTATATTTTTAGATGCTTACGACATGACGTTTTAGGCATGACGTTTTACTCGTTACCTTTTAATTCGGATGTTTTAATCATCACGTTTTACCACCAGATCACGTTCCGGAAGCTTGCGGGCGTGATTTATTGTTTGCTCTGGAGGATTTACCTGCATGCAGCGGAATAATTTGTTGCGCACAATTTTGATTGTGCTCGCCATCGCGTGGTCGCTTTGGCAGCTTTATCCGACTTTCATTGTCGGCGGGCAGAAACAAGAGGCGGAGAGTCATCTCGCCAAAATACAACAGCAAACCGGTTTGCAACGCGATGACCTCAACGAAGCGTTGAACGCCGGGCAGTTGGAGCAGCGCATTCGCCAGCAGTTGCGCGACAAACCGGCGGAGAGTGCCTTGCAAGAAGCGACCCATTTGGTCGCCTTGCACGATCAAATCAGCAAGAACGATGCGAAAGCGATCAAACGCGGCCTGGATTTGCAGGGCGGCACTTATCTGGTTTACGAAACCAATTTGCCGAAATTGATGCGCGACGTGGCGAAGAATAAAGACGCCCGCTTTGAAGAAATTATGAAGGAATTGGACGTTGTTGCGGCGACGCCCAATGCGGATTATTTTGCCGCGCTGCAGGAAAAATTCGGCGCTGCCGATATTCGTCTCAGCCGCTATTTCGGCTCGCGTGCGCAAACCGACGCGCAAATCGTCGAAGAATTAAAGCAGGAAGCGGAAGATGCGATCGCGCAAAACCTGGAAATTCTCCGCAACCGCATCGACCAGTTCGGCGTGTCCGAGCCGTCGATCACCAAACAGGGCAATCGCCGTGTCGTCGTCGAGTTGGCCGGCATCACTGACGTGGGCCGCGCCAAACGCATCATCGGCCAAACCGCTTTGCTGGAGTTCAATCTGGTGAAAGAGCCGCAAGTTTTTCAGGACGTCATCACCAAAATCGACAACTTGCTCAAACGCGATCTCGCGGCAAAACAAGGAACGGTTGACACCAGCCAGGCGGACACCACCGGCGCCGGCGGCAAAGTCAGCAAGGACAAAACGGTAAGTGTTTCGGATTTGTTTGCCGGCTCGTCAAGCGCGCCGGGCGATAGCGCCAATCAATCCGCTGATTCCGTGCAGGTTGATAAGGATATTTTTTCCGGCAATCCGTTTATCTCGTTGCTGCGCGACGTAGGCCGCGGCGAAGTGGCGGTGCCGGCCAAAAATGTTCGCGCGGTTGAACGCATCCTGAACAATCTGGAGGTGCAAAAAATCATTCCGCCCGGTGCGAAATTTGCATGGTCGAAAAAACCCGAGCAGGTTGCCGATGAGCAGTATTATTATCTTTTTTTGGTTAAAAAGGATCCGGAACTCAACGGCGCGTTGTTGACCGATGCCCGCCAGCAGCTCGCCAGCGGCGCGGGCTTGACGCGGCAGGGCGAATGGACCGTCACCATGCAGCTCAATGACGAAGGCACAAAAGTTTTTTCGCGCGTTACCGGCGCCAATGTCAACAAACGCCTTGCGATCATGCTCGACAACAATGTCGTGATGGCGCCCAATATAAAAGAACGAATTCCCAGCGGCTCCGCGTCGATTGAAGGCAACATGGACGCCAACGAGGCGAAAGATTTGGCGATTGTGTTGCGCGCCGGCTCGCTGCAAGCGCCGATGCACGTCATTGAAGAGCGCACCGTTGGGCCGTCGCTCGGCCAAGATTCCATCTCGAAAGGAACGTGGTCGGCGCTCATCAGCTTGGCCCTGGTGATGCTTTTCATGGCCATCTACTACAAGCTTTCCGGCGTGCTGGCCGATGCGGCCTTGGTGCTGAATATTTTGCTGCTGTTGGCTTGTATGGCGTTTCTCAAAGCCACGCTGACGCTGCCCGGTATTGCCGGCATTATTTTGACCATCGGTATGGCCGTCGATGCGAACGTGCTGATTCTCGAACGCATACGCGAAGAATTGCGCTCCGGCAAGACGGTGCGTACGGCTATTGACGCCGGTTACGATCGCGCCTTTTGGACGATCTTTGACGCCAACATCACGACTTTGCTCACGGCGCTGGTGCTTTATCAATTCGGCACCGGCCCAATCAAAGGTTTTGCCGTCACGCTGATGTTTGGCATCGCGGTCAGTATGTTCACCGCCATCGTCGTCACGCGCGTGGTTTATGATTATGCCAGCCGGCGCTACAATCTCAAGACTTTGAGTATCTGAAGTCATAAAATATTGAATGGAGACGTTGAATTCCCATGATGCAATTTTTTGGTGAAACCCACATTGATTTTATCAAGCTGCGCTGGAAAGCCGTTGCCGTGTCGGCGGTCATCATTCTCGCCGGCATCGTATCGATGATTATTAAAGGCGGCCCGCAGTACGGCGTCGATTTTCTTGGCGGAACCGTCATTCAAATGCAATTTCCGCAAGCGCCGAATATCAGCGACGTGCGGCAGGCGTTGGCCAACGCTGGTTTTAGCGATGCGGAAATTAAAACTTTTGGCGCGTCCAATGAAGTGCTGGTACGCGTGCAGAAGCAGGCCGAAGGTTCCACCGTTTCTGAAACGATTATGAAAGCCTTGCGAGATACTTTTCCGCAAAACCCACCGCAGGAGCGCCTTGTCGAAAGCGTCGGTCCCAAGATTGGCCGCGAGCTGCGTTCGGCCGCCATTTGGGCGACGATCATCTCGCTGATTTTGATTCTAATCTACGTGAGCTTTCGCTTCGAGTTTATTTTCGCGGTTGGCGCCGTGGTCGCGTTGTTCCACGACGTCATGGTCACGCTGAGCTTTTTTTCACTATTGAATATGGAAGTGAATTTGACCGTGATCGCCGCTTTCCTGACCATTGTCGGTTTTTCGTTGAACGATACAATCGTGGTGATGGATCGCATCCGCGAGAACCGCCGCATTCACCGCGACGGCAGCATCGAGAAGATCATCAATTTGAGCGTAAACCAGACGCTAGGCCGTACGATCATCACCTCGTTGACCGTTTTCATCGTCGTGCTGATCTTGTTGTTCTTCGGCGGCGACGTGCTTTATAATTTCTCGTTCGCCATGACGGTCGGCGTGATTTCCGGTGTTTACTCCACGGTTTATATCGCTGCGCCGATCGTCGTCGAGTGGTACAAAAAGGCCGAAATAGAAAAACTCACTTCTCGTCGCGGCGCGAAAGTCGCGTAAATCATTTAACAGCGGCGTGCAAGCTTCAGCTTGCGGTGCAGCCTTGCAAGCTGAAGCTTGCACGCCATGTTGAGGGAGGTTACATCATGACCATTACCGAGAAAGCTGTAGGCGACATCATCGTTCTGGAGCTGGCCGGAAAAATCATGGGCGGCCCGGATGCCAGCTTGTTGAATGACAAGCTGAACGATCTGTTGGACAAAGGCAAAACGAAAGTGATTGCCGATCTTGCCGGCGTGAGCTGGATGAACAGTTCCGGCCTGGGCATTCTCATCGGCGGCCTGACCACGATGCGCAACAACGGCGGCGACCTCAAACTCTCCGGCGTCACCGAGCGAATTCAGAATTTGCTGATGATCACCAAACTCCTCACGGTTTTTGATGCGCACGATTCTCTGGAAAAGGCTGTGGCCAGTTTTAAAAAATAACGCAGCCTGCAAAACGATTTCATATTAAATCCAAACTCCGGCGTTTCGATCTTGGCGACAAGATCGAGGTGACGGAGTTTTTTATTTTTTACCAATAAAAGTTTTTGGCATCCGGCTACGCCCGAAGGGAGGTTGCGAATGGTCCGGATAAAAGCGTTGCACTTTTATCCGGTCAATTCACAACATCTGGATACCATAAATGAGTTATCATGCCAGTTCAAATCATCATCGGCGCGCAGTGGGGAGATGAGGGCAAGGGCAAGATTGTCGATTTGCTCAGCGAAAAGGCCGACATCGTCGCGCGCTATCAGGGCGGCGCCAATGCCGGACACACCGTCGTCATCGGCAGCGAGAAATTTGTTTTGCATTTGATTCCCTCCGGCATTTTGCAGCCCAACACGATTTGCGTGATTGGCAATGGCGTGGTGATCGATCCAGCGGCGCTGCTGCACGAGATTGAATTCTTGGCGAAAAAGGGTGTGCCGGTGCAGGGCCGTTTGCTGCTCAGCGATCGCGCCCATCTTGTCATGCCCTATCACAAATTGCTCGATCAAAGCAAAGAAGAAAACGCGCCGCAACAAAAGATCGGCACCACCGGCCGCGGCATCGGCCCGGCTTATGTGGACAAAGCGCATCGCATGGGCATTCGCCTCATCGATTTGCTGAATACCGAAACGCTGCGAGAAAAAATCAGCCTCAATGTGCACGAGAAAAATGCCATCTTGAGCGCCGTTTATGGCAAAGCCCCGCTCGTGGCGGAAACGATTTTACAGGAATACCGCCGCTTCGTTGCGCCAATTGCGCCGTATGTCACCGACACCTCGCGCTATTTGAACCAAGCGATTGCGGAGCAGAAAACGATTATCGGGGAAGGCGCGCAGGGCGCTTTGCTGGATGTTGATTTTGGCACGTATCCATTTGTGACTTCCTCCAGTCCCATTAGCGGCGGCGCTTGCACGGGCTTGGGAATCGGCCCGACAAAGATCGATCACGTGATGGGTGTGATCAAAGCCTACACGACGCGCGTCGGCATGGGCCCGTTCCCCACGGAAATTCCCGGCGCGCTCGGCGAGCAACTGCGCGGCCTCGGCCACGAGTATGGCGCCACCACCGGCCGGCCGCGGCGCTGCGGTTGGTTCGATGCCGTTGTCGCGAATTATGCGGCGCAAATTAACGGCATCGATACGTGGGCACTCACGAAACTGGACGTGCTCGACACGTTTGCCGAGATCAAGCTTTGCGTTGCTTATCGCTATCGCGGCAAGGAACTCAAAGCTTTTCCGGCGGAGATTCATATTTTGGAAAACTGCGAGCCGGTGTACGAAACTTTTTCCGGCTGGCAGCAATCAACGGCCAATGCGCGCGCTTTTGATGATTTGCCGCGCGCCGCGCAGCAATACCTCGACGCCGTGCAGCAGATCACGAACATTCCAATTCAAATTGTTTCTGTCGGCTCCGATCGGGAGCAGACGATTTTGAGGTAGATGATGTTTGACTCGCTTCAAGAAATCGCTGATTCCCTCAAGCTTGGAGAAGATTCCTTCATCGAGTTTAAAGAGGTGAAATTCCGCGGCGATGGCGTCATCGATCCCAATGCCGACGCGCTCGCCGGAGAAATTTGCGCGTTTGCCAACACCGGCGGTGGCGTGATACTCCTCGGCGTTCATGATTCCGGCATCGTTCAGGGCATTCCCACGGAAAAAATCAATTTGGTTGAGAATTATATTTCGAATATATGCCGCAATAACTGCCGGCCGCCGGTTTTGCTGTTTATAAAAATTTTGCTGCTGCCGGATGCAAACGGGATGAATCAGCCGGTCGTCAAACTCGATATTCCTAAAAGCGTTTACGTTCATCAAACCAGCAGCGGCCGGTATTTTCAGCGTCTGGGCGTTACGAAAGTCGATCTTACCCCGCAGGAATTGGCGCGCCTCTTTCAGCAACGCGAACATTCTTTTGTGTTTGATGAACAAATTATTCGGCAAGCGACGCTGGATGACCTCGACCGCAAGCTGCTCAAAAGTTTCGCGCCGGAGAGCAAGCAGCAGGCGTGGGAAAAGATTTTGGAAAACAAACATATTCTCGATCGTGACGAGCAAAACATGCTTCGCCCATCGATAGCCGGTTTGCTGGTTTTCGGCGAAACGCCGGAGCAGTTTTTGCCGTCGGCTTATATCGAGGCCGCGGCTTATCGCGGCGTTTTGATGGCCGGCGCGACTGTGATCGATGCCAAAAAAATATGCGGCCCGTTGCACCAACAAATTGACGATGCGGTGAATTTTGTAAAACGCAACATGAAGGTGGCGCAGATCAAAACCGTGGGACGGCAAGATTTTCCGCAGTACGATCTTCTGGCCGTTCACGAGGCCGTCGTCAACGCCGCCGCGCATCGTGATTATTCGATTGCCGGCTCGAAAATTCGCCTTTTCCTTTTTGATGATCGCCTGGAAATTTACAGCCCGGGAAAGCTGCCGAATACGATTACGCTGGAAAATATGGCGGACCGGCAATTCACCCGCAATCAATTGTTGGTTTCTTTTCTTTCGCGTCAAATCAGCCCGCATTCCGGGCGGTATTATATCGAAGCGCGCGGCGAAGGCATCCGGTTGATTATCGAACGCAGCGAAAGCATTGCGGGAAAGCCGCCGCAGTATCGTTTATTGGGCGACGAGTTGTTGTTGACGATTTGGGCGGCGCCGCCGCCGTTTTCTGAAACCAGTGAAGCCACTCATCTAACCAGCAGGGAGCATGAAAGATGATTACCACCACCACCCCCAATATTGAAGGCAAAGCGATCGTGCAATACTTCGGCATCGTCACCGGCGAAGCAGTCATGGGCGCCAACATGTTTCGCGATCTTTTTGCCGGCATTCGTGATATCGTCGGCGGCCGCTCCGGCGCTTACGAAAAAGAGCTGAACCATGCGCGCCAGCTTGCCATGCAGGAGATGGAAGCGATGGCCACGCAACTCGGCGCCAATGCCGTCGTCGGCGTTGATATTGATTACGAAGTCCTCGGCGCCGGCAACGGCATGTTGATGGTCACCGCCTGCGGCACCGCCGTGCAAGTGGCGTAACACCGAGCAACGCCATCCGACTTGGGTTGTATTTCAATCTTACCGCAAAGTATAAAGTGCAGCAGAGCCGCAACCAAAAACTCCACAACAAAGACTGCAAAGAAGTTTTCTTTGTGCTCTTTGTGCCGTTGTGGTGAAAAATTTTTGCTCAAAAACAAGTTCTGCGAGTTTGTATCACAAAGAAAGCTTCGTGAACTTGGTGTCTTGGTGTAAAAAAAATTCATGAGCATGATGGTTTGCAGAATCAAATTATTATAACGTGAGTACGAACCCATGATGACCCGCGATCAAGCCTTCGCCTTAATGTGCGAATGGACGCAAAGCGATAGTTTACGCAAGCACATGTTGGCCGTGGAAGCGGCCATGCGTTTTTATGCGCGCCAATTTGGCGAGGACGAAGAAAAATGGGCCGTGGTCGGCATTTTGCACGATATGGATTATGAGAAACATCCCAGCAAGGAAGAGCATCCCTATCAAACCGTGAAGTTATTGCGCGAGCGTGGCGAACCGGAAGAACTTTCCCGCGCCATTCTTGCGCACGCGGATTATTCCGGCGTGAAACCGGAGACGCCGATGGAAAAAACCATTCTCGCGGTCGACGAGCTTTGCGGCTTCATTACCGCGGTGGCGTTGGTGCGCCCGAGCAAAAGCGTGTTGGAAGTGGAAGTCAGCTCGGTGAAAAAGAAAATGAAGGACAAAGCTTTTGCCCGCCAGGTGAGCCGTGACGACATCACGAACGGCGCCGCATTGCTGGGCGTTTCATTGGATGAGCACATTGCCAACGTACTCGCGGCGATGCAGGCGGCGGCGCCGGAATTGGGACTCGCCGGAAATTTATCATGAAAGCAATATTTCTGGCCGCAGTGTTGTTTTGGCTGTGGCCAGATTTTGTCATCTCCGATCGCCTGCGTGAGGCCAACCGCCAACGTTATTTGGCCCTGCGCCAGCCCACGCTCGGCGATTCATCTTATGTGATCAATGATTCCCTTCTCATTCAACTGCCGGACTTGACGATTCACCTCAGCCGGGGCCAGTTGACGCCGATCCAGGATGGGGTGAATGGCCTCACCGGGTTGCTTTTTGATGGAAAGGCCAAAGTACGTTTCGCCCCACGCCATGCTGTGGAGCGTCAGCAATTGCATTATTTCACCAAAGATTCGACATTGGCTCGTGAGGCGTCGAGTGTGCTGTTGCGTTTTGTCCGTCTGCCGTGGTTCAATGCTGCGAGCCGACGACTGCAACGCGCGCCGGCGAAGATTCGCTCGCAAGCGGCGGAGTTGCCGGGCTTGGTGCAACGTGAGTGGCAACAGCGCCGCGGTTATAATTTTGCCGCGCATTTATTCAACCGCAAGCATGCCGACACCTCGGGCCAGTTTATTTTCTGCGCATTTGGACCGGCGCCGTCCGCAACGGAATTTCCGCCGCTGTATGTTTACGGCTTTGATTCGCAAGCGCATGAAGCCATCCAATTTTTTCAATTTCAGGAAAAAGCGTTGCGCCGGCCGCTGGCTCTGATTTGCAGCTATCCGCTGGGTGATTATTTTGCCGCGCCGCCGGCGGATTCGATTCGTTTGACCAAATACAATGGCTGGGTACAAATCGATGTCGACGGCCAGCTCACGGCCGATATGGGCGTGGACATTTATATGGCACGGCGAAATCGGCCGGCGCTTTTTTTTTCATTGACTCCCGCTCTCATTGTTTCTCGCGTCACGGCTGAAAACGGCGATACGCTCGATTTTATTCAGGGCGGAAATGAAAGCGGCGTCACGGTTTTTTTGCCGCCATCGCCGGTCGATACGCTTCGTCTGCTATTTCATTATGCCGGCAACGCGTTAGTTCAAAATGCCAGCGGCGGCTTTCATTTGAAGGACGCCGTTTTTTGGGTACCGCATTTAAATTACCTGCGGCGAGCCGCGTACAAAATCATTTTTAAATGCCCGCGTGCTCTGCGCGTCATGGCGGTTGGCGACTTGTTGCGCGAGTGGGAAGAAGGCGAATATCGGCTCAGTTTTTACAGCGAAACGACGCCGGCAAAAGCCGCTTCATTTTGTCTCGGAAAATTTTCCACCGAAGCGCTAACGCTCGCGGAGCTACCGCCGCTCGAAATTCACTCGACGTCGTTGCGCAATCCGCAGCAACGCCGCCACGTGGCGCGTGACATTGCCAACAGCCTGTTCTTTTTTAATCGCTTGATTGCGCCCTACCCAGCCGCCAAATTGCGCGTCGTTGAAGCGCCGGGATTCATCAGCCACGGTTATCCGGGTTTGGTGACGCTGTCATGGATCGGATTTCAAATACACGGAACCGGCATTCTGCAAGCGTTGCGCAGCCACGAAGTGGCGCATCAATGGTTCGGCAATGCCGTGGGCTGGGCGACTTATCGCGATCAATGGCTCAGCGAAGCCCTAGCCGAATATCTCGGCGCCTTGTATGTCGAATGGGTGATCCCTGATCCCAAAAATTTTGCGAATTTAATTCAAGCGTGGCGGGACGATCTTTTGGAAGGCGGCCATATCGGCGTCACTTTGGGCTTGAAGCGTTTCGGTTTCGCGAAAAACGCGCTGAAGTACAGCGAAGGTTTGGCCGCCGGCCCGCTGTGGCTCGGCGTCCGGCTTGGACAAAAAGATGACATGGATTATTACTTGGCGACCTATCGTAAAGGCGCGTTTGTGGTGCATTCGTTGCGCTGGCTTTTGCGCGATCTCGATACCGGCAGCGATGAAAGATTTTGGGCGTTCCTCACCGATTTTGTGCAGACGTATCGCGGCGCCGATCCCAGCACGTTGGATTTGCAAAAGACCGCGGAAAAACATTTTGGCGCGCCGCTGGATTGGTTTTTCAAGCAATGGGTTTATGGCATGGCGATTCCGACTTACCGTTGGACGCAGCAGGTGCAGGCGACGGCGGCCGGAACCATCGTTTCCATTTCGGTTCAGCAGGAACGCGTGCCGCCGGATTTTCGTATGCCGGTGCCGATCACGGTAGAATATAACGATGGTGTGAAAATCACTAAGCGCGTGTGGGTGGATCGCCAAGGCGCGCAACTCACTTTCCGGCCACGTCACGCGCGCGTGAAAAAAGTCGTATTCAATGCCGGCAATGCGGTGTTGTGCCGGTTGAAATAGGGTATTTCCGGCGAGACCCGTATTAAAAATTAATGGAATCTTTTTGGGCTTTGCATGGTTAAAACTTAAAATACTCTTTTGCGCGTTGCCGCCGCGGCGCCGATGATTTTTATGCAAGAAAGGAAAATTCTCATGATTCGCCGGAAATATCTTTTTATCCAGCCGCTGCTGGCGCTGTTGTTTTTGTTTGCTGCCGTGCCGGCGCGGACGCAGGTTGGCGCTTACTTCGGCCAGAACAAAGTGCTGTATAAAGATTTTGCCTGGGCGGTTTTCCGCACCGCCCATTTTGACGTCCATTATTATCCCGAAGAGAAACCGGCGGCGCTCGACGCGGCGCGCATGGCCGAGCGCGGTTATGCGTACCTGAGCACGGAACTGGAATGGAAAATCAAAAACCGCATTCCGCTGTTTCTTTACGCCTCGCTCAATGATTTCCAGCAAACCAACGTCATTTCGGATTTGCTCGATCAAGGCACGCGCGGCGTCACCGAAAGTTTGAAGAATCGCGTTATTCTTCCGATCACCGGCTCGTATCGCGAATTTAATCACGTGTTGGTGCATGAGTTGGTGCATGCGTTTCAATACGACATCATGCAGAACAGTCCGTTGCGCAGCAAAAGTTTCAATCCGCCGCTGTGGTTCGTCGAAGGCATGGCCGAATATCTTTCCGCCGGCATGGACAACACCACGCGCATGTGGGTGCGCGACGGCTTGCTCGAGCATAAATTGTTGACCGTCCAACAATTGAATAGCGCTTACGATATTCGCGTCTACCGCCTCGGCCAGTCACTGTGGCATTATATCGGCGAGACCTACGGCAAAAAAACAGTCGGCCATATTTTCAAAACCGCGGTGAATCTGGGAACCGTCGAAGCGGCGCTCAAAAAACAACCGGGGCTGGAGCTGAAAGAATTAACCAAACGTTGGCATGAGGCCGCGCGCCAGTTGGTGGTGCCGCAGGATTCCACGCTGCAAACGCCCGATCAAATCGCCACTCGTCTCACGCACCAGCAGGGCTTTTATCATCGTCTCAACGTCGCCCCTTCGGTCAGCCCGAATGGCAAGCAAGTGGCTTACATTGCCAATAAAAATTTGGACGATGATATTTATTTGCTCAGTCAGGATCAAACCGGAAAATGGAAACAGGAGCTGCTGATCGCCGGCGGCAAAGGCAAGCGCTTTGAAACGTTGCGCTATTTCGACAGCGCTATCGGCTGGTCGCGTGACGGCAACCGGCTCGCGTTTATTGCCAAGTCCGGCAAAGACGACGCGTTGTATGTGATGAACCCGCACACCAAAGAAGTCACCCAGCGTTTTGTCTTTGCACAATTGAACGGCCTGCAATCTCCGAGTTTCTCGCCGTGGGGCGATGAAGTGGTTTTTGTCGGCATCGCCGGCGGCGTTTCGGATTTGTACATCGTCGATCTCGCCGACGGCAAATTGCAGCGCCTGACCGAGGATCGTTTTGCCGAGCTGCACCCGCAATGGTCGCCGGACGGCAAATCGATTGTGTTCGCCACCGATCGCGGCGAAGGAACGGATGAAGCGAACCTGTTGTTTGGCGATTATGATTTGGCATTGTATCATCTCGCCGATAAGCGCATCGAAAATCTGACCGATCTTCCCGGCAACGCCACCAGCCCACAATGGTCGCCAGACGGCAGTGCGATCGCGTTTGTTTCCGATCATCAGAGCATTCCCAATATTTATCGTCTGCATCTCGTTGATCAGCAAATCACGCCGGTGACGTTTTTGCGCAACGGCATCGCCGGCATCACCGAATCGACGCCGGCGTTGAGCTGGTCCGCCAACGGCAAGGTGATGGTCTTCTCGACCTTTCAAAAAACCAACTGGCAGCTTTATCTGCTGGACGCAACGAAAGCGCCCGTTGCTCCGCCGCAAATTGCTTCCACCGTTGTCGTACCCGAGAACAACACGGCAACCGCTGCTGCGCCTGCGACGACTTTACCAAAATCTTGGCTTCCCGAGATTCCCGATCCCAACATGCTATATGCGAATTATCAATTGACCTCGCCGGATTCCATTGAACCGCGTCCGTACAGCAGCAAATTCAAGCTGGATGCGATCAGCGTCGGCGGTGGTTATGACACGTATTATGGCGGCGTCGGGCAGGCGATCTTTTTGTTTACGGATATGCTGGGCAATCACAATTTGTATTTATCGACCGGCATGCAAATTCGCAGTCCGTTGCACTCGGATCTCGGCGCGACTTATTTCAATCAGGGGCATCGCATCAATTACGGCGTGCAAGCTTTTCAATCGAGCTTGTTGTACACGATCGGCGCGACGTTCAACTCGATCGGATATTTGCGCAACACCTATCGCGGCTTCAATGCGATCGCGGGCTATCCGTTCAGCCGTTACGCACGCGTTGAGCTGTACGGCGGGTTGACGTGGGTCGATCAGGATTTGGTGGTGGACACGTATGGCTTCACGAGTCTCGACCGCGACACGGAGAATCTCGCGCTCTACAAATTTGCGCAGGTGGGAACGTCGCTGGTGTATGACAACACGATTTACGGCCCGCTCGGCCCGACGAGCGGCAGCCGCAGCCGTTTATCGATTGAGACAACGGGGAATGATTTTCACTTCACCAGCTATTCGTTGGACTACCGTCGGTATAAGAACATCGCGCATCGCACCGTGCTGGCGTGGCGTTTCATCGGCGGCGCGAGCGTCGGGCGCGACAAACAACTCGTCGGCCTCGGCGGGCCGTATACTTATCGCGGCGCGGATTATGACGCGTTGATCGGCACGAATTATTTGATCAGCAATTTGGAATATCGTTTTCCGCTGCTGCCGTTCCTGCCGGCCAACGCGGATTTCCTCAGCGCCGCCGCGTTTTATGACGCCGCCGCCGCGTGGGGCGTCGACATTCCCGGCTACAGCAAAACGCGCTTCCAGCCGTTTACTTCGACGGACGGTTTCCGCCTGAAAGATTTGCAAAGCGCGTTGGGAATCGGCGCGCGCTTCAACCTGGGCTATTTTCTGCTGCAATACGACGTCGCCTGGCCGACGGATTTGAAAAATTTCGGCAAACCGGTGAAGCAGTTTTCGATTGGAACGTTTTTTTAAGAGCGCATTATCATTTATATTGAATCTCCCACCGCACGGTTCTTTTGTGCGGTGGGAGTTTTCTTTTTGGGGTAAATGAAATCAGCGAAAAAAACTTTCCAACTTTTTCGCAATCGCTTCGTCTGATTATTTGAAAAGCAAACGATGGAGCCGCTTCTGAATAACAGAACGACTCAAAATTTGTAAATAATGAAACGTAAAAATTTAATGTTAAGGAGATCGATTATGAAACGCTTTTCTTTGATGGCGCTGGCTATGCTGGCCTTTGCCGGCGTCGTGATGGCGCAACCGCCACAAGGCGGCATGATGCAGCGCCGTGAGATGATGAAAGAACGCTTGGGTAAATCGCCGCTGGAAGAACTCGGCTTATCCGATGCGCAGAAATCGCAGATTCATCAAATCATGTTGGATACCCGCAAGAAAAATATCGATGTCGGCGCCAAGCTCAAGCTGGCGGGTATCGAGCTGCATGAATTGATGCGCGCCGAAACGCCGGATCAGGCCAAGATTAATGCGAAGATCAGCGAAGTGAGCAAGTTGCGTGAGACGTTGATGCGAAATGGAATCGAAGCCAAGCTGGCCGTGCAAAAAATCCTGACGCCGGAGCAGCGCAAGAAAATGCAAGAGGCGCGTCCCGGAATGTTTGGCCGAGGCCATCGTGGCGGCCCGGGCATGATGCATCGCGGCGGCGGTTTCGGTCCGCATGACGACATCGACATGCCGGAATTTGAAGAAGAACTCTAAAGTTCTCGCTTTTGTCGCGGCGGAACCGGTGATTGCCGCTGCGCTTGAAATCATAAATCAAACAGGTTGCTTCGCCAGCGGATGGTGAGGCAACCTGTTTTTTTGCAACGCTGTTTAGTGCAGACGCAGCCTGTGAACCGAGAGTTTTGCTGCATGCTTCATAGTGGAAAGAGGTCTGCGTTTTTTTCTGCTATTCATCATAGATTTATTTTATTTGAGGAGATGGCCAATGTTAACCATGAAGCCCGTTTTAAGCTCGCTGTGTATGATCGGTTTGGCGATCATGTTCTTCAGTACGAACACCGGTTTGGCCCAACCGCCACAAGGCCGCGGCTTCGGCCCGCTGGATTCGACACGCACGACGGCGATGGTGGATTCGCTGGCGAAAAAGCTGTCCCTTTCCAAAGAACAGAAAGAAAAGGTTCGCAAAGTTTATTTGACGGCGTTCAATGAAACGCGCAAAGCGTTCGCGAACAATAGCGGCGATTTTCAGGCAATGCGCGAAACGCGAATGAAGATCAATGAGAAGCGCGACGCCGACGTGAAAGCGTTGTTGAACGATGAGCAGAAAAAACTCTACGACAAGTTTTTGCAGGAGCAGCGCGAGCAAATGCAGCGCCGCATGGGCGGCTGGTCGCGACCGAATAATTAAAGTTTTTTATATTTTGGGGACAGCACCTGGCGTAAGATTTGCGTGTTCTTGCCGTAAACACCGGCAGCAGAACGAACTGCTGCGGGAATTACAAAAAGGCCCAGCCAACAGCGCGCTGCGAAAATATCAAACGCAGTTCGCCAACAATCAGTTGCCGATTACAATAGCGTAAAAGCAAAGCCACCACGTATCAACGCTGGTGGCTTTTTATTTTTGCATTTGAATGGTTTCA
>CAZVZZ010000029.1:14813-20417 GCA_964631505.1 uncultured Cytophagia bacterium
AAGCCACCACGTATCAACGCTGGTGGCTTTTTATTTTTGCATTTGAATGGTTTCACATCGCTGGTTGTCGCGCGATAGAACCCAAACCGTTTTTAACCCAAAATCCTGCCCGATTGCGCGTTGATCGCCAATTCAATCAGTCCGTCTTTGACGGCGAAGTGCCGATGCTCTTCCAGCAGATCAACCCATTCGCTCTTGTGGTTAATAGCAATACGACAGCACTGCTCTTCGCGTCCGTTGTTGATCGCGACCATGATCGTTTGTTGCGCCAGCGTGCGCGAAAACACGTATAATTGTCGCGCGTCATCCACCAGCAAAGATTGATAATCTCCCAATTGCAGCGCCGGATGCGCATGGCGAAGGTGAATCAGCTTGCGATAATATTCAAACAAATCTCGATCAAAGCCGGCGTCCTCGTTCTCTTTTCTTTTTATCCCATTTTTCATGTTATCTTTTTTGTCCCAAGTCATCGGCTGGCGGCAGCTCGGATCATTCGCGCCCCACATCCCGGCCTCATCGCCGTAGTAAATCATCGGCGCGCCGAGATACGTCATTTGAAAAAGTATCGCGAGTTTTTGCCTCCGACGTTCTTCGTTCGTCGGTTGACGCGTGTCATAATCCGGTGATTGGGCTTTGGACCATTCATAATAATCCAGCCACTGTCGTATCGACATTTTATCGCGATTCACGATACGCGAAGCAAAACGATCGGTGTCGTGGCTGTCCAACAAGTTTTGCATGACATGAGCCACGTCACGAGAAAAGGCTTCACGCAATTCTTGCAAATGGCGGTCAAACTCTCGCACGGAAATACGCTTACGCTCATTGGCAAAGAACTCCGTGCAGGCATACGTGAACTCATAATTCATCACCGCGTCAAATTCGTCGCCTTGCAAATACGCCTGTAACTCTTCGCGACTGTGAACGAACACTTCGCCGGTAAGATACGCTTCCGGATTGAGCCTTTTCACCAACTCGCGCCACTGTTTCCAAAAATTGTGATGGACGCACGCCGCCACGTCGAGCCGCCAGCCGTCGATGCCGTCATGCGGGTCACCGTCGCCGTTCGGGTCCATCCAGCGTTTGGTAATTGCCCAAATGTATTCGCGGGGCCCGGCGACGATGCCGTTTTCATCCTGTTTTAATTCCGGCAGTTCTTTCACCGACCACCAGCCGGTGTATTTGAAACCTTTGCCGGTTTGGGGATCGTTCCATGCTTGCACTTTAAACCAATCTTTGTAAATCGAACGCTGCTGATTTTTCAAAACGTCTTGAAAGGCCCAATGATTGATGCCGACATGATTGAACACGCCGTCAAAAATAATCCACATGCCGCGGCGATGCACCTCGTCGATCAAGTGCAGTGCCAGTTTGTCCGCGGCCGTCCATTGCCACGTCGCCGGGTCGTGACCGATTTCGCTCGCGATAATTTTACGGTCACCTTCCGGATCAGGGCCGAAATGCGGATCGATGTGGTGAAACGACGCGCCGTCATATTTGTGCGCCGACGGCGCGTCGAACACCGGCGTCAAATACAGTGCGTTAACGCCGAGTTCCTGCAAATAATCCAGCTTATCGAGAATGCCCTGCAAATCACCGCCATAGCGCCGGCGTTGCAGGTTATGCCAAATATCTTTGCCGTTTTTTTGTTCATAAGGTTGTAGCTCATACCAATTGGAATCCCACGGATGAACCTGCCACGGCGAAGTGAGATCGTGCGGATACGCGCCGCGTATGCTTTCGAGCGTCGGATCGTTGTTCAGATCACCATTGCAAAAGCGTTCCGGGAAAATTTGATACCAAACGGCTTGTTTTGCCCAAGCGGGAACGGAGAGGTTGGAGAAGTTCATAAATGGCTTTGGGGTTGTTTGACTTAACTTTTTTATGAGTTTTAATGTTCAAATCTGTACAACAGAACAAAGAAATCAGTTCAAGGAATATGCGAGGCGTGTTCCATTCAAACAACGCATTAACGGTTTAGCTTGGAGGAATAATTAAAATACTCTTGACTTCAAAAACTTCATTTTCTGTCATACAATAATGAAAAGCGCCATGATTGTCAATTGAATTGTTGAGTAACTCAAAAAGAGCTGAACCCAACCCGTGGCATGGCGCCGTTCTTTTTCAAACGCAAGGGGATTTTATCGCATGAATTTATCCATTACGATTTTCGTAACAAGTGTTTAGTTCCGCCGAAAAAACGCTTGCAGATGTCAGGGTTTTGCCGTAGATTTTTAAACTAAATTGCTGCTTAAGGACTAACGCAATTGCAGGAACAAGTCCATGTGCAAGGACGGCTTCATCCCGAAATCCTTTCAACGTTCCCGCCAGGCCGTTTTCGGCTTTATTAAATTGGCTGGACTCACGTTCTGCCTTTTACCCGGCGAAACTTTCGGCGCGCAAGAGCCGCTGGATGCCACGGCTTTTTATAACCGTGGTAAAGCGTATTATCAAAAAGGCGATTATGAAAATGCCATTGCGGATTTCACGCTGGCCATTAAAATCAAGCCAGATTACGCCGCGGCGTATCTCAATCGCGGCAATGCGTACGGCGGGCAGGGTGATTACAACCGCGCGATCGCTGACTACACGCAAGCGCTGCAATTTCAACCCGACAATATCACGGCTTACAATAATCGCGGCAATGTCTATTTGCTGAAGAACGATATCGGCCGCGCCATTGCTGATTTTGATCAAGCCATCGCGCGCCAGCCGAATTTGGCGGAGGCGTATGGCAATCGCGGTATTGCCTTCACCTATCGCGGTGATTATGACCGGGCGCTCGCCGATTTCAATCAGGCGCTTAAAGTCAATCCACGCGACGCGGAAGTTTATAACCGGCGCGGGAAAGTTTATACCTTGCAAAGCCGGCACGACGAAGCGCTTGATGATTTCAATCGCGCGCTGCAACTGCAACCGGATTTCGCGGAAGCTTATTCCAACAGCGGCATCGCCTGCGTTAAAAAAGGCGCTGTGGATATTGCCATTGCCAACTTCTCCCGCGCGTTAAAACTCAAACCCGACCTGGCCGAGGCCTACGCCCATCGCGGCGGGGCGTACGCGAAACAGGAAAACTTCAAACGCGCCATTCTCGATTATGACCGCGCCATTCAATTGAAACGTGAAAAGATGCTTGCCCTGCAGAAACGAAACCATGACCTGGCGCCCACCGTCAAGCTCAAGCCCGAAGACGCCGAACTCTATTACAATCGCGGACGCGCTTATCACGCGTTGGGCAAGTTCGATCTGGCGGTCGCCGATTACACGCAGGCGATCAACATCAAGCCAAGCTATGTTTTCGCGTATTACATTCGCGCCACCGCTTACCGCGACAAAGGCGACCGCGCCAAAGCGATTTTTGATTTCACGAAGGTTTTGGAAATGACGAACGAACCGATTTTGCGCGAGCGCACGCGCGGGCATCTGCAGGATTTGGGGGTAAACTGAAAGCGGCGGCACCTCACCAGAAGATTGCTCGTTCAAAGTGGAGTAATTGTACACAAAACTAACGAGAAGGCAACTCTATGAAATTCTCTCTTGAACAGGCCGGTGAAATTTTGGCGCGTACTCCGGCGACGCTTAAAGCCTTGCTAACTGGCCTGCCGGAGCCGTGGCTCATTAACAACGAAGGCGGGCAAACGTGGAGCCCGTTTGACGTCGTCGGCCATTTGATTCACGGTGAGCGCACCGATTGGATACCCCGGCTAAAAACTATTCTCGAGCACGGCGAAGCGCGGCCGTTCACGCCGTTCGATCGCTTGGCGCAATTTGAAGCGAGCCGTGGAAAATCTCTGCAAGAATTGCTCGATACCTTTGCCGCGTTGCGCCGGCAAAACCTTGCGACCCTGCAAGAATTAAATCTCCGTGCAGAACAATTTAAGCTAAAAGGAACACATCCGGACTTCGGACCGGTGACTGTGGAGCAGCTTCTGGCGACATGGGTGGTGCATGATCTGGATCATCTTGGGCAAATCGCTCGCGTGATGGCGAAACAATACAAAGCCGAAGTGGGGCCGTGGATAAATTATCTGTCGATTCTGATGAGTCGTTAGCGAAAGAAAGCGATTGGGAAATTCAAACTATCCCACAGAAACTTCTGTGGGATTTTTTATTTTTTCATGGAGGTGAGCTGAAGACGAAAATGAGGGCTTCGGAGTTGAACAAATTTTCATTTTGGCCTGTCTTACTTTTTGTCAAATTAACGCAAAAAATTTATTCATGGTTTTTCGGAGAAATGTGGAATGACTTTGTTTAAACCGTTTATCCGTTATGGGAGTATTTTGATTTTCGCCTGCGCCGTTCTGGCCCAGGATCTCAAATACCTTGAATACGACGCCGATCTAATTTCCGGCGAGGTTTACAAAGCACGGCGTGACCAGTTCATGGAAAAAATCGGCAACGAGGCGATTGCTATTTTTTACGCCAACCCTGTGCGCAACCGCAATGCGGACTTGGACTTTCCGTATGCGCCGGGCAGCGATTTTTATTATTTGACCGGTTTTCGCGAGCCGAATGCGATTCTCGTGTTGATTCCCAAAGGCACGTCGGTAAAAAATCCGAGCGACAGCACCAAAAAAATCACGGTGCGCGAGATGCTGTTCGTGCAGAAGCGCGATCCGATTTCCGAAAAATGGGAGGGCCGGCGGTACGGGCCGGAAGGGGCCATGAAACTCCGCGGCCTCGAATATGCCGCGACCAATGATCAATTCAAAACGATGCTGCCCGCACTGTTTTGGGGCAGCGGCGTCAAATTTTTATACGTGCCGCCGTTTCGCGACGATCTCGACGGTGAAATTGCCGAATTGCTCCAGCCGTTGAAGTCTTCTCTCGACCAAATGCAACAGTGGCACGCGCCGATTGAAACGCGTGACCCCACGCCGCTGGTGC
Organism: uncultured Cytophagia bacterium; assembly: GCA_964631505.1. GTDB lineage: Bacteria > Zhuqueibacterota > Zhuqueibacteria > Zhuqueibacterales > Zhuqueibacteraceae > Zhuqueibacter. The sequence goes on from CAZVZZ010000029.1 coordinate 19,701, forward strand.
GAAAAATGCGCGTCATCAAATCGCCCGAAGAAATTGCGCTGCTTGCGAAGGCGACGGAGATCAGCGCGGCAGCGCATCGCCAGGCGATGATGTCAGTAGAACCGGGGATGGGTGAGTATGAATTGGAAGCGATTTACGAATATGTTTTTCGCAAGCTCGGCGCGGAGCAGAACGGTTATCCGTGCATCGTCGCTTCCGGTGAAAACTCCGTGATCCTGCATTACAACACCAATCGCCGCAAAATCAAAGACGGCGATGTCGTGCTCGCGGATTGCGCCGCGGAGTATCGTGGCTATTCGAGCGACATCACGCGCACGTATCCCGCCAACGGAAAATTTACCAAAGCGCAGCGCGAGATTTATCAGCTTGTGCTCGAGGCGCAAAAAGCGGTGATTGCGGCGATGAAACCGGGCGCCACCTGGCAGGCGCTTTCAAAAATTTCCAGAGACACGATCATGGAGGGTTTGTTCAAGCTTGGCCTCATTAAAGAAAAAACGCCGCAAGAGTTGTCGCGTTTTTCATATCACGGTCTCGGCCATCCGGTGGGGCTTAACGTTCACGATGTCGGCCAGCCCACAATGGAAGCCGGGATGGTTTACACCGTCGAGCCGGGCATTTACATCGCCGAAGGCAACGCCGGCGTTGATCCGGCTTATTACAATATCGGCGTGCGCATCGAAGACGTCATTCTCGTGACGGCGGACGGCAACAAAAATC
>CAZVZZ010000030.1:0-20405 GCA_964631505.1 uncultured Cytophagia bacterium
TGCACGTTATCGCATTCCGTTGCTGCCGATCATCAGCATCGCCGCCGCGAGCGGGCTTTGGGGCGTTTTGCGAAAATTCAACGTGAGCGAGGCCGCGCATGATTAAATGGCTTTTCTTTTTGATTGCCGGACTGATTAGCGCTGCGTGGATTCTGGGCAGCCGCAATCAACTGCGCACCGCGCTGATGCTGATGACGCTGTTTTATGTTTTCCCCACCGGCTGGATCTTTTATCAATACACCGGCGTGCTGCTCGTTGACTTCGCAGTTTTTGCTGCGCTCGCGCTGGGGGTGGCGGCGGGTAAGCCGGTTCGATTTTATTTTAAGGAAATTTCGCTGCCGGTGCTGGTCCTCATCGGGTGGATGGTCGTGACCTCATCGCGCGCTCTGGAACCGGGCATCGGCTATGCCGAAGTCAGCAAATGGATTCGCGGCTATTTGATTTTTGTTTGTTGCGCGAATTTTATCACCAATGAAAAGGATTTGCGCGCGGTTGTTTACATGCTGCTCGCGGGCTTTGCTTTTGAAGCTTTGTTAGGTGTTTACCAGTGGCGGCGCGGCAGCCTTGGTCTCGACTTTCTCGGTGAGCGTTTGTATCGCCCGGAATGGTGGCGCGCTTACGGCACGTTTTACGTGCCGAGTTATTACGGCAATTACCTCATCATGATTTTGCCGATCACGCTGCGGTTTCTGATTTTTTACCGGCCGCCGCAAAAAAAGGAAACTTACTTTTTTGCTTTCGCTACCGGCACCGGATTCCTGGCGCTTTATGCTTCGCTCGCGCGCGGTCCGTGGCTCAGTTTCCTTGCGGTGGTGCTGCTGATGCTGCTTTTCACCTTTTTCAAAAGCAAGCTGCGCCCCAAAGTGAAATGGCCGATTGCCATCGGCATTATGTTGTGCCTCGCTTTTAGCTGGCAATACAAAGACAAAGTCATCGCCCAATTCGGTGAAGAACGCAAAACCGCGGCCATGACGCGTATTTATCTCGGGCAAGTGGCGTGGCGCCTAATTCAGGACAATTTAACCTTCGGCGTCGGGCCGGGCAATTATGAATTGAATTCGCCGCGCTATGTTGTGCCAATCAAAGAATATCCTACGTCTTTGCTTGCGGAAATGGTACACAACACCTACTTACTGATTTTTTCCGAAAGCGGCGTGATCGGCATTACCGCTTTTTCGCTCATTCTTATTCAAATGTGCCTCATTTGTTTTCGCTTGTTCCGCTCAAATCACCCGCTCGTTCTTAATCTGGCGATTGGCGGCGCTATGTCTATTCTGGCGATCATGATTTCATTTGTGGCCAGTCCAGATATTCATAACGAGCAGACCATCAATCAAATGTTTATCATTTCCGGTATGGTATTTGCGTGTGAATTAATGGAGCGGCGCCATACCGCATTGCAACTGCAGTTACAGTTAAAACAGCGCCGTGAAGCCAAGCTGGCGCAGCAAAATTTGTTGGAGAACAACGGTTCTCCTCCGCTTGAAAATGGACAAGCTGTTTCAGCGCGAGTCATGCCGATATCGGCGGCAACGCCCGGTCCGGAAATGCCGCGCCGCCCCATGTCGCCGAGGAGACGCCGGTGAAGATTTTGATGGTGGATAAATATTTTTTCATCATGGGTGGCGCCGAGCGCTATTTCTTCGAGTTGAAAGGATTGTTGGAGCGCCATGGTCATCAGGTGATTCCGTTTTCGATGCTGCATCCAAATAATTTTGCGTCGGATTGGGCGGATTATTTTGTCAGCAATATCGAGTTTAACGGCCACAGTAAGCTGCAGAAATTGGCGCACGGTCCGAAAATTGTCGGCCGCATTTTGTATTCGCAGGAAGCGAAAGCCGCGATCACCAAATTGATTGAACGCGTCAAGCCGGATGTGGCGCATTTGCACATGATCGACCATCAGCTTTCGCCGTCGATTTTGCACGCATTGCAACGCTACGATATTCCAATCGTGCAAACGTGTCATCAATATAAACTGGTGTGTCCGAGTTATCGGTTATTGGTCATGCGTGAAAATCGTATTTGTGAAAAATGTGTCACCGGCAATTTTTACAACGCGGTGCTGGAGCGGTGTCACAAGGATTCGCTGGCCGCCAGCGCCTTGCTGGCGTTCGAGTCGTATCTGCACAAATGGATGAAGGTGCACGACCTTATTCAGCTTTTTCATGTGCCCAGCCGTTTTCTCGGTGAAAAATTGCGCGAAAGCGGTGTGGCGGCGAGCCGCATCTGGCACCAGTTTTATACGATTGATTTGCGCAGCTATCCATTCTCCGAGGTGTTTGATGATTATTTTGTTTATTATGGCCGCCTGTCTGCAGAGAAGGGAATATTGACGCTTTTGCAGGCGATGCAAAACGTCAAGCAATCCAGGCTGGTGCTCATCGGCGACGGGCCGCAACGCGCGGAGTTGGAAATTTTTGCCCGCGAGCATAAATTGGGTAACGTCGTGTTCGCCGGTTCAAAAGCCGGTAACGACTTGACGCAACTCGTCTCGCGCGCAAAATTTGTTGTGGTCCCGAGCGAATGGTACGACAACTCGCCGCTGGTGATTTACGAATCGTTTTCGATGGGCCGGCCCGTGCTGGCCACAACGCTGGGCGGCATGCCGGAGCTGATCGAAGACGGCGTCAATGGCCGCCTGTTTGCCCCCAAAGATGTGGCGGGGTTAAGCCGGATTATTAATGACATGCTGGGAGACGAAAAACGTCTGCGGGCGATGGGCAAAGCCGGCCGCGCTACCGCCGAGCGCGAGTTCGATCCGGAAGTGCATTATGAAAAAATTCATGACGTCTATCAACGTTTGATACATTAGCATTAAATCGCCTATTAATTGGTTTACGTTTTATTCGCAAGTTTTTATCTTTACGTTTTACGATTTTACGTTTTGGAGAGACGATGGCTGTTTTATCGATTACGCAAGGACATGACACCGGTGCGGTGATTGTAAAAAATGGGCGCATTCTCGCTGCAATCAGCGAAGAGCGCCTGTCGCGCATTAAAATGGATACGCAATTTCCGACGCGCTCCATTGAGGCCGTGTTGAATATCGCCGGTATGCAAAAGGAAGACATCAAGCACGTCGTGATTCCCGAGCTGCGCAAGGGTGACGACATTCTCAAGAATATTTTGCCGCAATATCCGCAGAGTGTTTTTGCCGGCGTCAACGGTGAAGCGACCTTCGGTGATCGCGCCCGCCAGCTTTTCATTTCCGGCAGCCTGCTGATGAAAACGTATTCGCGTATGACGCTGCTGTATCGCAAATACGAAAAGCGTTTTCGTGACATGTTTCCGCACGCACAATTGCATCGTGTCGAGCATCATTTGACGCACGCGGCCTCGTCATATTATACCAGCGGTTTCCAAAAAGCGATTGTCATCACCGGCGATGCCTGGGGCGATTTCGTGTCGACGATGGTTTGCCTCGGCGAGGGCAAGAAACTCACGCCGGTGCATCGCAGTTATTATCCCAACTCGCTGGGCCATTACTATCAAAGCCTCACCAATTGGCTCGGTTTTCGCGGGGGCCGGCATGAAGGGAAAATCCTCGGTCTCGCGGCGTTTGGCGATCCGAACTCGCCGGTTTACCATCGCATTAAAGGCATGCTGAAGTGTGACGGCCTCAGCATTCACACGCCGAATATGATGGGCAAGCTCTGGCATAAAAATCTGCCGTTTGGCCAGAATTGTTTGATGCGCGATTTGATCGCGAACCACAAGCGCGAGGACATCGCCGCCGCGTTTCAGCGCCGCTTCGAGGAAGTCGTAACGCAATTGGTGCAGAATGCGATCGAACAGTACAAAGTGGACAGCGTCTGTTTGGCCGGCGGCATCTTCGCAAACGTGAAATTGAACCAGCGCGTCTTCGAGGTGCCGGGGGTGAAACGCGTTTATATTTTTCCGAACATGGGCGATGGCGGCGTCTGCGCCGGCGGTGCGTTGTATTACGATATCAACCAAAACGGCTCGACCGGCAGCGATTTGCCGCACGCCTATCTCGGCCCGGATTATACCGAGAAGCAAATGGAAGAAGCGCTGCGCCGCAAAGGCGTGCCGTTTGAGCATTATCCCGATATTGCGGTTAAAGTCGCCGAATTGCTGACGCAGGGCAAAGTGGTGGCGCGTTGCGCCGGTGCGATGGAATACGGCCCGCGCGCGCTGGGCAATCGCACCATCATGTATCCCGCCACCGACCCGGCAGTAAACAAGTGGCTCAATGATCGCCTGAAACGCACCGAGTTCATGCCGTTCGCGCCCGTCACGTTGGCGGAAGAAGCGCACACGTGTTATAGAAATTTGCGCGGCGCTGAGTATCCGGCGAAGTTCATGACCATCACGTTTGATTGCACCGATTTCATGCGCACCAAATCGCCGGCGGCGGTGCACGTCGATCACACCGCGCGGCCGCAGTTGATCGATGAGAAAACCAATCCGGGGTATTATCGCATCGTCAAAGAATATTTCAAACGCACCGGCATTCCGAGCGTGATCAACACGAGTTTCAACATGCACGAAGAGCCGATTGTCTGCACGCCCGACGATGCCATTCGCGCTTTTCAACTCGGTCATTTGGATTATCTCGCGCTGGGGCCGTTTTTGGTGAAAGGACAGGGACAGGAGTAAATTGAGAATCGAGGATCGAGACTCGATGATCGAAGATTGAAAATTGCGAATCGAAAACGCACAATGATCAATCTTCGATCTTCGACCTTCAATCTTCAATCTTCGAGTCAGTTCGTGGTCATCACATATTTCAATTACCTCTGGGACATCGACGGCATTTCGGCCGGCTCAGCGATTAAAGCGAAAGAATTTATAGCCGCGCTTAATCGCGCCGGGCACACGGCGCATTTGGAATGGCGCTCGCCGCAGCCGAAGGCGCAGCCGACGTTCTCTGACAAAGTCCGCGCTGGGTTGAAGCCGCAGTTGCAGCGCTATTTGCACGAGCCGAAACGACTCGCGCGCAATGCCCCGCATTTATGGCAGGAATACGGCATTTTGAAACGGCAAAAGCCCGACGTGTTGTTCAATCGTTTGGAGCTGTATTATTTTTCCGGTCTGTGGCTGTCGCGTTGGCTCAATCTGCCGATGGTGGTTGAAGCGGACTGCCCGCCGACTTACGAGCACACCACTTTCTATGGCAAAGAGTATTTGCATCTCGGGCCGTTACCTGCGCACATCGAATTAGCCAATCTCCGTGCAGCCGATGCCATTATCGTCATTTCCAGCGTGCTGAAAACGTATTACATCGAGCGCGGCATTCCGGCGGATAAAATGCACGTGATCGCCAACGCCGCCGATCCGCAGAAATTTCAACCGACGCCGCGAGATCGCGAAGTGGCGGCAAAGCATCAGCTCGCGGATAAAACGGTTGTCGGCTGGATCGGCTCGCTGGTCGGCTGGAGCGGTGTCGAGAGTTTGCTGGACACGGCGCGGCAAATTTTACGTTCGCATCCGCACGTTTGTTTTATGATGGTGGGCGGCGGAAAGAATCAGGAGTTTTTTCGCGAGCGTTTACAGATCGGCGAGTTTGCCGACCGCGTGATTCTGCCGGGAACGGTGCCGCACCAGGAAGTGCCGCGCTATCTTTCGTGCATGGACGTCGTTTTGGCGCCGTATCCGAAATTGGATTTCTGGTATGCCTCATCGATGAAAATTTTTGAATACATGGCCGCCGGCAAAACGGTGCTGGCCACGGACGTCGGCCAGGTGGGAGAGATCATTCAGGATAACGTGAATGGCTTTCTGTTTGATCCTGACTGCAACGGCGAGCTGCTGAAAAAAATCGTTGGTTTGGTGGATTCACCCGAAACGCGGCAACGCGTCGGCGCGCAAGCCCGGCGCGATATCGAGCAAAGGTGGAATTGGGATAACAACGCCAAGCGCATGCTGGAGATTTTTGACGACGTTTTACAGCGCCGAAACTATGTAGGCAGAAGATAAGCTATTAACTCTATAGCCACAACCCGGACAGGCCGGAACCAAAAAGAAAAGTTTAATGGCTCACAGAAATAGAACTCTCACAGAAGTGACAAAAGAAATTTTTCTGTAAAAATTTTTGCTTTTTTCTATTTTAAAACTAAAATTTGGCTGCGGTTGCCTTCCGAAAACTTTAGCATGACGACGTTACACACCGATATTGTTGCTCCCGTTGCTGCCGGTCAACGGCAATCTTATTTTGAGAACGGAACTCATCATTCGTCGAAACCGAATGGCGTTCGCCGGTTGCGCGTTTTGCAAATCGTCGACGGCTTCCGCATGGGTGGCGCGGAAAATAAGTTGGTGGAACTGATTGCGCATTTGAACAAAGAAAAATTTGACGTCACATTGGCAAACGTCGGCCCGGCTGGCGCTCTGGAAAATAAATTTTCGCAACTCGGGGTGGAGATTTTTCATTGTCCGCGGCGCTTTGCTTTTGACCCTGCGCCGGTGTGGCAACTGTCTCGTCTTATGCGACAGCGCGAGATTGACGTCGTGCAAACGACGTTGTTGTGGGCCGATCTCGTCGGACCTATCGCTGCGGCTTTGGCCAAAGTTCCTGTGGTGTTGTCGTGGGAAACAGTGTCGCACGAAGGCGATCCGTTTCACAACAATTTTCAGCGCCGTGTCGGTTATCAATGGGCGATGAAGGGGGTCGATGTCATCGTGCCGGTTTCCGAAGAAATCAAAAGGTCGTTGATCCGGCGCCGGAAAATTCCCGCCGAAAAAATTCGCGTTATTCATTACGGCGTCGATTTAAAAAAATTTTGTTCATCAGGCCGTGCCGTGATGTTGGCGAAACGCGCGGAAGTGGGGGCGACCGCGGAAACGATTCTCGTCGGCGTGGTGGCGCGGCTCGAACCGCCGAAAGGCCATCGCTATTTGCTCGCTGCATTCCCCGAAGTGATAAAAAAATATCCGCAAGTGCATCTGCTTCTTATCGGCGACGGCGCGCTGCGCGCGGAGTTGGAGGCGCAAACGCTTGCATTGGGCTTGCAAGCACACGTCACGTTTCTCGGCGCGCGCCATGACGTCAGCGAGCTGCTGAACGCGCTGGATTTTTTTATTCTGCCGTCGGTCTCCGAAGGCTTGCCGAATGTGTTGCTGGAAGCGATGGCTTGTGTAAAGCCGGTGATGGCCACGGACGTCGGCGGCATTCCGGAAGTGGTGCGTCACGGCGAAAACGGTTATCTCGTGCCGCCGGGCGAAACACCGGCGTTGCAGAACATGATTTTACAGAGCTTGGCCGAACGTGCTCAGTGGAGCGAATTGGCACAGCGCGGCCGGAAAACCGTCGAAACCTCTTTTTCGCTGGAATATCAAATGTCACAGTTTGAAGCGTTGTACACAGAATTTTTTCTGCGAAAAAAATCAAGCTCGGACCGCCGCGCATGAGCACCACCCGCCGGTTCTTGCGCAATACCTCCGTGTTGATTGTCGCCAATGCTTTACAGCCGGTACTATCGTTTTATTTGGTTGTCACCATTAGCCGGTTGCTGAATGTTGACGGGTTCGGCGCCTATTCGACCGTGTTTAATTACCAAGCCATTTTTCAAATCTGCGCCGGATTCGGATTGAAAAATTTGTTGACGCGTAACGTGGCGCAGCAACATGATTCGTTGTGGCGCTATCTCTGGCAGGGTAGTTTGATTGTGCTGCCCTTTGCGTTGCTCAGCATGGCGGGGCTGATCGCGTTGACCGCCGCGCTGGATTACAGCCCAACCGTGTTTTGGGCGACGGTGGTGGTGAGTTTGTCGCTCTTGGCGGCCGCGCTCGCCGATGTCTGTGAAGGCGCGCTTGCTGGTATCGAGCGTTTGCACATTGTCGGCTACAGCGCCGTGTTGGAAAACATCGTCCGCGTCGTCGTGAGTTTAATCGTGCTGTTCAACGGGTTGGGGTTACTGGCGTTGGTTTGGGTTTTTGTGGCGAGCAAGTTCGTCAAAGCCGCTTTTTATTTTTGGTACATTCATCGCGCGGTGGCGCCGTTTCCCAATGCCAAACGACGAAAAGATTTTGGTGATTGGCATTCGATGCGCCGGCTCATCTTTGATGCCCGCGTTTTTGCATTAACCATGCTGTGCGTGACGATTTATTGGAAAATCGACGTCTCGCTGTTGTCGAAGTTAATGGGATTGGAAGCCGTCGGCATTTACAGTGCGGCGTACCGTTTTTTAATGATCATGCTGGTGGTGGTCGATAGCTTTGTCAATTCGCTATTTCCAATCATTTCGAATTATTATCACACGCATGGCGCGGCCGGCGGCAATTTCGATTTCGCCTGTAAAAAAGGAATGCAAATTTTGTTGGTGATGATTTTACCGGTGGTATTAACTTTGTCGCTGCTGGCGCCGCAGATCATCGTGTTGATTTACGGTGCGAAATACGCCGCGGCTACGCCGGTGCTGCAAGTTTTAATTTGGGTGGTGGCGCCCTATGCGGTTTCGCAAATTTTTGCCTATGCGCTGGTGGCGAGTAACAACCAGCGCTATGATTTTTTTGTCAATGCCGCGAGTATGATCACCAATATTGGGCTGAATTGGTTTTTGATTCAACGCTACGGCTACCTCGGTGCGGCATGGGCCGCTGTGTTTTCGATCATGGTTTATGTGGCGTTACAAGTGCCATTTGTCTTTCGTCACGTGCTCAAATTCGAATTGAAAACATTATGGCTGGGCGGCCTCAAACTCCTGACCGCCGCGGGCAGCATGGCGGTTTTTATTTTATCGTTACCGCAAATGAATATTTGGTTGCTGGCGCCGCTGGCGGTTTTGATTTATCTGAGCGCGCTGCTGGTGCTGCGAGTTTTTTCGCCGGCTGATTGGCAATTGGCCCGGCGTGGGTTGAAATCGTAAGCCGTTGTATACGAATTTGCATTACAGCGTTCGTTTTGGTGTGATGCACAAATGTTAAGCAAATTAAACTTGTCGGAGTATGTACAAACGCTTATATTGCAGTGGGAGTTAGGTCCAGCATAAATCCTAATTTGGTGCTACGGTCAAAAGTTAAATTACCGCCATATCATCCTATTTGTGCAAGCACCAGGCGGATCTTGTGTCATAAACCAACAAGGGCATAGTAATTGCAATAATAAAAATTTAGGTTTTAAAAGATCTGAGTTTTTATTTCATTGCGTTAACATATTTTATCTCAGGGAGAATATTATTATGGAGATGAAAGCCCGTTTTATCCGTTTGCATCGTTTTGCGGTTTGGCTGGGAATGGCTCTTGGGGTTTTGGCGATCATCGTATGCCAAGATCTGCCGATGTTGGCCGACACCCCGGGCGCGGCGCGAAGCAAGTCTGCCCGCCTCAGCGGCATGAAAGGTTTGCCCAATCATCGCTATCCGCGCATCGCCAGTTTCCAATGGGGCGGCGCCACGCCGGATTGGTATGCGCGCTTCGACTTAATGGATACTGGCGCGCGTGATCCCGAGTTGGCTCGCGCGATTAAAGCGATAAATCCCAATACCGTGATTTTGCCGACGCGGGACTGGAACGCCGGGCCCGGCAGCTACGGCGACGACGTTCCCAATGAATGGAAAACCAGGCATGCGGACGGCTCGTTTGTCAAACTGTATTTTGATAACGACAATTACATGGATCTGACCGATTTTTGTCCGCCGGCAAGAAGCGGTCGTTGGGCCGGCAAGCGTTACAATGAGATTGTGGCGGAATGGCATATCAGCAATGTTGATCTCAGTGTTCATGACGGCATTGCCACCGACGGTTTATGGAATTTTCCTTACAGTGCCAATGGCGACATCGATTTGGATCGCAACGGCGTCAACGATTTTAAAGAGCACGGCGACGATTGGATTTCCACACAAATTACCAAAGGCATCAACAAAATCCTTGCCGATCTGCGGCAACGCATGGGACCGGACAAAGCAATTCTTGTGAACAGCGGCGGCATGCACAACTGGGGCTGGGATTATACCAACGGCATGCTGAAAGAGCATTCGGTGTTTTTTTATTCTCTGGGCGACGTCGATTATAATTTGAGCACTTATCATGATTTCATGCGCCAGGCGCCGGCGCCGCATGTGTTGTTGATCGATGGTGAAACCGCGCCCGGTGTGCCCGGCCATGATGAAACCATACCGCGTAATAATTTTCGGCACATGCGTTTTTGGCTCGGTTTTACTTTGTTGGGCGACGGCTACTTTTCGTTTTCACCGCCGGAAGAACACATGTACACGCTGTGGTATGACGAATTCGAATTGGATTTGGGTTATCCTACGACCGACGCCGAACGTCTGCGCACGGGCGCGGGCGGCTCCGGAGGTTTGTGGGTCAGGTTTTTCGATAACGGCGTCGTTGTGTTCAACGGCACGGGCGCGCCGCAAAACGTTTCGAACAGCGATCTGGCGCGGCTGCGTGGTTATGCCGGCCCCTATTTTCATTTTCGCGGTGGCCAAGATCCCAAAGTGAATAACGGTGCGCAGTTTAACAGCGAAACGATTGCCGGCGAGACAAGCAACATCCATGGCACGGACGGTGCGGTGACCGGAACGTCGTTGATCCTGCTTAAGTCCCCGCGCGAAGTCGTCGCCGATATCATTATTGATAATTGGCATCATGCGACGTCGCCCGGAAGTCTGCAAGCGGAGTTAACCGGGCGTTGGCAACATTTGCCGAATAATTTTGACCAAAGCGGCGGCGGCCATTATACACTGCGCGATCGGCATTTTGAAGATCCGAATGATTCCGCGACGCTCGTGGGTTATGCCACCACGAATAAAGGCGACGGCAGCAACTCGGCGTTATTTCTTCCAACGATTGGCCTTGCCGGCAATTACGAAATTTTTGAGTGGCACGGCTACCTTGGCTCTACCCCCGCATCTGTCCGCGAAGCCACGAATGTGAAGTATAAAATTAAACATAGTGGCGGCGAAAAATTCGTTGCCGTCGATCAATCGCAGAATTACGGCCGCTGGAACTCGCTCGGAACTTATTACTTCAGCACCGGCCAGAACGGGCAAGTTTCGTTTGACAACAACACCGACGGCCCAATCATGGCCGATGCGATCAAATTTGCTTTTCGCGGCAGCGATCCGAATCGTGATCGCACGCCGCCGCAACCGCCGAAAGGGTTGCGAGTGACGCAATAACCAAATTACACCTTGCTCCTGATTTGCCATCACGGGGTTGCTTTATGAAAAATGTTTTGGCCTCGTCTGCCCAAAACCCGGCCGTAAGTGGTGAAGAACCCGCGGGCATGAAACGGCGCAGCCGGCGCTATTTGCTGGTTGTGCTCGCGGTTGCTTTGATGCTGCGTTTAGCCGTGTTGGGCTTGGGCGCACATCGCGGCCTGTATTTTCCGGATGAAGCGGAATATGTTGAGTTGGCCAAAAATTTAGCGGCGCATAATGAGTTCTCTTACAAAGGTCATTTAACTTCTTTTCGACCGCCGGGTTTTCCGTTTTTAATGTCGGTGGCTTTCCGGCTTTCCGGTGACACCTCGCCGGTTCCGGCCCGCCTGATGCAAGTGTTGTTTGGTGTGGCCACCGTGTGGGTGATGTATCGCCTCGGCAAAGACGGCTGGGGCGAACGGGTCGGAAGAATCTCGGCGGCTATTTTCGCTTTCTATCCGACGTTTCTCGGCTATAGCAACATTTTGCTCACCGAACCGGGTTGTATTTTTTTTGTCAGCGTATTTTGTTGGGCGATGCTGCGTTGTTTGCAGAAGCCAAGTTTCGGTTGGGCCGCCGCCGGTGGTGCGGCGCTGGGCATCGGCGCGTTGATTCGCGATACGCTGTTTTTTGGCGGCCCGCTTGTGATGGTTTTTTTAATCATTTGGGCGTGGCGCGCGCGCCAGCCTTTTTTGAAATCCGCGGCCGCTTTTGCGGCAGGTTTTATTCTCGTCATTTTGCCCTGGTGTCTTCGCAACACCGCGTTGAATGGCCGGCCAACATTGATTTCCTCGGTAGGCGGTATTACGTTTTATTTATGCAACAATGAAAAGGCGCCGTTGATTCGGTCTTCTGAGCTTTTTTACGAAAAACAAATTGGCGAAGAATATTATTATGAAACGCTGCTGCCGGAACTGAATGGGCTAAGTGAAACCGAAAAGAATGACGCCGTAACGCGCATGGCTTTTGAATATATCCTGGCCAATCCCGGCGCAACATTGGTGCGGATGCTTGGGCGCTTGGTCGATTTTTGGGGACAGGAGCGGATGATCGTCAACCATCTGGTCTCCGATTACTATGGAAAAATCCCGGTGGCCGTGACGGTACTGCTGATTGTCATCATTTTCAGCAGTTATAGTTTGGTCATGATCGGCGCCAGCTTCGGTTATTTTTTCAACAAGCTGCGCGCCTTTGAAATTTTAAGTTTGCTGGTCATCGCCTATTACACCGCCATGCACTTGCTGGTCTTTGCACATCCGCGTTATCATCTGCCGTTGTTGCCGTTGGTGGTGATTGCGGCGGCACGCGGCCTGGTGGCGTATCCGGAAATTCGCCTGCACCTCAAAACCTGGCGTTTTAAAGCGGCGACCGGCGCCGTCGGTGTTTTGGTGATCATCTGGATCGTCGGGCTTTTGGTGTTTGATGAAAGGTTTATTGAAATGTTTATGCAACGCCTCGGTTAAATTGGCTGCCAAATCAATTTTAAGGATGACTTTGCATGCGCGCCAGCGAATACACGGCGATGTTCAATGCGGAAACGGAACACTGGTGGTATAAAAATCTACGCGATGAAGTGGCTTATTGGGTGGAAGCATATTTGAGCGTGCGGCAGGGCGAACGCCCGCTGCGTGTGCTCGACCTCGGCTGCGGCACGGGCGGCATGTTGCAGCGTTTGCAGAAACAATTTGAAAACGTGCAAACGGTCGGCATCGATTTTTATGCGTTGGCGCTGGATTTTGCCAGGAGCGTCACTAAAGGCCCGTTGATTCGGGCCGACGCGAAACGTCTTCCGTTCCAACCGGAATCGTTCGACATTATTGTCTGTCTCGATGTGCTCTATACCCGTGAAGTATTTCCGGATTTTGATCGTGTGCTCGCCGAGGCGCGCCAGCTTTTGAAGCCGGGCGGTGTGCTGATCATGCAAGTGCCCGCTTTCAAATCGTTGTATAGCCAGCATGACGTCAATGTGCACGGCGTGCATCGTTTTACGGCGCCGGAAATTCAGGAAGGCCTGCATCGTGCCGGATTTCGCCGGCTGAAAGTTTATTATCGGTACAATTTGTTGCTCGGCATCGCCTGGCTGTCGCGAAAAGTTTTTTCGGCCAATGGCACAGCCAGTCACGTCGCCGTGCCTCCGGCTTGGCTTAATACCGGCTTGTATAAATACAGTAAGCTTGAAAGTGCGATTAATAAACGGTGCCGCCTGCCTTTTGGCTTATCGGTTTTTGCCACGGCTTATCGCGCGCTGCTTACCCTCTTCAGTGAGGAGCTTTGTTTCATCGAGACGTTGATAGTGAGCGCGATTTAATTTATCCCAATCATGAGGAGTTCATCATCTTGGCGCAGCAAAATCCCCAGGCCGCTCTCGGCGAGGTGCAGCAAAAATTATTGAAGCAAATTAAAATTTTGGAAATCGAGCGCAATCTGGCTGGCCGCCGTGGCTTCTGGAAAGGCTTGGTTGCCGGTATTGCCGTTTTGTTATTACTGTTGGGCGGAAGCGGCCTGGTGATTTTGCAAAACCCGGCTGCGGCGCTGGAATTTGCCGCCGATCATTTTCTCATGGACTATATGGAAAGCCTCTTCGCCGGTTTTCCCGACGCCTACATGACCAACAACCGCGAACGCGTCATTCAGACGCTGGACGATTTTACCAATGCCATGCAATATCAGCGCGTGAGCAAAGACGATTTTCGCACCATCGCGCGACAAATTTTTGCCGCTTTGCAAGACCGGCGGCTCACTTATCAAGAATTGGACGGCCTTTTGGCAACGATGCAAGAAGCCGCCAAAGCGCCGGAATAACTTCGCGGTAAATTGCACTTTCACCTTACACGATAATTTTTTATTTTAGTTTTCGCGTGTTTCTATTAAAAAGGAAGCGGTTTGGATAATTCAAAAATTCTGAAAATACTCGGCGTCTTTGCGTTCGGCTTGGCAGTCGGCGGGTTCGGCGCCGTCACCGTCGTGCGGGAAGCCGTTCCCCTGCAAAATCATGCTTGGATGATCGGCATCAGCCTCGCCTGTGCGTTGCCCATTCTCCTTGGCTTGGTCGTATGGTACTTGCGCGTCGCGAATATCTGCCGTCAAATGCTCGGCCCCAAAGGCGGCGAGATGATCAACGCCATTTTGACGTTTCAACTGGTGAGCAATGCGCTGTTGATTTTGATTCTTATGAGTATCTTTTATGCCGCCATCGCCTGAAGCCGGTCGCCGGCGCATTCCGGTTTTGGTTTATCATCGCATCGACACCGAAGCAGATGCGGCATGGCGGCGCTTCTGCGTCGCACCGCAAAATTTCGCCGATCAAATGCGTTGGCTGGCGCATCAAGGTTTCACCACCATTCATCTCGCGCAACTGTTGGATTATTACCGGCACGGGGCGGCGATACCGGCGCAGCCGATCGTGATCACTTTTGACGACGGCTATTTTTGCAACTACAGCCGCGCCTTTCCGATTATGCAGCAACACGGTTTTGCCGCCACGGTTTTTCTCGCGTGCAATCTGCTGCGGCCGGATTTTACCGAACCGGCGGAAACGCGCGGTTGCTTTATGGCGTGGGCGGAAATTTTAGCGATGCAACAAGCCGGCTGGGAATTTCATTCGCATGGCCTCGATCATCGCCCGATGACGGAGCTGACCCGCGATGAGTTGATGGCTGAAATCGGCATCTCGCGGCAGCGTCTCACCGCACGCTTGAGCCATCCGATTGAATTTTTTTGCTATCCCTTCGGGCAGTTCAATGCCGAAGTGCAAAAAATCGTGCGTGCCTGCGGTTATCGCGGCGCCTGCGGCGGCCCGCCTTTTGATGAAAACGGCCCGGAGAACGACTATGCCATCGGCCGCACCGAAATTCTTTGGAACGATTCGCTGGAGCAATTTGTGTTTAAAATTAAACACGGCCTGGGTTATTATTTTCACCTAAAAAAACAGCTCGGCAAACTAAAACGCCGTCTGTTGCCCCAAAGTGTCAAACTTCAGTTTGAAACCAGTTAATTTTAAACGACCCCAAGGCACAACGGCGCGGAAATCGACAACGCTTTGTGTCTTGGCCGTTCATAAGACTGAGTGATTTATTCGTGAAATCCATGCAAATCATTTTTGCTGCGTTAATAAATACTTTTCTTCATACTCATTCAATTGGCTCTGACCAGTAAAGGAGTTGACCCCATGAACGTTTTAATTACCGGCGGCGCCGGGTTTGTCGGTTCGCATCTTGCCGAGACCCTTTTGCAGCGCGGCCAGCATGTCACCATCATCGACGATCTTTCCACCGGCCGCATGGAAAACATCGCGCACATTCGCCAATTTCCGCATTTTCGCTTTGCCATCGAGACCATCATGAACGAAGCCGTGATGGATCGCCTTGTCAGTGAATGCGACGTGATTTACCATCTCGCTTCCGCCGTCGGCGTGGAATTGATCGTCAACCGTCCCGTCGAAGTGATTGAGCGCTGCATTTTGGGCAGTGAAGTCGTGTTGAAAATTGCCAATCGTTACAAGAAAAAAGTTTTAATCACCTCGACCTCGGAGGTTTACGGCAAGAGCAGCAAAGTGCCGTTCAGCGAAGATGACGATCGCATTCTCGGCCCGACCACCAAAAGCCGCTGGAGTTATTCGTGCTCCAAAGCCATCGATGAATTTTTGGCGCTGGCCTATCACAAAGAGAAGCAACTGCCGGTGGTGTTGGTGCGCCTGTTCAACACCGTCGGGCCGCGGCAAACCGGCCAGTACGGCATGGTGGTGCCGCGTTTCGTGCAAGCCGCGATGAACAATCAAGTGATCCGGGTTTACGGCGACGGCACGCAATCGCGTTGCTTTGGTTATGTCGGTGACGTGGTCAATGCCATCACCATGTTGATGGATCATCCCGGCGCGATTGGGCAAATTTTTAATATCGGCAGCAACGAAGAAATTTCGATCATGGAACTGGCGCAG
The DNA here is from genome assembly GCA_964631505.1 of uncultured Cytophagia bacterium. Taxonomy (GTDB): domain Bacteria; phylum Zhuqueibacterota; class Zhuqueibacteria; order Zhuqueibacterales; family Zhuqueibacteraceae; genus Zhuqueibacter. The sequence continues at coordinate 16,048 of CAZVZZ010000030.1, forward strand.
CGCGTTAAAACGCTCACCGGTAGCAAATCGGAAATTGCCAAAATTCCATACGAGCAGGCCTACGAACAAGGTTTTGAAGACATGACGCGGCGCGTCCCCGATCTCACCAAGATTAAAAAATTGATCGGCTACGCCCCCAAAGTCAAGCTCGATGATATTATCATTCGCGTCCGCGATTATTTTGCCGAGCGTCAATCCAACGACAAAACTGTCACAGCCAATAGTCAGTTCACCTCCGGAGCGCCGGAAGCGGCGCCCGCTTTGCTTTAGGACAACTGGTCTTGATTGTCCCACAACTATGTAAGCTTAATACCAATCTGAAATCAAGTTGGTGTTAAATTGTGTCGGCGTTGAAATAAATTTTTGTAAATCTATTAAAGCCAGTTACATTTTTAGAGGCATGGATTTTGCCTAAAAGTGTTCTGGCTTTTTTATTTTTACCGGAATTACATCAACGAGGAGATATGATGGTGCTGTCCCAGTGTCACATAAATAGTTCAGAAAAAGCGCATATATATTGGCGTTGGGTGTTTATAATTTTTTGCGCCGTGTTGTTGCAAGCGGCCGCGGCGCGTGCGCAAAATTCGATCTTTGAACGGGAGAAGCAAAAATGGATGGAACGCGACGGCAAGCTGCTTGATTTTCTCGACAAAGACACGGATAATTTTTTTGCTATCCTGGGCAAAGGGGCTGAAGGCGAGCGCTACGACGTGATTCGCAACGGTGTCAACAAGCTGGTTGTCGACGAGTCCTGGCATAGCGGTAATTATGCCGGCGCGTTAATTGGCGTGCAACTTTATTATTGCTTCGGCGACAAGCTGCAGCCGGCAGAAAGAGACAAGCTGTGGAACAGCTTGAAAAATTTGCCGACCGATCAATATTATTTTGGCAACACGGTGGCCAACACCGGCATCAACACGATGACCGCACGCTATGTGCTTTCGCAATACGACAAAGCCAAGCAAGTGCGCTACAGCGACACCGAAAATATTTACGGTCCGCCCAATTTTACCTACGAAGGGCGCAGCTACACGCGCGGACGCACTTATTCCTCATACGAACTGGCGCGCGATTATCTTTATCATTGGTTCGAAGTCCTGCTCGAAGCGGATTACTTGCAGGGCGAAATGTTCTCCGAGCACTACGGCATTCATTTCGTCAATTCGTTGGTCACATTGACCGACACCCGCATGGTGCAAGATCCGGAAATGCGTAAACGCGCGAAGCTGGTGGCGGATTTTTTTCAACTCGAACACGTGGTCAACACCAATGATTATCACATGGCCGGGCCGCTGGGCCGCAGTTATATGCAACTGCATTTGGACGGCTCACGGCATCTGCTATATTGGGATTGCTATTGGGGGAAAATGTATCCAACGCATTATGGCCATCCTGATGGCCCGTATATTTTGCAATATCGCATCACGCCAATCATGGAAGATATCGGCGTTTACAAAGATGAGCCGGCGGATTATTGGCATCTGGTGAAATCGAGCGTGCAGGGTCAGCGCAATGTTTTTATCGCCAAAGATTATACACTCGGCAGCAACCCCGACGACGGCAACTGGCTGCTGGAAATTCACAGCAACGACCCTGGCCCATATCCCAAAGCGCGGCCCGGCATGCTCTTTCGGATTTGGATGAACGAGTACGATGATGATATGAACCCGGACGCTTGCACCGGCGAATGTTATTCGCAAATGGGCATGCACGCCCATCAATATAAAAACGCGTTGCTGGTGAATGTCGGCAACACGCGGCTGTATGAAGCGCTTTCGACCAATCAGTGGGATCACGTGGAAGGTGATAGCCGTAAGAGCTGGCGTCTGTCACAGGAGGGCAAAATTGCCGTTGCTATTCGTCAAGCCGCGACCTCTTCGGCGCTGGAAGTGGCGCGTCTCGGCATTGATTACGCTTCTTTTGAAGATTTTAAAAATGCCGTGCATAACCGCGCGAAATTAGACGGCCCCTTGTTCATCACGAGCAAAGGTGACCGCATCGAGGCCCGCCATAATCAGTCGAATGGTCGCACCGAAACATACGTCAATGGCCAACGTTATTGGCAAGGCTCCACACCACGTTTGGAAGTCACCACCCATCGCGGCGAGAAAGTGGTGGAATGGAAAAACCGTGTGATGACCGTGCGCAAAAACGGCCGCGTCGGCATTTATGATTTCAACAATTGGACCTATCGCGAATTTGACGACGGCACCGTCGTTGATCGCGACCCGCCGAAAACGCCGAGCGGATTTAAAGTCGGGCAGTAAAAAGAGTGCCCGCTTAATGCCTCAGTTATTGATGAAGAGAAATGTCATTCCGGCGGAATCTTGTTTAAATTCAGCATGAGGCTTGAGCTTAACCGGGTGCTTCCAGTGTGACATGATAACGTTCTCTAATAGTTGTGGACAAAAGCTTTGAACACAGATTACACGGATGACGCGGATTTCACCGATAAAATCCGCGAACCTCTGCGTGTTCCGCGTCATCTTACAGACGCTGTCCGCGTTCAAAGCTTTAAATTCGTTTACTTTCACTTTACCCGATCTAAAATCTCCCCTCTCTTTTTTCCACCTTTTACCGATCTTTAACAAGCTTACGCTAATTCTTTTTGGTGATGGTATTGAGAAGAAAATGATCACCAAAGGAATTATTACCATGCAGAAATCTTCGCGCTGGCTTGTGCTTGTGCTGCTCGTCGTGGTTGGCGCAGCGTTGCGGGTTTTGTACCTCGGCAAAGCCGCGCCGTGGCTGGATGAAGCCATCACCTATGATCGCGCGCTCTCGAGCGTCACGGACATCATCAAAGCCTCGTATGGTTGGGATATTCACCCGCCGACGTATTACGTCATCGCGCATTACATGCTGAATTTCGGGCACTCGGCAGAGGCGCTGCGGCTCTTTTCGGTTATTTGCGGCGTGCTGTGCATTCCGGTGTTCTATGCTTTCGCCCGCGAAGTTTTGGGCCGCGAGCGTGAGGCGTTGGTGGCAACGCTGCTGTTGACGTTTTCAGCGTACCAAATTCGCTACGCGCAGGAAGCGCGGATGTACACGCTGTTCTTTCTGGTTTCACTGCTCGCGCTATGGTTTTTTTATCGCGCGGTGCAGCGGCAGCAAAAAAGCGATTGGTATCTGTGGGCCGGCCTTAGCATGGTCAATTTTTACGTGCATTACTTCTCGATTTTTTTAATGGCGGGACAAGTGGTTTTCTATCTCGTGCATCTCATCCGTGCGAAAACCCTGCCGCAGCTTTTTAAGCAGCATCGGGTTTTTGTGTGGGCCACGCTCATTTTGTTCGTTGGCTGTCTGCCGGCGGTGCCGTTGCTGGTGCAACAGGCCAGCGCGAAAATCAGCAGCTACGGCGTGAAACAGCCGACGGTGAATCCACTGATGTACCTCCTTGTCTTTTTGAAATTCAGCTTTTATCCCAACACCATCGCCAATCCGCTGTGGGAGCGCGGCCTGAAATATATTTTTGCCGTTGTGATTTTCTTCGGTTCGCTCATCGCGTGGAAAGAGCGCAAAACCGTGATCATTTTTTCCGGCACCCTGTTAGTCGTGGCGTTGAGCCTCGCGTGGGTGGCCTCACACGTGGTGTTTTTTTCGTTGACGTTTCGGTATCTTTATTTCCTGAACGCGCCGGTGTTGATTTTGCTCGCGCTGGCTATCACGGCGGTGGCCGACAAAGTTTGGCAACGGCGTAAAGCGTTGGCGCTGGTCACCGTGCTCGGCGCGGTCGTCGTCCTGCAAGTTTATATTCTGGCGCATTATTACCAAAATCCGCGCAACGCGGACTGGCGCGCCGGCTTTGCGCTGCTCAAACAAAATTGCCGTGCGGAAGACGCCATCATTCCGGTGCCGGCTTACGTGAGTTATGTCGCGCGTTACTACCTGGTTGGTGATAAAAATCACGCGCGCGTTTTTTGGGAACACAACACCACGCCCGCGGGTTTGGACACGCTGCTGGAGCGGCACAAAGGCCTGTTCGTCGTGGTGACCGACGATATGTACCCGCCGGAATCGCGGCAGAAGGTGAATGACTGGCTCGCCGCCAACGGCCGTTTACTTTGGGAAGACCCCAATTTCCCCGGCAACGTTATTTGGTATGCCCAGAAAGCCTCGCCGCTGGGGATGAAGACTTTGGAAAATGAATCGAATTAAAACCGGATTTGTGGTTGCAGACGAAATGAAAGAATCAAACGCCAGAATTCAAACTTTGAATTCAGAAAACACGGCTTTGTCTTAATGTCTTCAGGCGTAAAGTTTGCCAAGTTTCAAAGCTCTGCGCCTGAAGGCTACGCCCGCACAGATTGTGTGAAAACGCGCAAAATAGGGCGCGTTTCCAATAGGCAAAGCCGTTC
>CAZVZZ010000031.1:0-19937 GCA_964631505.1 uncultured Cytophagia bacterium
CGGGTTGATAATAGTGCGTCTCGTCTTTGTCGACGATGGTTATTTGCCATTCGTTTGCATCGAGCGCCGTTGCCAGCTTATTTGCCATGATGGTGCCTGCCGTGCCGGCGCCAAGAATCACCAGTCGTTTCATAAATATATCGCTCTCCAATACTTTGACCGGTCACTCGGAGTGACCGGTCAATATTTCAAACTTAGAATGAATAACCTACTTCAAATTCCCACTGATTCATCTTCAATTCAATCTTCTGCTGGCCGGGCGCTTCCAGAGGATTGGCGCCGGTGATGCTTTTCGAGAAGCCGTGCATCGCGGAGAAATTAATTTCGTGTTTGTTCACCAAAGTTTTGGTGAAACCGAACGTCGCGTGCTGCTCGATCACGCCCGGCGCGAGAATGTTGAAGAGCACTTCGTTGGAGGGAATCGGCTGCTTGCCGTTGGAATAGCCTGCGCGCAGCGCCCAGTCTTTGCTCGCTTGCCATTGCACGCCGCCTTTGAACACGGTCATGTCTTCCCAGCCGAAACCGGCGCCGTTCTCCTGGCCCAATTTGCTCATCATCAAATTCGGCAGCATCTGGTTGCCGACGGATTTGCACTCGCTGTAAAAAACTTGTTGAACATCGAACGCCAGCATCAAGGCCGAAGTGGGTTGATAGGCCAAACCCGCGGTCCAGTTGGACGGAATGTCGAAGCAGCCTTCCTCTGCGAACAAGCCGGCATAATTGTCGAACTTGCTCATTTGGGTTTGGGTTTGATAAGAAGCGCCGACGAAAAAGTTTTTCACCCATTCGCCTTGATAGCCAATACGCGCGCCGAAACCAAAGGCGTTGTCATGTTTGTTGTCAGTGAGGTTTGCGGCATCGCTGGAAAAATTTCCGAACGCCGCCAGTCCTTCGGCCTGGAAGCGTTGATACGCCAGCATCGCCGTCACGCCGAAAGCATGCGCGCCAAATTTTTTCGCGTACGTCGGCGCAATAAAGAGCTGCGAAAGATCCACGCCCGTGGGTGAAAAACCGAACGTGCGGGTGGCGTAGTTCGTGTTCATACCGCCGTTGCCGTACATCGCGAGGCCGAACGCGCTGTTGTCATTCAACTGCCAATTCGCACCAATCGCGGGAATCACAAACCACTTCGAATCGCTTTTAATCGTTCCCGGCGCGAGGCCGAACGTGCCCGGAAAACCGGAGGGCATACCCGTCACGGTGTATTGCCGGTTCGGATTGAACATCGCCAGGCTGATATCAAAACGATTGTCGATAAAAACAATGGCCGCGGGATTGGTGGCCGGCGCCATCGTTCCCAGCCGCAGCGCCACACCGGCGCCGGCGAGCGATTTGTACTTGATCCCGTAACCGTGCGCAAAATAACCGTTGGTGGCGTAAAGCGTTTGGCTCATGATCATCACCATCAACACGGCCACGACCTTCATCAGACGTTGTTGCATATTCCACACTCCTTCAATTGATTTGATTGGTTTATTTTGTTATGCGCCCTGTGCTTGGCGCAACAGCATTTTGAGATTGTCGCAGTTGGAAGCGCTTTGATAAACCGGACAGTCCCGGCAATTGGTGGACGGGCAATTGCCTACTAGTTCGGCTTTGATCATCCAACACGGCAAGGTGGCATTCAAATAAGCGGGGCAATTTTTCCTCTCCTCCTCCGCACAAGGCCGCAACTGCCAACACGGTATCAGCGCCAAAAGCCGGCGAATGCCTTCGAGATTGAGGCCTTTTTCTTTGATGAGACGGCGAATGCAACTGATCCAATGCACGTCCGACTCGTCGAACAAACGCTGGCCGGTGGCGGTTTTGTGTACCAGCAACAATCCTTCGCGCTCGTACATGCGAATGGTTTCGACAGCGATATCCAGCCTTGCTGCAACCTGCCGAATTTTGTACTGCGGTTTTTTCTCAAAAGCTGTGGCCATTTTGGAAACGCGATAAACGTGTAAATCGTAATCCTGTATTTCGAAATACAGTATTTGCAAGGACTGGGCCAATGCGCCGCGTCGTAAGCGGTGGTTGAAAATGCAAAAATTAAATTCAGATATAACGATCTAATTCTCGTTTGAACTTTTGCAATTTTGCGAAAACGGTGAAGAAAGTTCTTAGAGTTGAGAATGGCGCGTTTCAATAAGCGGAAAATATCAGCGAGGTGAATTTTTAAAAGCAGGCCCCGTTGAAAAATAGAAGCAGGCAGAATAATTTCTCGGCAGAATGATTACACAATTATTCCTACGGACACCGTTGCCGAAAAATCATTCTGCCGTTTGCAGCGTGTAAACTATTTTCTGTTCGGAATAATATCTTTTTCCAGCAACATGGCATTGAGGCCGAAGACAAACGTTTCGATCTGAGCTTCTGAAATGCCATGCGTTGCCGCTATATTGGCCAACGTGTTGACGGCCGGCGTGGCGTTAATTTTGTTTCGGTTGCCGTGCAGCAAATAACCGGCAGAGGCCGGCAGGGTTTTGCTCAGCACGTCAAGACGGGTTTCCTTGGAAATGAACATTGGATTCATCGTTATCAAGCCTTCTCTATAATAATTGATCGGCAATTTTTTCAAGGCATTTTTCATGACGGGGTGCCGTCATCGCGATACAATTCGTTGCCCGCCGGATCGGTGACGATGACATTCACCGGAATGCCCTTTCTCACGCTGGCCGTGACCACGCAATAATCTTCAAACAAATCCAGGCAGCGGTTGATGCGATCATATTGGTCGTCGGCAAGTTCAACCGCGATGGCCACATCGATTTTGCCGACGCGGAGCCGATTTTTTTCGTTACGCGTTAGCTCACCTTTGACTTTCGTCTTAATGTTTTTGACCTCGATTTTGGCTTTTTGCAAACAGAACAGCAAGCTCGCGCTCAGGCAATCGCCGACGGCAACCGCCAGCAGGCGTGAAGGGTTCGGGCCTTTGCGCTGGCCGAGCGGTTCGCTTTCATCGACCAGCAGCGGCGGCAAATGATCCCAATCGAATTGGACTTTGAATTCATAGTTTTGAACGCGCTCGAGCGTCAGCGTGAAAACGGGATGCTCAGCCATGACTTTTCCTTTCAAACGTTTCTTATCACGGTTTCGAGTTTTTGGCGCACTTGCGCGGCGACGCCGGCGAGCTTGTCGTTTTGAATTGCCGCCATCGAAGCCACGGGATCGACTGCGGCGACTTCGACGCCGCGGTCTTTTTCCTGCACGATGACGTTGCACGGCAGCATCGCGCCGATGTATTCTTCCGCTTGCAGCGCCTGATACGCAAACGGCGGATTGCACGCGCCCAAAATTTTATACCTTCGAAAGTCAACGTTCAATTTTTTCTTCAGCGTTTCTTTGACGTCGATTTCCGTAAGCACGCCGAAGCCTTCTTTTTTAAGCTCCTCCGTAACGCGCGCAATCGCCTCCTCAAAAGCATACGCCGTCGCTTTGGCAAAATAGTAACTCATCATTCTCCTCGACCATAATTTTCTTTTTATCTTTTTTGCTTTTTATCCGTTTTGCCTCACAGCGGCCAATCGCGCAGCATCCGTTCGGTTTCTTCGGAATGGCCGCTCTCGTCGCGCACCATGTCTTCGAGCTGCACCATCAAACCTTTTTCGCCCATTTCCTCGGCTTCTTTGGCGCGTTGGGTATAATCTTTGGTGGCTTGTCGTTCCGCCGCTAAAATAGCTTCCAGCATTTCGCGATTGTTGCGCGCGGCGGGCACCGGACGCGGCTTGGTGGTCGGCTCACCGCCGAGCGCGACAATTTTTTTGGCCAGAAATTGCGCGTGCAGTTGCTCGTCGGCAATTTCCGCCGTGAAAAATTGTGCGAGCTGCGGCCGGAAAGGCCCGCTGGCTTTCGCGGCGTAGGTCAAATATTGGATGATCGCGCCGAGTTCGCCGGCAAGATCTTCATTCAAATGGTCAATCAGCGTTTGCTTGTTCATCATCTGCTCTCCTTTTTTCTTGACGTGGTAAAATGAAAAATCCCAGCAGTCCACCGTATGCCGTGCTAATCCACGGATTGCTGGTGATCGGGCACGTGCCCGAAATGCAGCCAACGAAATAGTAATAGGCATAACCGCCGGCGGCGCCGAAGACAACCGGCAGCAGCCGCTTTGTCCAAGTCCAGAGGTGGTGTTTGGTCAATCTTTCCATGCGTTCCAATCTTCCGCTTGCGAGACTGCTTCGCCCGCTGAAAAACGCGGGACTAAAAACTGGAGTGTCAAACTTAAGTTTGACACTCCGTGTGGTATTGATTCCAGCGCCCGGCTGGGAATTTACCAGCCTCAGGAAAATCCGCCGGAGCCGCAACTACTGCGGCTGCTTTTGCCGGTCGATTGTACATTATTGCTGCCACCGGCAGCCGCAAAAGTGGAAAATTGTTTTTCGACTTTTTCATCGCCGCAATGCGGACAGCGCACTTCCTTGTCCGTGGCGCTCACACGCTGCAACACTTCAAAATGCGTCTCACAACTTTCACAACGATATTCGTAAATCGGCATGTTAAAATTTCCCGTTACTTCGGTTTATCGGTTTTTTCTGTTTCTCTTTTTTGATCTTTGGGTTCTCCCGGAACCCGTTTGGGATCAATCCCGCACGCCGCCGACATTCAAGTCGGAACGCCGAGCTTCGGCAGGATAACCAATTGCAGCAAAAAGTAAATCGCCAAAATCAATAAAGCGCTCAATGAATCCATGATGCTATCGCCTCGAAAATTGTAAATCGACTCGCTGTAGTTTCACTTTATTGGATGCACGGGCTTGCTCCGAGGTTACAAAGCTTTCGTCACAGCGCCGCAGCGCCGAGCCGGCATCTAATAATCTGTTAATGTCTTTGGCGGAATCGCCACCCGCAACGCATTGAGCACGGCGAAAACATCGATGATTTCCTGCGTAATGGCGCCGGCCACCGGCGGCAGATAACCAAACATCGCGAAGAGCATTCCCAACACACTCAAAGCCATCCCGCCGACCGCGCTTTGCAATGCAATCGTGCGCATGCGGCGGCTGATGTGCAAAAATTCATCGACCCGTTGCAGCGAGCTGTCCAAAATGACGGCGCCGGCGGCTTCCGCGGTGATATCGCTGTGTTGTCCGAAGGCAATCCCAACGGTGGCTGCGGTCAGCGCCGGTGCATCGTTGATGCCGTCACCCATAAACACGGTATTCGCCCGTTTCGTTTCGGCGCGAACGAGCTCCAATTTTTGCTCCGGAATCTGGCTGAAATAAACCTCTTTGATGCCGATTTGTTCAGCGAGATAACGCACTTCCGATTCCCGGTCACCGGAGACGAGCATCACGCGATCGAATCGATGTTTGGGCTTAAGATGATTGATGAATAAAGCGCCGTCCAGCCGTGGCTCATCGCGGAAGCGCAACGTCGCAGCATATTGTCCGTCAATCAGAATCACACATTCCAAACCGCCGGCAATCGGCGGCAGCCGGCTCGCGATTTCAGAATGTTGTGCGAGGAGCTTGTTGCGATTGGTGATCTGAATGCTGCGCCCGTCGATAATGCCGCGCAATCCTTCGCCCGGGCGCTCGCTGATTTGGCTCGCTTCCTGCAAAGCGATTTCGGCTTCATTCGCCGCCTTGAGAATCGCGCCGGCGAGCGGGTGCTTCGAGTAACGTTCCAGACTTGCAACCAGCCTCAAAACCTCGTTGGCGGCATAATGCGCGTTGGGAAGAATTTCAGTGAGCTTGGGCTGACCATACGTCAACGTGCCGGTTTTATCAAAAATGGCGGTGCGGCAGGTGTCGATTTTTTCGAGAACCACGGGATCTTTGATGATGATGCCGCGCCGCGCCGAAAGCGAAATGGAGCCGATGATTGCAACCGGAATCGCGATGAGCAAAGGACAAGGTGTTGCAACCACTAATACCGCTAAAAATCGCAGCGCCTCTCCGCTCACCGCCCAGGCCGCGAGAGCAATCGCGACGGCCACCGGCGTGTAGAATGCGCCGAGTTGATCGCCGAGCCGCCGTAGACGCGGACGGTGCTGCTCGGATTCGCGCATCACTTGCATGATTTTCGCATAACGCGAATCCACCACCAGCTTCTCGGCGCGAATCGTCAGCGCCGCCTCGCCATTGATGGCGCCCGACAGCACTTCCGAGCCGGGCGTTTTTGACATCATGTAAGGCTCGCCGGTGAGATAGGATTCGTCCATCACACTGTGTCCATCCACGACGGTGCCATCCACCGGACACGTTTCATGCGGAAAGACGATCAACGTGTCGCCGATGGCCACTTGTTCCAGCGCCACATCAATGACATGACCATGGCGTTTGCGGTGCGCCACCGAAGGCATGCGTTTCGCCAACGCCTGTAAAACCGACGAGGCGCTGCGCACGGCATAAGCTTCCAGCGCTTCGCCGCCGGAAAGCATCAACACGACAAGCGTGCCAGCCAAATACTCGTGCAGGAAAACCGACGTCACAATCGAGATGCCCGCCAACAAGTCGGAGCCGAATTGTAAGCGAAAGAGCTTGAGTAAAAGTTCCAAAACCAGAGGAACGCCGCCAAATGCCAAAGCGATAATCAGCGGCAGCTCGTGCGCCGGAATGCCACGAAACGGCGCGACAGCGTGCAGAGCAAAACGCAGAACGAGATGAACCGCAATGGCAAGGAGCGCCAGCACCGCAATAATCGCTTGCCGATGTTTCCGGATGAACTCAATTTTATTCATTGTCATTTTGGAGCCCAAAGGCGTTATTTTTCATCTTCGCGTTCTTCTTGATCAGAAAACGTTTTGGTCTTTCGACTTTCCGATTGTTCATTGCCGCCGGTCGTCGCTTGCAAACCGCGAATGAGCGTGACCATAAGGGATAAATTGGATAATAATGAACAGTCCCAAAATCGACAAGGCGCTCCACTTGAGAATTCTTTTGAACATATCTCGCTCCAATATCGAAGGGTGTATTAACTCAATTAAAATAAACTATTCGGCAAGAGATGTGCCGACGGCAAAGATCAGACAAATCATTATTATTTTTGCGGAGTCCGGTGCAGCTTAGTGCATGAAATTCCTAAAAATAGAAAAATCTGCCGCCAATTTCTTGAATATGGGAAATTCACGCCAACCGCGCCAGTCGGCGGCTTGAAAAATCAACGCGATAACGACTCGCAATGCGGCATATTATTTGAATAATATTTTATGCATCCGCTTCTGTTCTCACAATAGATTCATTCCAATTCCGTCCGCGTGAAGTCCAAATGGCTTTGAAGAACTTTAAAATTTAACCTATTGAGGAGGATCTTTACATGCCGCGTTTTATCATCTGTTCAATTCTTGCTGCTTTGCTCCTGATTTTTACTTTTGCGCTCGCACAAGAGAAAAAAGCCGGAGACGAAGCGCTCGGCACGAGAAAGTATGCCGACTATGAGAAGCCGCAAGTCTGTGGCAGCTCGTGCCATGTCGATTTCTACCAGCAATGGACGCAAGCGATGATGTCGCAAGCGTACACGCATCACTGGGACGAAATCGAATACTTCAAATTAGCGGTGCCGCACGCCGAGAAAGATGCGAAAGTGGCCGGCGTCAAGGCCGGCTGCAACGGCTGCCATGCGCCGATGGCGTTCCTCGCCGGCGATGTGCCGCCGCCCAAACCCGAGATGAACAGCCGCGCCAATGAGTCGGTGTCATGCGATGTTTGCCATACGATCACCGGCTTCAAGGGCGACACGCCGTTTAATTTCAACTTCGTTTCCGAGCCGGGCCGCGTAAAATATGGGCCGCGTGAAGGCGCGGTTTCGCCCGCGCACGAAACCAGGAAATCTGATTTTCACAAGTCGGCGGATTTTTGCGGCACTTGTCACAATGAAAAAGATCCGTATGGCGTTTGGGTGAAATCCACGCATTTGGAATGGAAAGAAGGGCCGTATTCAAAACAAGGCGTCGTTTGCCAAGATTGTCACATGACGTATGCGAAGGCGCACAATGCCTCGATGGGACCCGAGTTGCCGGATGTGGCGCAGCATCTTTTCCATGGTGCGCACGATCCGGGCAAAGTCGGTGGCACGATTGAGCTGCGGGTGCATCCGGATGTGCGGGAAATTGAACCGGGCGAGCGCATGAAGTTGACGGTGGCGCTGTTCAACCAAAAGACCGGACATAAATTCCCCACGGGTTCATCAGAAGAACGCCTGGTGTGGCTCCACGTCGAAGCGACGGATGCCAAAGGCAAGTCGTATCATTTGCCGGTGGACAAGAAAGGCTTCCCCGGCGAGGAATATACGATTGCGGCCAATACGCTGGCGTATCAAGACATGGGCATTCCGCTCAACGATCCCAACTTCAAAGGCATTCAACGCGATGGCGTGCCGGTCGGCGATCGCATCTTCCGCCTGCCGTATCTTGATCCCCAAGGCCGGATGACGATCATGCAATGGAACACGGCCTCGCTATCGACCGACTACCGCATCGGGCCGCGCGAGACCAAGCTGGAGACATTCACGTGGACGGTGCCAGCTACCGCCGCGCCCGGCGTGATGAAAGTGAAAGCGGTGTTGAATTATCAAAAACTGCCGACGCCGATCGTCGAGTTTCTCGGCGTTCCGAAAGACGAGGCCGAGACCATCGAAGTGAATCACCACGAAACCACGATCAATGTGTTGCCGTGAGAACTTACCGTCCGGACGCTCAAAGCGTCCGGACGGTTATTGGATTGAAAGTGACATTATGAAAACGAAACTCCTTTCTCTTTTTTTGCTATTTGCTGTCATCGCGCTATTTGTTGCGCCAAGCAGCGCCATGATTCCGGCCTTCGCGCGCAAGTATGACATGTCGTGCAATGTGTGTCATTCTCCCGCTCCAAAATTGAAACCGTACGGCAACGAATTCGCCGTCAACGGCTATCGTCTCAAGGACAAAGAGCCGCCGCGCTTCACGCGTGAAACCGGCGATGACAAATTGTTGCTCATGCGCGAGCTGCCTTTGGCGCTGCGCCTGGATGCGTATGCGCAATATGATTCCAAGAAGACGCCGAAAGAGGATTTGGGCACGCCGCTGATTTTGAAAATTTTGTCCGGCGGGCAAATTACCAACAACGTTTCCTATTTTCTCTATTTTCTGTTTAACGAGCGTGGCACTGTGGCCGGCGTGGAAGACGCCTTTTTGTTTTTTAACAACGTCGCCAAGGCCGATTTCGATATTACGGTTGGGCAGTACCAAGTTGCCGATCCCATTTACAAGCGCGAGCTGCGCCCCACGTTTGAGGATTATGTCATCTACACCGTCAAACCCGGCCGCAGCAAAGCGGATTTGACGTACGACCGGGGCATTACCATGAATTATTCCCTGCCGACCAAAACGGAAGCCATGCTCTCCATCGTCAACGGCAACGGCATCGGCGACGCGGAAGTTAGTTTTGATAACGATCCGTACAAAAATTTCTTCTTCCGCCTGTCACAGCCGCTGGATTCAACGATTCAAATCGGCGGGCTGGGTTATCTTGGCAAAGAAAAGGAAAATGGCCGGATCAATGATTTTTACATGGCCGGCGCCGATGCCAACCTGGCGTTGGGAAAAGTGGAATTGGGAATGCAATATGTGTATCGCCGGGATAAGAACCCATTTTTTCTCGCTGCCGGGGCAACAAAAATCAAAACGCAGGGCGGTTTTGCGCAGTTGATGTATGCGCCCAAACTGGATAAAAGCGATTGGTACGTCTTTTTGCTTTACAACAAAGTCACTTCCGATTTGTCTCCGTTGAAATATCATTCCGCCACCGGCAATTTTACTTATGTGTTGGCGCGCAACTTGAAAATGATGGGCGAATATACCTACGATATCGAATACAAGCGGCATCTTTTTACCGCGGGCTTGGTCACCGCGTTTTGAAGCGGGCCGTATGAGACGCCCACGCAAAGTTCACGCGCCGGCCGCTTAAAATGATAAACGCCGGGCCGCGGCGAGATTTCCTCTCCCGGCCTGGCGTTTTTTCGCGGGGAAAATTACAACCCTTCTATTTTAAAGAAGCAAATTATCCTGAACGCTTCCACGGCGCTCGGCCTAATCAGCTTCGGCGCTGCCCGGGGTCTACAGGTCTACATATCCCGAATTACTTTCAGCATATCCATCGTGGTCACGATGCCGACGACCTTTTTGTTGTGCGTGACAAACAAGCGATGCACTTTGCCACCCATCATCGTATCGGCGATTTCCTGCAGCGAGGTGCTTTCATCAACCTTGAACAGCATCGGCGTCATAATGTCGCGCACAAAAGCCTGCGGCCGGTCTTCGACGTGGAACGACGACAGGTCTTCCGGCGCGAGGCGATCTTCCCAGCCGTGCATGTAATAATCGTGTGGCTCATCGGCGCGCAAATCGACCTCCGCCAGGCTATCATGCCGCACAATATCAGTCAACGAAACCACGCCGATCAAATGGCCGGCTTCGTCTTTGACCGGCGCGCCGGAGATGGCTTTGTCGATGAGGAACTGCGACAATTCCTCGATGGTCCACTCCGCCGGCACGGAAATGACGTTGGGATTCATCACATCCTTCGCCGTGAGATATTTCATAGCAACCTCCTATAAGATTGGTTGAGTAAAAAAAATTATCGCTGCAAACAATTGTTTTCGCCATGATGGTAAAATGCCGCCTCGCCGCGAATCGCCGGGGCGCCATGAAGCTCAATGATCAATGGTAAAATTCATGATCAGCGGTTGAACTAATTTTTCGTAATCACGATAGCTCATCCGCATGACGTCTTCGTGCGTGCCGGCATTGAAAGTGACCAAGGCATCTTCGGGCAAATAATGGCTGACATAAACCGGCAGCTTATAAAATGCCCCAAAGGGCGGCATCGCGCCGACTTCGCAACCGGTGCAGAAACCGGAAACCTCGCTTTCGGTTGCCAGGCGCACCTCTTTCGCGCGCAACTCGCGTTGCACTTTTTGAAAATCGATCTTGTACATGGCCGGTAAAACCATCATATAAAATTTATTGTCCGCGGCCAGGATGACCGTTTTGGCGAACGCCTTGCCCGGCGTGTGTGTATCGGCGGCGGTTTTTTGCGCAGAATAATCCCGGCGATGATGAATGGTTTCATACGGGATGCGTTTTTCGTCAAGATAGGACTTGACTTTTTCCAGCGGGGACATGGTTCGACGCTCCTTTCAATTTATTCCAGTACGTGAATGTTTTTCTTCCGGCACATCTCCTTGAGAATCTTCGGCCAAACCGTGACGGTGACTTCGCCCAAGTGCGCCTTGCGGAGCAGCAGCATTTGCGTGCGCGCCTGGCCGATGCCGCCGCCGAGGCTCAACGGAATTTCATTTTTCATGATGGCTTGATGATACGGCAATTTGAGAAAATCAAGCTGGCCAGTGATTTCAAGCTGCTTTTTGAGTGAGGCGGCGTTGACGCGAATGCCGCCGGACATCAGTTCATGGCGGCGCTTGGTCACCGGATTCCACACCAGAATGTCGCCGTTGAGACCGTGCATCGGCCTGCCATCGGCGGATTTGGTTTCAGTGACCCAATCGTCATAATCCGCCGCGCGCATTTCGTGCGGATAGCCGTCTTTCAAAGTCCAGCCAATGCCGTAAATGAAAACGGCGGGATATTCTTGCAGAATCGCGGTCTCGCGCTGCTTGCGCGGCAGATCCGGAAATTTATCCAGAATATCTTCCGCGTGCAAAAAGGTCAATTCATTGGGAAGGTCGGGGTATTTGCTCGTCTGCAATTTTGAAAAATGCTCGTGCGCAAAAACCTCCGCGCCTTTGATCACTTTCCAAATTTTCTTGACCGCTTGCGTTAAAAACTGCAGATTCCGTTGCGCTTCCGTGATGTGCAATTCCCAATCCCATTGATCGACGTAAACGCTATGATCGTGATCGAGAAAATAATCTTTGCGCACGGCGTGCATGTCGGTACACAGGCCTTCGCCCACTTGCATGTCGAACTGCTTGAGCGCCATGCGTTTCCATTTCGTCGCGGCTTGCACCACTTGCGCATCGACCGGATGCTTGTTGTAATCGTTGTTAATGTGAAACTGAATCGGCGTGCGCGAGCCGTCGCGGTCGAGAAAATCATTGACGCCGCTTTCCACGTCAACGATCAGCGGCACCGTGACCATCATGAGATTAAGCTCTTTGCACAGATTTTCTTCGATATAATTTTTCACCGCAAAGATCGCTCTTTGCGTTTCTTTGGGCGTGAGCAGAGAATGATAATCCCGCGGCAGGATTTTCTCCAGCTCGTCATAGTTGCCGATGCCGGGCCCGGCGAGATCGGCTTTTTTGTCTGACATAATACGTTCTCCTTTAATTGTCGTTACGCTTTTCTGGAAGTTTTAGCAAAGAATGCACCGAACTTTTGTTCAATGTTTTCGCTTTTGCACTTGGGACAGCGCGGTTTGTGCTTGTCGTGCTCGCTGACGCGATGCACCTCAATAAATTCGTGGCCGCAGTCCTTACAATGATAATCGTAGGCCGGCATGGCATTTTCTCCTTTCCATAAATTCGTTCAGTATCGCAAGAAAGCTCCAATTCCGCCATTGCTTTGGAGGCGCTGTGCAGCCAGCCCGCGAACCATTTCGGTTTTGCCGTCGCCGGCGGTGACTTTCTCGGTCATGCGTTCGAGGAGATCATCCATCGGCCGCACGCTGCCGCCGCAATCCGTGCAGGACTCATAGTCCTCGGGAAACAAAACGGAACAATTCAGGCATTCCTTGCCGGGCGGATTGAAGCCTTCAGCGTAGACCAACTGCGAAATGCGCTTTTCTTTAACCGCCTTCAAAGTCGGCAGCAATCCCTCACGGGCCAAAGTTTTCTTGGCGGCGGTGGTGTGCAGCTCATCCACCAGTTCGATTTCCTCGGCCCGCTCCGTTTGTTCTTCGATCTTTAACGTTTCTTGCTGCACTTGTTGCGCCGTTGCATGCACGGGCAACGTCAGCGTCCCCACCACGCGCGAACGCAACCGTTTGGGAAGCAGACGGCGCAAAACGCTGGTGGCTTCAACCGGCCCGGCGAGCACCAGCCGGTCCAAACCGTGCGTGTTCGTCAAACGATCCAGCATTTCCGCGACGTGCTTGAGATGCCACTGCGCGTGCATTTCCGCTTTGCGCTGCATGTTCGCCTGCGAGCGCAGCCGGTCGCGTGCCGGCGTTTTGACGTGTTTGACTTCGGCGGGCGCGAACGCCTCGTGTTGTTCTTCAATCTCGCCGAGAAAAACGGTGAAGAGCCGGGCATGCGTTTTATCGGCCAGAACGACCCCAAAACGCTCGTACTCTTCGATCAGCTCGAACAACGGCCGCACGTGCGGCGTTTCTTCCCACCAGCTTTGGTTGCGCACCGGCGCCTGGAGATCATACCGCCGCCAAAAATTTTCCGAAACATCGCAGAAGATAACCACGCTTTGCCCGTGCAGTTGATAACCGTCCATTTTTTGCAGAACGCTTTCCGCATCCGCATTGAAATGATGGCGCTCCGGCTCCGGCAAGGTTTGCTCGATGGTCTTGAGCATTTGCCGCAGTTTCGTCAGCATCGCGTGGGCGGCATTCGCCCCATCGGCACGTTCCAAATGCAGATAAACACTGAGCACCGGGCTTTCCGGGCGGGCTTCGTACTTTCTTAAGCTTTCCAACTCATACTTGGTAATCATCGGCAAATTCTCCTCAATTTATACGGCTTCCCACTTCATGCCCAGCTATCTCCGCACCGATTGTGGAAGAACAAGACGAATTACGCTGCTGTTCCTTTCAGTTCTTTCTGATAAGCGAAATACGAATAGACAACGGTATAAATCGCCACCATCAGTACCGGCACAATCACAAAAGCAAAAGCCAATTTCCCAAAGAAAACGCCGACGATTGCCACCACGCCGGCAAGCTTAAAAAGTCTGCCGCCGAGGCGATGCGTTTTTTCCCAAACTTTTTCATTGCTCAACGTCCACGGCGTGCGGATGCCGATGAACCAATTCATCTTCGCATGTGCACACAGAATGCCGATATAAAAAAACAACAAACCCACGGCGACGGGGAAAATCACGTTCGGGCTGATCTGCACGCCCTGGCTCCACAAGATGACTTGCAGTTGAATAACGAGAAAAAAAGCGGCGAGCAGGATGAAAAAACCGTCGTAGTAACCGCGAAAACGTTGGTAGTTTTCCCGCAGCGGATCGATCCGCGGCAGCAGGATGAAGAGCAAAGCCATGCCGAGCATGATGAATGGCGCCAGAAAGATTCCCCAGAATTTTCCCATGTAACCATCCACTTCGCCGGCCGCGTTCCAATGCGAGGGAATTTGCGCCGGCAGTTGCGGAT
The DNA here is from genome assembly GCA_964631505.1 of uncultured Cytophagia bacterium. Lineage (GTDB taxonomy): Bacteria > Zhuqueibacterota > Zhuqueibacteria > Zhuqueibacterales > Zhuqueibacteraceae > Zhuqueibacter. The sequence continues at coordinate 14,249 of CAZVZZ010000031.1, forward strand.
AAAAATAAATGCCGAGGGCGAAAGCGAGCAGGGCGATCGTCCAAATGATGATTACAGATTTTGGAAGATTCATGATGACTCCTTTCACGTCAGCTTTTTGGCGGTGACGATTTCCGAAGGAATCGCCCGCGCCAGAAATTCCCGCGTGACATCCACAAAACCGGCTTGCCGGACGAAACTCTCCATCAACACCGGCCGGCAGCCGCCGAGCAGATACGGCACCCAGCTTGCCGGTAAACTCTGATAAAATTTCTCCCACCAACTCCATCGGCCTCCCTCCGGCTTGCTCATATTGACCAGCACCAAACGGCCGCCCGGCTTGAGCACGCGCTTAAATTCGTTCAGCACCACCGGCATGTCAGGCAACGGCATCAGATCCAGCATGTAACTGTTGTAAAGCACGTCAAACGTCGATTCCGCAAATGGCAATTGCCGCGCATCGGCATTGCGCAAATCAATATTGTTATAACCGGCGCGATGGGCGAGCCGGCGCGCTTTGGCCAGCATTTTCGGCGAAAGATCGATGCCACAGACAACGTTGGTTTTCGCCACGCGCTGCAAGATTTCCACGAGCGTCACGCCCGGGCCGACGGCGACTTCGAGCACGCGATCATGGGGCCCAAGCGCCGCGCGCTCCAAGCCCAGCAGGCGCGGTTCATGCTCCAGCGAGATACTGATCTTGTCATAGCAGTAGCTCCAGATATCATAAGCGCGCCGGATGCGCGCGGTTGAAGAGGCGGCCTCAATCATGGTTGGTGGCGCATTCATGAGCGCTCCTTCGCCTCGGTTTTAACCGCCCGAAAACCGAGATAACCCCAATACGCCTTCTTGGACCGCGGCCAAACCTGACCGTTATACACGACGATGTAAGCGTTCTTCTCATCCACTTCGGTGGCCGTCCACCAGTAAATCACTTTGGAATATTTATCCCACAGCGGCGATTCTTTGTCCGGCGTTTTTTGAAAAGAAGCTTTTTGGGTTTCTGCATTCCACCGGCCGCCGCTGTTTTGGCCGTGGCGCGCCATCGAGCGAATGGCTTCATCGACGGTCGGCAAGCGCCAAATATCTTGCGGCGTGTCGGCCAATGATTTTCCATCTTCCGTGAGATAACGGCAGCGGCGCTTGGCTTCTTCCCAATTCACGCCGTCTTGCGGCCAGCCCGGCCCTGCCGGCGCCCAAACGAGTTGCACGCCGTTTCCTTCCACCAGCCGCGCGTCGTGCTTGCCGTCATCAATTCTGCCGGCGACGCGAATGGCGGGTTCGATGCCGCAAACGATCAGCGTCAAAAGCGGCAGTCCAATGATGAGGCCTCTCGCCAGCTTTTTCGGTTCCGGTCGTCCCAGCCAATAAAACGCACCGAGCAAGAGCAGCGGCAGAGTGATGGAAAAAACGATAACCACGATGGACGCACCGGAAAAAAACCAGAAAGCCCATATTCCCGCCGCGACGTGAATGAGTCCGCCCAGTCGCGGCCACTGAACCGAGAGCAACGCGACGGCAACAAAAATTATCGTCATCAATAAATACTGGACAAGCATCAGCCCGAGATTCTGCCAGAGCGAGGGAAAATACCAGCCTTCGTGAAAATTTTCGATACTGCCCCAAAACGCCCAGAAGCAAGCGATCAGCGTGGAAAATCCCACGGCGATCCAGCCCAGAATTTGTCGCTGGCGGTCCGTCATTTTCATTTTATCGATCATTCCTTTTTCCTCTCTTCTACCCGTTTGCGCATCTGATCAACTTTCGCTTTTACTTGTGCCAGCATTTGCCTGAACCGTTCCTCGTGCTGTAAATTTTCCAGTAACGGATCAATCATTCCCCAGCGATACTCGATCCAGCCGGCGGCGATCGCCTGTTGCAACCATTCGTATGCTTCCGATTCCCTGTCTAAAGCTGCATAAATACGTGCCATTTCATAGCGTGGTGAACTGCGTTCGCTCCCTCCCCGGATTCTTGCTTGACTCCGACTGAAAAAATAGTCGAACATCTTGTGTGCGTCGCTGTCCTTGCCGGTTTTTTTGTAAACATACGCCAACTCCAAAGATCGAAATTGTGGATTGCCTGATACTATTTTTTCATAATATTCCCTTGCTTGTTCATAGTTACGATCCAGGAGATAAGACAGGCCCGAAACCTGCAAATAATTTGGCGCATTCGGCGGGATTTTCTGCGCAATTGCCTTCGCGGCTTTATATTGTCCTCCTTGCACGTACAATTGCCACAATTCATAGTAACTCCTAAGATAATCCGGTGCAAGTTCCAAGGACTTTTTGAGCCAGCTTTCAGCATTTGCCTCATCAACAAGAACCGTATATGCGATACCAATGGCGCGTGCAACGCTTGCAGAGGTGGGGGCTAACACCAATGCCTTTCTAAACCAGGGCAGGGCATCGCCTGCATTTGTTTCGAGCAGCGCCCAACCCACATTGACGATAGCCGGAAAATGATTTGCATTCAATTTTACCGCGTGCAGGCTGGCTTCCAGAGATTTCCGCGTCCATCCCTTATAATAATAAGCGAGTCCCAATGCTTTGTATGCCTCGGGCAGGCCCGCGTCTATCGCGATCGCACGCTGGCTCAAGGTGATGGCGGAATCAAGCAAATCTCTTTGCGCGCAAGCGTCAGCCAACCCCGCATAGGCGCTAGCGTACGTCGAGTCAAGCGCGAGTGCTTTTGCAAAGAAACTGCCAGCCGTCTCATAGCCTTCTTTATTATGGCGATAATAATACTCACGTCCTTTGAGATAGTAATCATACGCCGTGATATTTCCAGTGGGCTTTTTTTCAATTTGTGCCTTTTCTGGAGATAGAAGCCGCGCCTTGAGTGCAATGGCAATCTGCTGGGCAATATCAGTTTGAATGGCAAAGATCGCTGTCATCTCTTTATCGTAAGTTTCTGCCCAGAGCAGTCTCTCATCATTTGCATCAATCAACTGTGCAGCGACACGCACTTGATTTCCGGCGCGTCTTACGCTTCCTTCAAGTACGGTAGCAACGTCAAGCTTCTTGCCAATATCAGGAATATTTTTGTAGCCCCCTTTGTACTGCATCACGGACATCCTGGAAATCACTTTCAGGTCGGCAATCTTCGTAAGCTGAGTAATGACGTCTTCGGTAAGCCCATCGCTAAAGTATTCATCTTCTTTGCTCTCACTCAAATTACTGAAAGGAAGGACGGCGATGGACTTTCGGTCACTTGTGACAGCCGCCGGGAAAAAGAATACATACCCGACGATCAAGGCCAACACCATCACGCCGGCGCCATACAAATAGGCGCGCGTTCGTCCTTGTGGCGCGGTTCCGGCAAGCACCTGTTTGGAGACGCCAGACAAAACCGGCTGCCGGAGAGCGCGCAAATCAACCAACAGCTCGTCCACCTGCTGGTACCGTTGCGCCGGCTTTTTCGCCAGCGCCTTGAGAATTATCCGTTCTAATTCCATCGGCGCCTCCGAACGCAAACGCCTCGGCGGTTCCGGCTCTTCGTTCAAGATGGAATAGATCACGGCCTGCTCATATTCGCCTTTGAATGGCATCTGCCCGGTCAGCATCTCATACAGCATCACCCCTAAAGACCAGATGTCCGCGCGATGATCCACGTCTTCACTGTATGTCTGCTCTGGAGACATATACGCGGCAGTGCCGAGCCTCGTGCCGATTTGGGTGAGTTGCGCCTGCCCGGCAAGCTTGGCGAGGCCGAAATCCAAAATTTTGGCCACAACGTCGTTGGTCACCATGATGTTCGCCGGCTTGATGTCGCGATGGGTGATGCCATGCTCATGCGCTTTCGCCAATCCCTGCGCAACCTGTATGGCAATGTCGATTACTTCCGTTACTTGCAACTTGCCACTTGCAATTTGCTCTTTCAGCGTTTCACCCTCATAATACGCCATGACAATGAAAAGCTGGCCGTCCTCCGTCTCGCCGATTTCGTGGATGTCGCAAATGTTCGGATGATCGAGCGCCGCCGCCGCTTGCGCTTCGTAAATGAAACGCTCTTTGGCTTCCTCGTCACGGGTCAACTCCGGCGGCAAAAATTTAAGGGCAACAAGCCGTTTCAGCTTGGTATCTTCGGCTTTGTAAACCACGCCCATGCCGCCACTACCGAGATTTTCGAGAATTTTGTAATGAGAAATGATTTCACCAATCATTTCTGATCCATTATTCATGCTCATTTGCACATCTGATTAACTTGCGTTTTGAGGAAATTTCGGCATTGATCCTTTCAAATTAATAGGCGTCTTTTACTATTCCGGTTTGTCATAATAATTTCCGGCAGCAAACTCTGCCTCCCATCCGTCAAAATAACAAACCAACAACTATGCCTGTTTTCTTGGCAAAATAAACCGAAAGGAATTCGAATTTTCAGTAGGTTACGGCAGAGGATTTTCGTGAAGATTTTTAATAATTCTTAAAGATGCAAACAAAATCCCTCAGATTCCTAATAATAAGAAAATTTCCGTTTCTTACGCAGAAATTCGTCTGAAAACTTCTATGCCGCCATCGCAACAGTTGTCGCCGGTTTTATCACCCAATCGGCCACCGATCCGGCAAGCATCCGGAAATAGCGTCGTTCGCTGTGAGCAGCAAGATTGAGCGCCAGCGATAACCACCGATGCCGAATTTAGCCGGAGCAGCGAAGGCAGCAAACAACAGGTCGGTTGTTCCAGCCACTGCACGTGGCCAGGCAACGAGTGCGTAGCGAGCGTTGGATGCACCGGCATTTGCTTGGATTTGAAATCCATTTTCTCTTCAAAAACACCCGTTCTTTATTTCAATGCCGCTTTAATTTTCCCCAGCGCCGCCGGCGAATAATAATTGCAGACGCCTTTCTTGGCGTCGGGTTTGATCTTCAGGTCTTTAATCGCTTTTTTCACTTTGGCGTCAGAAACGCTCAGGGCTTTCGCGATGTTGCCGCTAGTCATGAGATCGGCTTTTTCGTTCTTCATAATAAAATCTCCTTGAATGTTGTGAAGTTGACTGTGAGAAAAACTGTGTAAATTTAGCCAATTGAACAAATATGATTTGGCACACAGAAATAGAATTCTCACTGAAACAAGGCCACAAAAATTTCTGTGCGAATTCTGATTCTGTGAGCGGCTTTAAATTTTTGAAGGACCGTTCAGATGGCTAAATGACTCAATTCTGATAGACATTCTCCTTCGGGGCTTGGCGCGGATCGTGAAAATAATGGCCCACGCCGTTTTCGACGATTTCCGCATAGCGCGGCACATGGCTCACTTGAATTGCCTTGTCGGCATTCTTCCGCGAGAATTGATTGATGATTTCCAACGTGACGGAGCTGTGTTGTCCCACGCGTTTTGCCACCGGCCAGCCGGATTCGTCATAAGGCACAAAGAGTTTTTGCTGCTTGGCCAGACTCAAGAGAAACGGATCCTTTCCAGTCATGAGCAAATCAGCCGTCTTCGGGCCGGTCGGCTGATCCAAAAAAGGATAAGGCGCTTCCAATAAAAAGGGCAGCGTCTCGGAATAATCGCCGATCTCGCGGTGCGACAGGCCGCGGAATCCTTGCGGGGACGGCTCAACGTGGTTTTCAAAACCTTCCATGGCTTTGACGGTTAATGACGCGATGGTGGCAATGCGCATGGATTTTTCCGGCGCGACAATGCAGTTGGTCACCGGAAACATGGTCTCGGCGCCGTGCAAGTCGATGGCGACATCCACCTTTTCTT
>CAZVZZ010000032.1:0-18563 GCA_964631505.1 uncultured Cytophagia bacterium
GCATGGTGACGGATTTGCTGAAGGCAATGAAGGCGTGAGGGATTGAGGCGAGCGTGAATTCAAAAGCCCCGATTGTGCTGAGAGCAGAATCGGGGCTTTTTCGTTTTACTTCCCAAAATCATGCCCGGAGCCGTCGAAACCAAAATCCATTGGCCCTACCAGCACCGGGCATTTTTGTTTATGAAAGTTTGGCAAAGCGCTCAACTTTCGTGTCGTCTCAGTTACAAGTGTACTGACACTGCCCGGGCGCTTCGAGCGCCCGGGCAGTGTGCTTTCGACCCTTTTACGAATTTCACGCAGCCTGGAGAATTTCTTGAAAGTGGCGTCATCGAGGATTTGTTTGTAATCTACCTTGCCTTTTGGCGCGTCGGATGGAATGAAAATTTTTTCGATATAGCGGACACAAAAGCACCAGTACGCGCCGTTTTCGTGGCTGATCAACTGATTTTGCACTTCCAAGATTTTGTTGCCGCGGAGGAAACGGTTCATTTCCTCAACCGCGGCGCCGCTGTCGCCGATCGGGATTGTAAATAATTTGATTTGCACGGTGATGACCTTTTCAAATTTTCACGCCCTCTCCCCTACCCCGACTCGTTGTTTTCGCTCCGTTCGCTTGCGCTCGTCCCTCGCGCTCGCTCACTACGCTCCAACAACTCGTCTGCTCATAGGTAAAGCCGGAGCGAGCTGCCAACTGACTACGGGACGAACACCAAGCGGAAGCCAGTGTTGCTGTACCGGCTGGCGGGATTGACGTCGGCCCGAAACGCGGAGCGACAGTACTGCGCGACGAAGCTCCAGCTGCCGCCGCGCAACACCCGGCTCGAACCAGTTTCCGGCCCTTTTGGATTTTCTATCCCGCTTGGGCGGGACTTCTGGCACGCGGCGTAATATTTTTGGTCATACCAATCTTGGCACCATTCCCGAACATTGCCGCTCATGTCGTAAAGCCCGAGCTCATTCGGCTTCTTTGCAGCGACTGGATGAGTTTTGCCGTTTGAATTTTTATCATACCAACCCACTTCCTCCAAATTGTTACTGCCAGCGTATTTGTACCCTTTGCTTGCTATACCGCCGCGCCCGGCGCATTCCCATTCGGCTTCGGTGGGCAAGCGGCCGCCTGCCCACTTGCAGAAAATGTAAGCATCATACCAACTCACGAAAACTGCCGGCTGATTTTCATCTTTGAAAAATTCTGCATGCTCTTTCTGGTTTCGTTTTTTATGATCAGGATCAAAACGCTGGTATTGCCCCACGGTCACCGCATAACGGCCCAATCGGAATGATGAAAGTTTAACCGGATGAATTGGTTTTTCGTCGGCATCTTCGTTGCTTCCCATCTTAAATTCCCCGCCTTTGATCTCTGCCCCTTGCCAGTATTTGTCCTGCTTAAATGTGGTTTCATGGGTTTTGTATTGCCGTTCCGTTGGCCAATGGTCAAACATGCGGCGGCTGAACTGCCGGGCTTCGTCGGTGCCGATCGCGAGCAGCAGCTCATCACAGTGATATAAAACTTCGGTGTCAGCCTCGCCGGTGCGAAATACGAAAATGACAAAATCCAGCGCATCCTGGGTTTCTTTCTGTTTGTCTTGCGCTTGCTGCCACCGGCTGCGAACATTTTGGACAAGCTCAATCCGTTGCTCGCGATCGATTTGCGCCCAGCGCTTGCGGATGACTTTATGATCCACCTTGCCGGGATCAGCATTCAGATAACAGCGGGCGGCAAGAGTGGCGTCAGCGTCGAACACGATCTTGAGAAAATCTGTGGGTTGTTCCAGCACACCAGTAGCCAGCCGGAATATTTCGCTCCATTGAGCGTTGCTGCCATGCTGGCGAAAATACGCCACCAGGCGAGCTTCCCCGGCGGTCTCGGCGACCAATGCCCGCGCCACAAAATATTCAAACAGAGTCCGGTGCGCAAACGCATAATGCTGGTAGGAAAACTTTCGCAGCAGCCCGCTGTTCTGCTCGATCTCATCCAAAACGGTTTGGGCGTCACAGTCAAGCTGCAGACGATTGATAATCGTCCCCACCTGTTTGAAAACCTCGCGAATCGGCAAGAGCGCGGCTTGGTCTTTTTCGTAAAAATGCAGAGCCAGTTCCATGAGCAGATCTTCTTTCATGGTGAGAGCAAACCGGTTGCGCTTGCGCAGACCCCGCTCCTTATCCCAGAGTTCGAGCAACGTCATGACGCACAGATTGTACAACTCGACCCAGCGTTCGGGCAACTTCTTGCCTTGCTCGAAAATCAAGGCGATGAGTGAGAGCAGGAACGGATTATATGCCAGTTCCAAGAGCCGCGGCTGCGCCGCGATCCGCTGGCATAAATCAACGCCGTCCTCTTCCCGGCTGATGGCGCCAAACCAGGCGCGAATAAAATAATTGATGTGCTCCGGGGATAGCGGCAACACTTCCAGCACCGTGCCGGACAACGTATGCTCAAATCCAATCACGCGCGAAGTCACCACAATCGGATGCGAGGGAAAGCGGCTCATCATGCCTTCAAACATACGGGCGACCTGCCGGCGCGATTCGGTCGGCACTTCATCCAATCCGTCGATCAGCAACAAAGCCCGGCCGGCAAGGACGTGCGTCTCCAGACTCTCCGCCACGGACAGCGGCAAGGCATAGGGGCGCACCACTTCCCATAGGTAATCACGCAACGATTTGTCAGGGCTGCCATGCACGCCGAGAGGAATGTAAATCGGCAAATTTTCCGGCTCCTGATTCCGCTGCAGACGCTCCAAATTTTTGGTGGCGTGAACATACGCCAGGTGGCGCAGCGAGGTGGTTTTGCCGCAGCCGGGATCTCCGACAATAACCACGCGGGTGAACTGCTGCACTGCGGCATGGATATCCAAATCGCGGCCAGTGAGCGAGTCTTCGCCAAGGCCGGCGACGCGCTTTCGCTCCAACGGCTCAACCAATGCCGTCTCCAGCTCGCGGCTGCGAAACCGCTGTGAAAGTTGCAGCCGCAGATACAGGGTGTTCATTTCCACTTGTCGATTCTGCCCCAAAATCGACAACCAGCGATGCTCATCGCGCAGCGCTTCCAGGTACATCTGCAACAGTCCGTGCGGCGAGGCGACAACTTCTTTGGGAACCTCGATCAAGCCTTGATTGTGAATATCGGAAATGACCAGCGTCGCCAGCTCGTCGGGATTATGAAAAAACGAAAGGGTGTGGTTTTTTTCTAATTCATCTTTCAGTGCCAACAGCTTATCGCGCGCCGGCGACGGATCTTTTTCGGTGTTCTTTTTCGGGGTGTCATCTTCGGAAATCGCGGCGAAGTAGATCAGCACGGGCTTGTGCAAGGCGATGGCTTGGCGGTACTCCAACTCCGTCATCGACTGCTGGTGGCCGGGGGGTATGCTGCCGTAGCGATGGGCAAAGATACCCACGTAAATATCCGCCTCGGCGACTTTTTTCATGCAGGTGTCGTACGGGGTGTCCGGGCTGCTGCCAAAAAACTCCATGGCCACGGGAACGGTTTCGTTCAGCCGCTGTATCGCCTTTTCCACCGCCTGACGTTCGGCGATGAGATCGCGATAGGTGCTGCCGACAAATACTTTGACGGTTCGAGACATGGGGTCAGTTTGCCGGGTTAATAAACAGCGCCCGCGAGGCTTTCACTTTTTGATAATCAAAATACGGCGCCAGATCGCGGGCCGCTCTGGAGTTTTTGTAATGGTTGACGAGATGTTGCCACAAGGCTTTGCCCGCCACGCCGAGCAGCGCGATAATCGCCGCGGCAATGGCAGCGCTGGCTTGCTGGCTCACGCCCCAGCTTTGCAGACGCGGCGCAAAGGGGAAGAGGCCGGCTAAGGTTTCGATAATTTTGTCCATCGTTATTTTACAAGATCAGCTTGAACGCAAACAACATTTCATGCTTCGCTTGACTTTGGTGGGTGTTGTCCGATCAGATATAATAACCGCCGAATGTTGATCAATCCTTGACGATTCAAGCGCAACGTTTCAACCGTGGCGCGGCCTGTCGGCGTTAAGCCGATGACCTGAGTATAATCGTCGCTCCAGCCAAAATGTAATTGCCATTTTTGTTTTCTGGGATTGAAGAGGGGAACGGTTTTACCGTCGGCGGGGTCGTTCACTTCCGTTTTGTTATATTTGTGGCCGTTGCATCCGGAACATGAAAAAGCCAAATTGTCCAATTCGCTTGAGCCGCCGCGGCTCCGCGGCATAACGTGCTCAACTGCGAAGGACTCCGTTGTGTAATCGGCCATGCTCTGGCAGTATTCGCAGCGGCTTTCCGCGCGTTCGATAACGGCGCGTTGTCTATCAACCGGAATGTAGACTTTAGGCATAGGCCGGCCGGCGAATGTCCAGTTGGCTCATCAACTCCTCGACCGATATATTCCGAATTCGCGCCAACTCAATTAAATGTTGCAACCGCTCGGCGTCGGCAAGCTCCACGCGCTCAACCAACTGCAGCAACTCATCATGCTCCTCCGGCAATATGGTTTCTTCATGCAGCTTGTCATTTAATTCTTCATATCGCTGCCGTATCTGAGTCGGCAATCCCTGATTAATCTTTTGCAGCAGTTCGGTTTCACGCCTGGACAAGCTCGGGGCGCGCCGTTGCGCTTGCAACGCAATGGCACGATCCACGAACCGTTCGAGGTCTTGCATTTGCAAGCGCGCCATGCCCTGCAAGACTTCTTCAAAATCAATTTCAACGCGCGAGGTGACTTGAACTGTTGGCATAAGGTGCCTCATCATGATATTGGATTCATCACAAAATTTATGTGATTGCAAAAATTGCTGCTATAATCTACATTCGAATCGCCAAATTTGCCACACTTTTTTTAAAACGAAAGCCTCGCCCGCAACCGTGGACGAGGCTTTACGATTTTACAATTTAAAACCACCTCATGCCTTCTTCGGCGCTTTCGTCAACGCTTCGACGCCCGGCAAATCTTGCCCGCCGAGATATTCGAGCGAGGCGCCGCCGCCGGTGGAGACGTGCGAAATCTTGTCGGTGAGGCCGGATTGCGCCAGCGCCGCGACACTGTCGCCGCCGCCGACCACCGAGAACGCGCCGCGGCCGGTGGCTTCGGCAACCGCCGCGGCAATCGCCATCGTGCCTTTCGCAAACGGCGCTTTCTCAAACACGCCCATCGGGCCGTTCCACAAAATAGTTTTGGCCTGCAAAATAATGTTCGAGAAATTTTTAATCGTCTGCGGGCCGAGGTCGCCGCCCAGCTTATCGGCGGGAATATTGACCTCGGCATGTTCCATCGCGTCCGTGCCTTCGATCGTCGAGCCGATGACGTGATCTTCCGGAAACACCATTTTCACCGGCTTGCGCGGATTGGAATAATCCGCCACCGTCATCAAATTCGTCGCCAGGCCCAGATGCTCGGCTTCGAGCAGCGACTTGCCGATTTCGTGGCCCTGCGCTTTGAGAAAAGTGTAGGCCATGCCGCCGCCGATGAGCAAATGCGAGGCGCGCGTCACGAGATTTTTGATGATCTGAATTTTATCCGAAACTTTCGCGCCGCCGAGAATCACCACAAACGGCTGCGCCGCGCCGGTGAGCAATTTGCCGAGCGCCGTCAATTCCGCCTGCATCAAATAACCGGCAACGGAAGCGGTTTTGAGAATTTTCGCCACGCCTTCAGTCGAAGCATGCGCGCGATGCGCGGAGCCGAACGCATCATTCACGTACACGTCGCCGAGCACCGCGAGTTGCTTCGCAAACGCCGGATCGTTTTTCTCTTCTTCTTTGTGGAAGCGCACATTCTCCAGCATCAACACCTGCCCGGGTTGCATTTTGTTGACCATCGCTTCCACGTCAGCGCCGACGCAATCCGGCGCCATCTCGACGTCTTTGCCGAGCAGCTCGGTCAGGCGCGTCGCCGCCGGCATCAGCGAATATTTCGGATCCGGCCCGCCTTTGGGGCGGCCGAGGTGCGACATGAGAATCAGCTTCGCATGACTCTGCAAAATTTTCTGAATACTCGGCAGCGCGGCGCGAATGCGCGTGTCATCCGTCACCTTGCCATTTTCCAGCGGCACATTGAAATCAACCCGCATCAGCACGCGTTTTTCCTTGAGATCGATATGGTCAATCGTGAGCTTATCCATAATCTTTTTCCTTTGTTGATGAATGTATGTGGTTCAAGCAATTGATCGTACACCATTATAAAAAGATATTTCTTTTGCGGCGAAAGTCAAGCGCAAATCGCCCGGCAAATTTTTTCTTGACATTGGGGGAAATCGGTTTCAAATTATTCCGCCGGTAAAATCATTTGAGCAGTATGAAGCTCAGGCTCGCAATATGAATTTTGCGGCACAAACCATCTGGACGATTCGAGAAATCCGAACACAAAAATCCTGTTGTTGAAAGGGGTTGTATGCTCCGACGGCTCTTTGGCGACGACGTGGCGGAAAACGACGCCCACCTCTCCGAGTATTTCATTGAAACGCCGGCGTATCGCATGGCGCTTTCCGGCGAGAAACGCTTTATCATCGGCCGCAAAGGCGCGGGCAAAAGCGCGATCTGCCGGCAATTGCAAAAGCAGTTGCCGCAAACCGGCGCGCTCTGCATTCCCGTGGCGCCGCAACACATTCAATTCACCGCGCTGAAACTTGGGCTGCGCGACATGGCGCGGCACACGCAGGAAACCGATACGCTGCTGCAGCGCGTTTGGTATTACGGCCTGCTTTGCGAAACCGCGCTGGCGTTGACCAAATCGCTGCGCCGCCAGCATGATTCCGATTTCTCGAAAATCGCGGCGTTCGTGGAAAAGCATTACAATTATGCGCAGCCGAATGCTTTTGATCGCCTGCTGCATACCGCCGGCCTGTTTCTGCAGCAAATGGAAGTCGGCATCGGCCCGCTCGCGGTGCGCCGCGCCGGCCGGCTCGTTGACGCCTTCGCCGTGGAAGCGGAACTCGATCAATTGCGCCTGCCCATCGCCAGTTTTATCGCCAAGCATTTGCCGCAGGGGGTTTATATTCTCATCGACAATCTCGACGACGGTTGGGATAATTCGGCGGAGGCCAACACGTTTATTCGCGGCCTGCTGCTGGCGATTTACGAAATTTGCCAGCCGAATATTCCGGTGCGGCTCGTCGTGTTTTTTCGCTCGGATATGTACAATGCCGTTACCCGCGAGTTTCAACACATCGACAAATACCGCCAATTTCAGGAACACATTTTCTGGGGCCGCAAAGAAATCATCGACCTGGTGGCGCAACGCCTGCGCGTCAATTTAAAAATCCGGCGGCCGCTGGCCGCGACGGAAGTTTGGGAAGAAGTTTTTGACAGCCAAAACAGCGCGGAGAAAATTTGTCAATACATCATCGAGCGCAGTTTGCTGCGTCCGCGCGAGGTGCTGCAATTCTGCCGGCTCGCCGCCGAGAAAGCCGATCAGCGCGGGCATTTGAAAGTGATCTGGGAAGACGTGCTGGACGCCGAGCATGAATACTCGAGCTGGAAAATCGGCGACCTCGGCAGCGAATTTCTTTCGTATTATCCCGGTTTAAAAGACGGCATTCTGCAGCGTTTTTTCGGCGGCTCCAAACGCCTCCTGCCGGCGAAACTGCAGGAACTGCTCGAAGAAGCGCTCACCGATCCGCGCGGCGGCAAGCACGAATGGCTCGGCAATTTGCGCCACGTGGACGATCTCATCCAAATTTTGTACAACATCGGTTTTCTCAAAGCGCGCGGCCAGGGCAAAATTTGGCAAAGCGCGCGCGACCCGGATTTCAGCGTTCTGCTCGCCGAAGAGTTTGCCGTGCATCCGGCGTTTCATCGCTATCTGCGCATCGGCCATCGCGGTTGATATTTCATCTTTCTGCCAACCCATTTCGACAAGCACACAGCGTGCCGTTTTACCGAGTTCACGGCGAACTTGTCTAATCGTGAGCGTAGCGCACCGTTCGATGCCGAAACAATGTCTCATTGCAAAACAGCTTTTTTATCCCACCTGATTTTTTTTGCCCAAACTTCTCTTGTAAAATAAGGAAATGCGGCGCCGGCCTTTGTCGCACAAATGTGGCATTGCGCTTGCGTTGGAGATGGTAACCTAAATGCGTTTTAGTTTTTAACGCTTGCTTCGTGCACAAATTATTTTAAACGGCGCCCTGTAAGCATTTCCTTGCCTGAGGGGAAACGATGCCTGTGCCTGCAAAGAAAGCTTCGCGGGGCGCCGTTGTTTTCATCGGAACGCGGATGCCTGAAAATTCTCCCAAGCCGTTATTGCGCCCATCCAATCGGCGCAGACGTTCTTATGTCGAAACCTGGCAGCGACGGTGGTCGGGCCATTTGCTGCTCGGCACGATGGCCGTCATATTTATGCTCGGCCTGGCGCGCTGTTGAGACGCGAGTTGATTTTTTTTTATTGCACCGCTGCACACGGTGTGCTCTCCACCTCGTACTCGCCTTTTGCCGCCGGCGAAGCGGGTACGAGTTTATTTCGCCATCTTTCCTCTTGACTTTCCCGCCATTTTGTGATATGCTTTCATAAAATCAGTTTGACCGGCAACCAGCAAACGCAAAACAATTTGATCGTGAATACCCCCAAACTCATTTTGGTTTCCACCTCGCCCTACCGGCAGGAGCTGATGCAGCGGGCGGGTTTAAAATTTCTGGCCGTGGCGCCGCGTTTTGAGGAAAATCATGACCACCAAGATGATCCCGCCAGACTGGCGCTGGCATTGGCGCGGGGCAAGGCCATGAGCGTGGCGGCAGATTTTCCCAACGCCATTCTCATTGGCTCCGATCAAGTCGTGTGGTTTGAGCGGCACATTCTCACCAAGCCGGGCACGCCGGAACGCGCGTTGGCGGAGTTAAAAAAAATGCGCGGACGAACGCATGAATTTTATATGGGACTCTTTCTTTTTCATACCGGCTTGCAGGCCGCGCAGGAGTTTGTGGTGCAAGGCACGGCGCAATTGCGCGCCGATTTGACCGACGCGGAATTGCAGCGCTACATTGCGATCGACGATCCAAGCAACTGTGCCGGTTCGGCAAAAATCGAGGGACCGGGGCTCCTGCTGTTTGAGCGAATGGATTGTGAAGATTGGACGGCGATTATTGGCTTACCCATGATGAAACTCGCCTCGGCTTTGCGACAATGGAATTATTCGATTTTTTAAGAAACAAAATCTCGGCGGCGCTTGTTCAATCAATAGCGTAACCACTCTAAAAGCGGTGTTGCAACTCAACCGCACGTTGCATTTTATCGTCGCGTGGCTCGTGAATTGCAAAGTTAATGTAATATTTCGATTCGCGTGGTTTTTTGCTTGCGGCAAATTTTTATTTTTCGTAAAATGAATTTTCACGCTGCAAAAGGTCCAGGCGCGATTCCGCTTCAGCTTGAAACAGCATGGCCGCGTTCGATACAATTGTGGCAAAAAACCAACGTTCACAACATCATGCATACCAATTACGAAATTTCGCCCTTCCTGCGCGAGATCACGCACGAGCAGGTGTCGCAGTTGGATCAACGCGCCACCGAAGGCGCGAGTTGGGAATTTTATTGCGGCAGCTATATTCATCACCCCACCGTGTTCGGCCACAAAATGAGCGGCACCGTGCAGGATGCCGCCGACGAGTATTTCACCGAAGTGCGCATGGACAATCACAAGATGGTGACGGATTGCAGTTGCGGCGAGCGGAATGTCGTTTGCAAGCATGCCATTGCGCTGCTGTATGGCTGGGTCGATGACAACGACGGTTTTGTGAACGTCGCCGACACGCTGAAACGGCTCCGGCTCAAAGATAAAGATGATTTGCTGGAGATTCTTGGCCGCATCATCATGTTTGATTTGCGTACCCTCGATTTTCTCGAGGACGAGTTGCCCGGCGAAGATTTGGATGACGAAAGCCTATAAGCCGTAACTCGATGAGATGTTGACGATCACCTCAAAATCCTTTAATCATCCGTGTCCGCGGAGGCGACATGGCCGCGACCAAACCCAGCGCCGTGCCATGCGCCGGCGCATGAGCATCGGACAGGGAAACGGAGTTATTCACATTGCGAAGCTTATTGAGAGGAAGCATGAACAGATATCTTTGGACAGCGATCATCTGCTTGTGGTTAGCAGGAAGCTCTTCCAGTTGGGCACAACCCGTCAGGCCACCGGTTCAATTCGGCACCGCGACTTTTTACATGCCGCCGGAAATCGCGGCCAACGTCGAGTTCTGGCGTAAAGTTTATGCGGATTATCCCACCAATATGGTGCTCATTCATGATACGCAGGATTTGAGCATTATTTACGAAACCATCGAGCTAAAAGGTTTGGCCGATGCGAACGTCGCTTCATCCACGGCTTATCGCAATGAATGGCGCAAATTAGAGAGCATCAAGGATGAATATAGCGCGATCTTGCGGCGTTTTGCGACCACGCCGGTGGATCTGGCCAACCTGTCGCCGCGCGAAAAACGCGTCGTAGAAATTTTTGGCGCGCAGGCCGACCCCAACCGTTTGCTGCGCGCCGCGAGCTCGATTCGCGCGCAACAAGGCTTGAAGGATCGTTTTCATCTCGGCTTGCAGCGCTCGGGCCTCTACCGCGATTTTATCGAAGGCGTTTTTGCGCAGCAGGGTTTGCCGATCGAGCTGATCATGCTGCCGCACGTGGAATCCTCGTTCAATTATCAAGCCTATTCAAAAGTCGGTGCGGCCGGCATTTGGCAATTCATGCGTTCGACCGGCCGCTTGTATATGACGATCAATTATGACGTCGATGAGCGGCTCGATCCCATTCGCGCGACGGAAGCGGCGGCGAAGTTGCTGAAGTTTAATTACAAAGAGCTGCAATCGTGGCCGCTGGCGATTACCGCTTATAATCACGGTTTGGGCGGCATGCGCCGCGCGAAATCTTTGTATGGCGACGATTTCGGCCGCATCTACCGCGAATACAACAGCCGCAGCTTCGGCTTTGCGTCGCGCAATTTTTATGCGGAATTTCTGGCGGCGTTGCACGTGGCCACGAATTATGAAAATTATTTCGGCAACGTGGAATTTCACACACCGCTGGAATTTGTCGAAATCGAAACGCAACATTACCTGACCGTCAACAGTGTCATCGAAACTTACAAGCTGGATCGCGAGGAATTTCGCCGGTTGAATCCGGCGTTGCGGCCGCCGGTGCTCAACTCGCAGCGCCGCATTCCGAAAGGCTACACCCTGCGGCTGCCGAAGCTGCCGGATGCCGAAGGCCCGGCGCTGCTCGCGCGCATCGATCCCGGTCTGAAATATGAAGAACAGGTGAAATCCGATTGGTATCGCGTCAAGCGCGGCGATAATTTGTCGGCCATTGCCAAAGCGCATGACGTTCCGGTTGAAACCCTGGCAGAGTACAATAATCTCGGCAAAACTACGCGCATCAACAGCGGCCAGATTTTAAAAATTCCGCCCAAACCGGCGGACATGTTGGCGAGTGCGGCGCCGGCGCCAGCCGCCACGGCGGTGGAATCTGCTGTTCCCATGAAAATGGGCGCCACTCCAACGGTGGACGTGGCCAGCCCGGTTTTAAGTGCGTCGTCTGAGGTGACGTCGAATGATGCGGCGATTGAACCGCTGGCGCGCGTCGAACGCGAGGCGATAGTGACCTTGGACATTGAGCCGGCTGCCAAACCGGCGCAGGTCAACAACGGCGCCAATGTGGTGGGTGGTTCGGGAGAAGTGCAAACGACAATGAATCCGGCGCCGCCGCCTGTGCGCCGCCGCACCGAGCCGTTGTCGGAATGGATTCACGTTGACGCCGATGAAACGCTCGGACATTACGCCACCTGGCTGGAAATTTCCACGCGCCGTTTGCGCGAGCTGAACGGCTTGCGGCCCAATCAGGATATTCATATCGGCCAGCGCATTCGCTTGAGCTATGAACGGGTGAACGCCGAGGAATTTCAGCAGCGGCGCGATGAATATCAGCGCAGCGTTGAAGAAGATTTCTTCTCGAGCTACACGGTGGATTCGGTGCAAACGCACAAAGTCGGGCGCGGGCAAAATATTTGGGAAATTTGCAACGACATTTATCAAGTGCCGATTTGGCTGGTCGCGAAATACAATCCGGAGCGCGATCTCTCGCGCTTGAACCCCGGCGACACGCTTTCCATTCCCGCCGTCCTGCCGATCAACCCGGCCACCACGCCGCAACACCAATAAATTTTCCGACCAATCCGTTTTAAAGAGCTATCCGGCTGCAAACCGGGTAGCTCTTTTCTTTTAGGCCGAATGATTGTTTGGCAGAATAATTTCCTTTTCGGGCTTTACTTGCGCGCTGATTTTATGAAAGCCTCATCCACCTATTCCTTTTGATACAAGTTCAGATTTAACGAGCCAAAGACCTCAACAAAAATTATTCTGCCGACCCATTGTTGAGGTTCTCGTAAAAAGTCACCGTCCGGACGCTCTTGTGCGAGAATATTTGAAACTCACAGGCTCAGCGTCCGGACGGTTTCTGGTTTTTACGAACTACACATTATTCTGCCCAAAGATTTTCTCCAGAGCTTTGTCGGTATTTCGATGCTGTCACATTTTTTGCAATGCCGGGAATAACCTTCCGCAAAATGGATTTGATGCCACTAACATTAAAGGAAAATCCCGTGTCTCATTTCAGGAACGACGCTTATGAAAATCTTGTTTTGCGGGCGAATGCTGCGGCGCAGCGGCTGGGCCATGATCGCTCTGCTCTTGGCGCACGCGCCGGCTTTTGCACAACTGCGCTTGACGCTGACGCTCGCGCCGGAGTTGAGAAATGCGCAGATCATTCGCCTCGCCGATTTTAACATCACCGGCAGCGGCAGTGTGTCGCGCTTGTTTGATCTGCGCGTCACCGGCATCACCGTGCCGACCAACGTGATCATCCGTTTTCAGCTCACCAGCGATCGCTTTCCAGCGGCGCCGATTGTGAGCGCCGTTTCCCGGCCCATCGCCGTCACCCCGCCGATCTACACCGTTACTTACGACGAGCTTAAACGCCGCAGCCAGGTCGATTACAACGACCGCGCCGTGCAGGAAATCACCGACGCCGTTTTGCAAACGGGAAAATTGCCGGCGGGAACGTACATTTTCACGCTCGACGTTTCCGACGCCCGCCAACCCAACGTGGTGAACGATTCGCGACAAGAGACCCTGACGATTTTCAACCCCACGACGCTCGATTTGATTTCACCGGGTGCGCCGGTGGGCAATCGCGAATGCGTCGCGCAATTTGGCTTGCTGCCGCAATTTAAATGGAGCTCCAACGCCGACCGTTTTCAACTTACCGTTTGCGAAGTGTTGCCCGGCAACGCCAGCCCCGAAGAAGTGATGCAGAATCAGCCGCGTTTGCAACAGATCGTGCAGCGCGGCGCCGATTTCGCCGGCGCCCCGTCGTTTATTTATCCGCCGGCGGCGCTGCCGCTGCAATTCGGCAAAACGTATTATTGGCAAGTGCAGGCGCTCATCAACGCTCCCAGCGGCGAAACGCGCTTGCCGAGTGAGATTTGGTGCTTCCAAATCAACGCCCTCAATAATCCCGGCAACAACGTGCTGCTGCAACAATTGTTGAATGCGTTGAACTCCGCCGATCTCAACGCGCTGTTTCAAGGCAACGGCCCGCTGCAAGGTTTTACGCCCACCGGCGCGGTAACGATGAATGGCCGCCGTCTGGAATTGCTCGAATTGCTGAATCTCTTGCGCACGCAGCCGATCAAGCCCCTGGCCGTGCAGGTGGAATGAAAGTAAAAAAAGATAAAACGATAAACGGATAAAAAGAAATGGTATATGCGTAAGTTAATTTTGTTATTTTGTTATTTTACATTAACGAGTCTTGGTGTCAGCGCCGATGAGAAAGCCGGTTCGGCTCGAAACGCGGCGCCGCCAGATAAAGACATTGCGCTGATGCTGAAAACCAGCGGGCCGGTGCAAATCGGCGCCGGCGCGAATACCTGGCAGGACGCGACTCGCGGCGCGCGGTTACATGCCGGCACGCAAGTGCGCACGGGCGATCAAGCGTTGGCCGCTATCATTTTCACCGACGACAAATCCCTGCTGAAAGTGCGCAGCAACTCCAAAGTCGTGATTAACGGCAAGCGCGAAGCGGCGGCCTCCGGCAGCCAACGCATCGCGAAAACGATTGCGCTGGAAATCGGCGAGTTGTGGGCGAAAGTGACAAAAGGCGCGGCGCCCTTTCGCGTGGAAACACCGTCCGGCGTGGCCGCGGTCAAAGGCACGATTTTTTATACGGCGCTGACCGCCGACGGCAGGATGATCATTATTTGCCTCGACGGCGTGGTGGAATTGATCAACAGCCTCGGCAGTGTTTTGGTGAATGCCGGCCAGACCGGCATCTGCGCGCCGAATCAAATGCCGGAGTCGCATGATTCCACGCCGGGTGAATTGCCGAATTGGGCCAACGACGACGGCGGCAACGGCGAGCTGGAAATTGAATTTCAAGATCAGAACGGGCAGAAGAAGAAACTGAAAATCCGATACCAATAAATGCAAAGCGCATGGCGCTTTGCGCTACGCGATTCATGAGGTGACGAGGGTTAATACCAATGAAATTTTTCCACGCATCGAGGCTGCGGTGCGGGAGTGAGTGGAGTCAAACCCAGTTTAAATCGTTTTTAATTTTCCTCGGAGCGGCGGCGCTGCTGGTTGCGGTAACGGCGCAGGCGATGCCGCCACAAAGCGGCGTTCAACAAATCGAGCATTTTCCTGCCACTTCCGGCATTGCCGGTCAGCCGTTCAAAATTGAAGCGCGTGTGATCGCCCCGGGGCGCACCGTGGTTTATTTGCGGTTGTATTACAAATCCAACACCGATGCGGCGTTCCGGTTTGTTGACATGCGGCCGGCGGCGCAGGGTTATGTCGGGCAAATTCCGGCGGGCAGCGTGCGCGTGCCGGTGCTGCAATATTTTCTCGTCGCGCTGTTGTCGGATCGCGCTGTCGTCAACTATCCGGCACGCAATCCGTTCGGCCAGCCGA
Source organism: uncultured Cytophagia bacterium (assembly GCA_964631505.1). Taxonomy (GTDB): domain Bacteria; phylum Zhuqueibacterota; class Zhuqueibacteria; order Zhuqueibacterales; family Zhuqueibacteraceae; genus Zhuqueibacter. The sequence goes on from CAZVZZ010000032.1 coordinate 14,943, forward strand.
TTGAAGTCGCGATTCGCGAAAACACCGAAACCCGCATCGAAAGCCAGCCAACGCCGCAACCGCCGGCGAAATCTGCGCCGGCAGAAAATAAACCGCCGGCTGAAGTTTCGCCGCGCGTGCTCGACAAAGTTGAAAAAATGGATCGTCCGGTCGCCGCAGAAATGCCCGCAACGAGCGAAGTCGATCTGTTAATTTTAAGTCCGGAGCCGAACAGCACCGTGGCGGCGAGCGAGGTGGTGATTTCGGCTTCGTTCATGACGGCCACTGCGATTGATTCGGCTTCCATCCGCATTTTATTGGATGGAAAAAACGTGACATCAAATGCCGAGGTCTCACCGGTGGTGATTTCTTTCACGCCGCGAATGATCAGCCCCGGCGAACACACGGTGGCGATCTCGGCGCGCGATGAGTCCGGCAACGTGATCGGCCCGGTGAATTGGCGGTTTCGGGTTTCCGGTGCGGTGAATCAAACAACTGAAACGGCAGCAGGCAAAAATGTGGAAGGCGTGGTTTATGCCGAATCGCGCCGCGAAAAATTCAACGGCGTCACGCTGAACAACAACAATATCGGCGCCGATTTGTACGGCAAAAACGGCGCGCTGCAATATTCGGCTTCGGCCTATTTCACCTCGCTGGAAGATGCGGCGCTGCAGCCGCGCCATCGTTTTGTGCTCAATGCCGGCTTGCCGTGGCTGAAAGTGGCGCTCGGCGACGCCACGCCGTATTATGATGAATTGCTGTTGTGGGGCCGGCGCGTGCGCGGTATTCAAGCCGGCATCAACACCGGTTGGGTGAATTTTGATATCGTCACCGGCGAAACCATCCGGCAAGTCGATCCGCTGTACGTGATCGATCCCCTCACCGCGCAGAAAACCCGCCAGCGCTTTGGCACCTTCAAACAATCTTTGCTCGGGCTGCGGCCGAGTTTCGGCAGTCCGAACGGTTTCCTGTGGGGATTCACGTTGCTGAAAATTCGCGATGACAAAAACTCATTGCCTACTGATCCCGCCAATGTGACAACGATTGGACGCACGACGCCGCGCGACAATTTAGTGGCTGGCACCGATTTGCGATTGGCGCTCGATCAACGCCGCGCCGAGATCAAAGCCAGCGCCGCGTGGTCACTGCTCACCAACGACATTTCCGCGGGAAGTGCCTCGGCGGACAGCATCAAAAGCATTTCCGACGTTGATTTGCCGTTCGATCCGAAAGATTTTGAAAGCTGGTTCATTCTCAACGAAAGCACGACCCCGCTCGATCCGCGCGGCAAAACTTCACTGGCTTATCAGGTCACGCTCAATTTAAATTACTTCAATCATTTCATCAACGCCGGCTACAAACGCATTGGCGCGGAATATCTTTCGCTGGCGCAATCTTTTTTGCGCAACGACATTCGCGGCTTTTTTATCAGCGACCGCTGGCGCATGTTGCAAAATCGCGTTTATCTCAACGCCGGCCTGGAGAGTTACGAAGATCACTTCAACCGCGTCGCCAGCAATCCGGCCACGCGCCTGAACACCGTGCAGCTCGGCGTGTCGATTTTCTGGGAGCCGAATTTGCCGTCGCTCAATTTCAGCTTTCGCAACAACGATCGCAACAATAATATCGACACCACGCTGGTGCCGGCGTTCACGCTGGAGAACAACGCCACGCGCGATTTGTCGCTCACGTTGAATTATGATTTTCCGGCGCTGAATCTCGAACATTCGCTGATGCTGAATGTGACCAACTCCGACCGCGTTGACAATGCCACCCGCGCGTTGGCCGGCGATGCGGCGGCCAACCTCAAAACCATCAGCTTGCGTTCGCGTTTTCAAGCGCCGCTCACCAGCACGCTGACGTTTACTACCAACGACAACGATATCGCCGGCGGGCAAAGCTTGTTCAACTACAAGATGTTTTCCGGCCGCGTCGATTATGATTTCGCGCAAAAACGCACGCTGCGCAACGGCCTGCAAGTGCGCACCTACGGCGCCTTCAGCCGCGTCAGCGCTTCCGGCGGCACGCGGCCGGCGGTGGGCGGCACCTTCAGCGTCATCGATTATACGCAAACCGGTTTTCAATTCGGCGGCGCGCTGCAATACAACGAGCAGCACGAGTTTACGCTCGACATCAATTTGTTGAATTACGCCGATCGCGGCGGCCTCAAAAACGCGACCGGCAATTTGACGACGAATCCGTCGTTCAAAAATAATTTGATTCGCGCCTACTACGCCTTTCGTTTTTAACTGTGTGGATTGGCCGTGCAACTGCCAGATTTATGGAACCGCCTGAGCAACAAATGGATCATCGGCAGCGGCATCAGCCTGCTCGCCGCTCTGGCGGCGCTGTTTCTCAGCTTCACGGCCGCGTTTGAAAATCTCGAGCGTAAAAGTTACGACATGCGTTTTGTGCTGCGCGGCGCGGAGACGGTGGAGAATCTGCCCATCACCATCGTCGCGATTGACGAAAAAGCGCTCGCCAGCCTGCCGCGCAAATTGCCTTACCCGCGTGAATATTATGCCCGCGTCATCGACAATCTCACCGCTGCCGGCGCGCGGCTCATCGTGTTTGACATTGCCTTCACCGAACCCGCCGTTGCCAATCCCAACGAAGATTTGATTTTTGCGCGTGCAGCCGAACGCTCCGGTCGCGTGATTTTTGCGGGCAAAGTGGTGAATGATCTCGCCAAGAACGACATTCTCAATGTTTATCTTTCGAAGCCGATTGCGCCGCTGCTCGCCGCCAATTCGGAATGGGGCATCGTCAACGTGCCGGAAGATGAAGACGGCTTTATCCGCAGTTATTTGTTGTATCAGGAATTCAACGGCCAGAAATATTTGCCGCTGGCGCTGCGCGCGTACATTCGCCTGGCGCCGGGACCGGCGGTGATCGATCACGCTGGCCACGACGGCGCGTTGCGATTGAATGATTTGGCCATTCCCGCCTACAGCCCCAACACGTTTCTCATCAATTTTAGCGGCCCGGCCGGCACGTTCCCCACGTTTTCGCTCGCGGATGTTTTGGACGACAGCACGTTCGATCTCGGCGCGATTGAAGACACCGATATTTTTGAAGAGCATCGCGTTGCCGGCACGTTCAAAGACCAAGTGGTGTTTATCGGCGCCTCGGTGGAAGAATTGCAGGACAACAAACTCACGCCGTTTTTTTCATTCGAAGGGAAGAAGCGCAAAACCCCGGGCGTCGAAGTGCATGCCGGCGCGCTCGGCACCTTGCTGGAGCGCGCGTTTATTCAGATCGCGCCGTATTGGCTGACGCTGGCGATGATCGTCGCCGCGAGTTTTTTGACGATGCTCATCGTGTTGCCGACGCATGCGCTGATCGGCATGGTGTTCGGCATTTTGGAAGTGTTGGCGCTGTTTGTCGCCGCCATGTATTGTTTCTCGGTGCAGCAGCTTTGGATTCCGGTGGCCGGGCCGGTGCTCGCCATCGTGTTGAGTTACATCGGCAACACCGCGCAATTGGTTTTTGTCGAGCGCCGCGAGCAGCGGTTCGTGCGCCGCGTGTTCTCGCAGTTTGTGGCAAAAAGCGTCGTCGATAAAATGCTGGCGAGCGGCAAGATGCCGAAATTCGGCGGCGAGAAACGCGAGCTGTCGATTCTGTTCAGCGATATTCGCGGCT